>JASLHF010000171.1 GCA_030152275.1 Acinetobacter sp. | reverse complement strand
TTTAGATGTGCAGCTGAAATCACTGGAAGGGCTGCAAGAACAGCGCAATGCGATTGTTGAGCGCATGAAGCTGATTCAAGGCTTGCAAGGCCAGCGTCCAATTGCTGTGCATTTAATTGATGAATTGGTGCGCGTGACTCCAGGTAATATGTACATCACAAAATTTAGCCGTTTAGGTGACAGATTTACCTTTGAAGGACGCGCGGAAAGTCCGAATGCGGTAGCTGATTTACTGAGGAATCTAGAAGCATCTCCTTGGTACCGCAATGCATTTATGAGTTCCTTCCTTGCTGGGGAAGAAAAGAAAGACCAAGCGCAAAGCTCAATAGTGCCGCGTGTCGAAGAAAGCTATGGCAGCTTTGTTGTGACGGCTGATTTAGACACTATTGCTCAACCTGAACTGTCAGGTGCAGATACAAAAACTGCTGTGCCTGCGAAAGGTGAAACTAAAGGTAATACGACAGCGGAGGCGGCCAAATGAGTCACGATGAATTTGAAGAGCTAAATCCGGATATGGCTGCAACGCCTAAGAAAAAAATGACTTTTGATAAGTTTATGCAGCAGTTTAATACGCTGGATCCGAATAATTACGGCAGCTGGCCTTTATCCGTAAAAATTACCTGCTGGATTTTTATCATTGTTTTTGTGCTGGCAGCCGGTTATTTTCTTGCGATAAAAGGCAAAATGGATGAAATTGCCAATGCTAACGCACAGGAGCAAAATCTGCTGAATGAGTTTAGAGAAAAGGATTCTAAACTGCGCAATTTACAGCAATATCAGACACAACTGCAGGAAATGGAAGCGCGCTTTAACCAGCAGTTGGATCAGTTGCCCAAAGATACAGAAATTCCAGGTCTGGTTGAAGATATTAACTTAACTGGCGTGAATTCAGGTTTAAAGTTTAAAAATATCCGTTTAGAGCCTGAGGTTAAGCAAGAGTTCTTTATAGAACAGCCAATCTCTATTGATGCGACAGGGGATTACCATGCATTTGGTTCATTTGTCAGCGGGATTGCCGGATTATCTCGAATTGTAACATTGCATGATTTTACCATCACAGCTACAGGCAATACGAATAAAAAATCTGAAATTCCCAGCATAGATTATAATTTGAAAGCAAAAACTTATCGTTATGTAGGTGATAATTCGTCACCAGCACCGGCAGGGGGAGCAAACCAATGAAAATGACTAAAGTTTCTATGTTTGCATTTATTGGCTTGGTTTTAGCTGGCTGTGATTCCCGCATTGATGCTGTTAATCAGCAAATGGCCGAGATCCGCAATCAGCCTCCTTTGCCCATTGAGCCGGCGCCAGATTTTACACCTGTTGATAATTTTGCCTATGCGGCGCATCAGTTGAAAAGCCCTTTTTTGCCAAGCTCTTTGGCGGCTGAACTTAAAATTATGGCCGGTAAGCGGGTTTATCCGAATTTTAACCGCCAACCTCAGCCACTAGAAAGTTATCCACTAGAAAACTTGAATATGAAAGGCAGCCTGCGTAGCCAGACGGGCGGTATAGTTGGATTGATACAGACACCGGATGGTCAAGTGGATCATGTGCAGGTGGGTAATTATATGGGGCTTAATCAAGGGCGCATTATCAGAATTACACCTACTCAAATTGATTTGATTGAGATTATTCCAGACGGGCGAGAAGGATATGTGGAACGTCCAAGAAGCCTTATCTTAATTGGACCGGCACCTTAAGCGAAAGGAATAAAAATGAATAATAGTTTTAAAGATTTTATTTTTGGGGATGGCAATACAATGAACCAAGTATTTCGTCAATTTTCTATGGGCGCGGTAGCAATGGCGGTGATGCAGGCAGCCAGCGCGCAAGTGGCGATGACCAATATCGTGCCGATGCAGCTGCCAGGCCAGGGTACAGAAATTCGTGTGATGTTTAACGGTTTGCCGCCTCAGCCACAGGCTTACCAGCTGGAGCAGCCGTCTAGATTGATTCTGGATTTTGATAAAACAGGGCAAAAGCTTAATCAGAGCTCGATTCCAGTGGCAACCAATGAAGCTGCTTCAATTGATGTTACTTCAGATGCGCAGCGTTCTCGTCTAACCGTGAATTTAGCCAATGCTGGCGCATTTACAACACGGACAGAAGGCAATACCTTTATTCTAAAAATCAATTCGCCGGCTCAGGCTTTAATGCAGCCAGCCGCGCAGCAGCGTCAATCACAAGGTATTTCTGATATTGGTTTTCACCGCGGCTCGAACGGTGAAGGTCAGGTCGTAGTCGATTTGCTTGGTGGCAATACGCCGGTTGATGTACAGCAGCAAGGCAGTAAGATTGTGATCCGGACTTTGGGTAATAAAGTCCCGGCACATTTAACCCGCCGCTTAAACGTCAATGATTTTGCCACTCCAGTTTCCACAGTGGATGCGCATAATGATAACGGCAATGGGGTAATTACCATTCAGTCTTCTGGCAATTTTGAATATATGGCTTATCAAACAGACAATAAACTGACTGTCAGCCTGAAGCGCCCTGAAGACAAAAATCCAATGCGTTCGAAAGCATCAAACAGTTATACTGGTAAAAAAATCTCTTTAGATTTCCAAGATATTGAAGTGCGCCGCGTACTGCAGCTGCTGGCTGATTTTACTGATATTAATATGGTGGCTGCAGATTCGGTACAGGGCAATATTACTTTGCGTTTAAAAGATGTACCTTGGGATCAGGCTTTAGATATTGTTTTAAAAACTAAAAACTTAGACAAGCGCCGTAATGGCAGTGTGATTTGGATTGCGCCTGTAGCAGAATTAATCAAATCCGAAGATGATGAAGCAAAAGCAATCGCGCAAAGTGTTAAATTGGCGCCAATTCAAACAGAATATCTTCGTTTAAATTATGCGAAAGCTTCTGAAATATTAAAGTTATTAGAAGATTCGCGAGATAGTAAAGGCGCTGCTTCAAATGGTACAGCCGCATCATCTTCTTTGGCTTTAGAAAGCTTGCTAAGCTCTCGCGGCAGTGTGGTTTCAGATAATCGTACCAACACATTAATTATTAATGATACTGCTCAAAATATCGATAAAATCCGCAAGATGGTGGATTTGCTTGATGTGGAAGTTAAGCAAGTGATGGTTGAAGCGCGTATTGTTACTGCACAGACAGAGTTTTCGCGTGAACTGGGGGTTAACTGGGGGTTGACGCGTAATAATCCTTCGTTAAGCGCTGGCGCAAACGGCTCTACTGTTTGGGGCGGCGAATATTCACCAAAATTTGATTTAGGGGTGGATTTGGGCACAGCTACAGCAGGTACATTTAATTTCGGCTTATTGAAAATTTCAGATTTTATGCTGGATCTTCAATTGACTGCTATGCAGTCAGATGGCCATGCTGAAGTATTGTCAGCGCCAAAAGTACTCACTGGTGATAAACAAAAAGCTTCAATTTTACGCGGTGATCAGGTTCCCTATCAGACTTGGAGTGCACAAGGCGGCACGGTTACCAGTTTTGTAGATGCAAATTTAAAACTTGAAGTTACACCAAGCATTACCCCTGACGGGAAAGTGCAAATGGAGCTGAAGGTTGAAAAAGATACCCTTGGTACACTAACCTCTGCAGGTTATTTGATTAACACCAATAAATTAGAAACAAATGTATTGGTCGGTGATGGTGAGACTGTAGTCTTGGGCGGGATCTTTGATGATCTTAAGCAAAACCAATATCAGAAAGTTCCCTTTTTAGGTGATTTGCCAGTGATTGGCACATTATTTAAAAATAGTGTTAAGACAACTAGTCAAACTGAGTTGCTAATTTTTGTTACA
>JASLHF010000147.1 GCA_030152275.1 Acinetobacter sp. | reverse complement strand
GCTTCACCTCGTCAGGCTGACGTCATGATTGTTGCAGGTACCTGCTTCATGAAAATGGCGCCTGTAATTCAGCGTTTGTACGAGCAAATGCTTGAGCCGAAATGGGTAATTTCCATGGGCGCATGTGCAAACTCAGGCGGTATGTACGACATTTATTCTGTTGTGCAAGGCGTAGATAAAATCATCCCTGTGGATGTGTACATTCCAGGCTGTCCGCCGCGTCCTGAAGCATTAATTCAAGCATTGCTGCTATTGCAAGACCAAATTCAATTAGAGCGCCGCCCGTTGTCCGCGGTTATCGGTGATGATCTTAAGCCAGTGTATAAGCCAAAGATGCAGCCTGAACGCGACCGTAAGCAAGCGCAGCGCATTGCAGTGAAAAATCTGCGCTCTATGGATGAAATTAAATAATTTAAACGGCAAATGTTTGATGCACCCGGTCTGGGTGTAATTGTCGTTTAGGTTGACTGAATTTGTATTAAATAGGAAGCCAAGCCAATGGCTGAAACTGACATTGCTATGCCGGAATCAACTCCCGTTGATTCACGCCCTGCATTTGCAATTGTAGAAGAGCTCAAAACCAAGTTTGGTGAGAACTTCTACGTGCAAACGACTTTTGAAGACTTTCCGACAGTCTGGGTCGAGCGCGCACGTGTGCAAGACGTTTTAATGTTCTTGCGTACGGTGTCACGTCCTTACGTGATGCTGTTCGACTTGTCTGCAGTAGATGAGCGCCTGCGTACTCACCGTGATGGACTGCCTGCTTCAGACTTCACTGTGTTCTATCACTTGCTTTCGCTAGAGCGCAACAGTGATATCCGTATCAAAGTTGCATTAAGCGAGAATGATGCAAATATTCCGACTGCAACGAATATTTGGCCAAATGCCAACTGGTACGAACGTGAAGCGTATGACATGTTCGGCATCAATTTCGAAGGGCATCCAATGCTCCGCCGTATTTTGCTGCCAACGTATTGGGAAGGTCACCCGCTGCGTAAAGAATACTCAGCGCGTGCAACTGAATATACACCGTATATGCAGAACCAAGCGAAACAGGATTACGAGCAAGAGCATCTTCGTTTTGTGCCTGAAGATTGGGGCATGAAGCGCGGGAACGATGATGAAGATTTCATGTTCCTAAACTTAGGTCCGAACCATCCATCTGCGCACGGTGCTTTCCGTGTGATCTTACAGCTGGACGGTGAGGAAGTGAAAGACTGTGTGCCTGACATCGGCTATCACCACCGCGGTGTGGAGAAAATGGCTGAACGTCAAACATGGCATTCATTCATTCCTTACACAGACCGTGTCGATTACTTGGGCGGCTGTGCGCAAAACATGCCTTACGTTTTAGGCGTAGAGCAAATGGCAGGCATCACTGTTCCTGACCGCGCGCAATGTATCCGTGTAATGCTGTCTGAATTGTTCCGCATCAATAACCATTTATTGTATATCGGTACTGCAATTCAGGATGCCGGCGGTATGACGCCAGTTTTCTATATGTTCGCCGACCGTCAAAAAATCTATGATGCTGTTGAAGCGATCACGGGTTACCGCATGCATCCAGCATGGTTCCGTATTGGCGGTACTGCGCATGACTTGCCAAATGGCTGGGATAAACTGATCCGTGAAATTCTGGATTGGATGCCGGGCCGTTTGAAAGAGTACTATACAGCAGCGCTGAAAAACTCAGTGTTTGTTGGCCGTACACGTAACGTAGCTCAATACGATGCGAAATCTGCATTGGCTTGGGGTGTAACAGGTACTGGTCTGCGTGCTACAGGTATCGACTTTGACGTACGTAAATACCGTCCATACAGCGGTTATGAAAACTATGACTTTGATGTGCCGCTAGAGTACGAAGGCGACGCTTATGCGCGTGTGCTGGTTCACTTCCGTGAAATCGAAGAATCATTGAAAATCATCAAGCAATGTTTAGACAACATGCCTTCTGGCGCGTACAAAGCAGACCATCCGTTGGCTGTTCCGCCGCCTAAAGATAAAACTTTACAAGACATTGAAACATTGATTACGCACTTCTTGAGCGTGTCATGGGGTCCTGTAATGCCAGCAGGCGAAAGCTCTGTCATGGCGGAAGTGGTGAAAGGCGCGTCGAACTACTACTTGACTTCAGACAAGTCAACGATGAGTTACCGTACACGTATCCGTACGCCAACCTTCACGCATTTACAGCAAATGCCTTCTGTGATTAACGGCAGCTTAATGTCTGACTTAATCATTTATTTAGCGACCATTGACGTCGTAATGGCTGACGTGGATCGCTAAGGGGTAAACGCATTATGATGATTTTGACTGACAAAAAACCGCGTGTGAATGTTGAAGGGATTTTAACTTCGGAAGAAATCCATGATATTCAACACCACATCGAGCATTATCCATACCCGCGCGCAGCATGTTTGGACGCTTTAAAATGCGTTCAGCGCCGCAACGGCTGGGTAGATGATGCGCAAATGAATGCGATTGCTCAATTGCTGAGCATGAGCCTTGCCGACCTTGAAGGTGTGGCTACGTTCTACAACCGTATTTACCGTCAACCTGTAGGCCGTCACGTAATTTTATTGTGTGACTCAATTGCCTGCTTCCTGATGGGCGCAGAAACTTTAGCTGAAGCATTTCAGCGTGAACTTGGCATCCAGTTCGGTCAAACGACTGCTGACGGCCGTTTCACATTGCTTCCAATCTGCTGCTTAGGGAACTGCGATAAAGGCCCAACGTTGATGATTGATGAAGACACTCACGGTCTAGTGGAAGTGACTTCAATTAAACAGTTATTGGAGAAGTATGTATGAATACTGAACCAAGACCAATTTATGGCGACGGCAACCCAGAAACTCACCCATTAACATGGCGTTTGAGCAAACAGGAGCACGTACGCAGCGCAGATGATTACGAAGCTTTAGAAGGCTATGCTGGCTTTAAAAAAGCGATTGGCATGCTGCCGAAAGAAGTGCTTGAAGTGATTAAAGCTGCAACCGTAAAAGGCCGTGGCGGTGCAGGTTTCCCTGCAGGGATCAAATGGTCGCTAATGGCGCCAAACGATAACTCAGGCCCTCGCTACCTGATCTGCAATGCCGATGAAATGGAACCGGGTACATTCAAAGACCGCTTGCTGATGGAAAAACTTCCTCACCAGCTGATTGAAGGTATGTTGATTGCTGCATATACCCTAGAGGCGACTCAAGGTTATATCTTCATTCGCGGTGAATACATCGAAGCTGCACAGTATTTGAATGAAGCGCTGGATCAAATCCGCGCCAAAGGTTACTTGGGTGAAAATATCCAAGGCACTGGCTGGAATTTTGAACTGCATGTGCATACCGGCGCTGGCCGTTATATCTGCGGTGAAGAAACGGCATTGATTAACTCGCTGGAAGGCCGCCGCGCGAACCCGCGTACTAAACCGCCATTCCCGCAAGTTGCAGGTGCTTGGGGTCGTCCGACCATTGTCAACAACGTCGAAACGTACAACAACTTGCCGGCTATTATGCTGCGCGGTCCAGAATGGTACATTGGCTTGTCTGAAGGGAAGTCGAAAGATCCGGGCACAAAAATTTACGGCGCTTCAGGCAAAGTAAAATTCCCAGGCCTTTGGGAACTTCCGTTTGGTACAACTGCGCGTGAAGTGATTGAAGATTATGCCGGCGGCATGCGTGATGGCTTAAAGCTTAAAGCATGGCTTCCAGGCGGCGCTTCAACTGACTTTTTGGCGGCTGAACACATTGACCTTCCTATGGATGCTGAGAGCATCATGAAAGCTGGTTCACGTTTAGGTACGTGTCTGCTGATGGTGGTAGATGAAACTCAGTGCATGGTTTCTGCAACACGTAACTTAGAAGAATTCTTTGCGCGTGAATCTTGCGGCTGGTGTACACCTTGCCGTGACGGTTTGCCTTGGGCGGTTAAAGCGCTTAAAGCATTGGAAGATGGCACAGGCAAACAAGAAGATATCGATCACTTGCAGGAACTGACCCGCAAGCTTTGGATTGGTAAAACTTTCTGTGCGCATGCTCCAGGTGCGATGGAACCGTTAATGGGCGCACTCAAACATTTCCGTGGCGAATTTGAAGCAAAAGTAGTAAATGCTGCTGCTCAAGTTAGCAACGCAGAACAAGTTTAAGGAATTCGACTATGGCTACAATTCATGTCGATGGAAAAGACTACGAAGTAAACGGCTCAGAAAACCTGTTGCAGGCATGTTTGAGTCTGGGTATTGATATCCCTTACTTCTGCTGGCATCCATCCTTAGGTTCTGTCGGTTCTTGCCGTCAATGTGCCGTCAAACAATATGCCAACGCGGACGATACGCGTGGCCGTTTGGTGATGTCATGCATGACGCCTGCATCTGACAATACCTATATCTCGATTGAAGACAAAGAAGCGACAGATTTTCGCGCTTCTGTTGTTGAATTCTTGATGACCAATCACCCGCACGACTGTCCAGTGTGTGAAGAGGGCGGTCACTGTCATTTACAAGATATGACTGTAATGACACAGCATGACCGCCGCCGCTACCGTTTCACTAAACGTACGCACTACAACCAAGAGTTAGGCTCATTCATTTCTCACGAAATGAACCGCTGTATTGCTTGTTACCGTTGTGTGCGCTACTACAAAGACTATGCGGGCGGTACAGACTTTGGTGTGTATGCAAACGCTTCGCGCGTTTACTTCGGCCGTCCAGAATCAGGTACTTTAGAATCTGAATTCTCTGGCAACTTGACTGAAGTTTGTCCAACAGGTGTATTCACAGACAAAACTCACTCAGAACGCTATAACCGTAAATGGGACATGCAGTATGCGCCAAGCGTATGCCAAGGCTGTTCTTCAGGCTGTAACATTTCTCCGGGTGAACGCTATGGTGAATTGCGCCGTGTAGAAAACCGCTTCAATGGCGACGTTAACCAATACTTCCTTTGCGATAAAGGCCGTTTCGGTACAGGTTATGTGAACCGTGCAGACCGTCCGCGTCAGCCGCAGTTCCGCAATGGCGCAGCGGTAGAAACAGTTTCTGTGGATACTGCGCTAGATACGGTGATTGCCAATATCCAAGGCAAAAAAGTACTGGGTATCGGTTCGCCGCGTGCATCACTTGAGTCAAACTTCGCGCTGCGCGAATTAGTTGGCCAAGACAGCTACTCAACCGGGATGTCTCAGAAAGAGCAAAACTTGGTTGAATTAGCAGCCTCAATTATGCAAACCGAGGGTGTTTACAACCCGGGCATGCGTGAAATTGAGAGCTATGATGCTGTGCTGATTTTGGGTGAAGATCTTACGCAAACTGCGCCACGTATGGCTTTATCTGTTCGCCAAGCTGCGAAAAATAAAGGCAAAGAAATGGCGGCAGAACGCCGTACTCAAGACTGGTTAGCTGAACCTGTGAAACGTATTGCACAAGATGCCAAATCTCCGATTTACATCTTGGCTGCGACACAAACCCGTCTAGCAGACGTTGCTGCCGGTGAAGTCGTTGCTTCTCCAAATGACATCGCGCGTTTAGGTTTCGCAATTGCTGCAGGCGTGAAAGGTGAAGCGATTCTTGGTTTAGATGACGATGCGAAAGCATTTGCGCAAACCATTGCAGATACCTTAAAAGCTGCGAAAAAACCATTGATCATCTCTGGTACGAGCCTGCAAGACGCTGCAATCATGGAAGCGGCTGCACAAGTTGCACAGAATCTAGGTTCAAATGCAGGCTTAACATTGACTGTTCCTGAAGTGAACTCAATGGGCTTGGCAATTCTAGGCGGTCAAAGCTTAGAACAAGCATTTGCGCAAGATTTTGACACAGTTGTTATTGTTGAAAATGACTTGTATCGCCGTCTGCCGGCAGCGCAAGTTGATGCGGCGCTTTCAGGAAAAGAAGTGATTGTTCTCGATCATTCTGAAACTGCAACTGTTGCAAAAGCAAACATTGTACTTTCTGCTGCAAGCTTTGCTGAAGGCGATGGTACTGTGGTTTCTCAAGAAGGCCGTGCGCAGCGTTTCTACCAAGTGTATGACCCGAGCTACTACAAACCAGAGCTTGCGATTAAAGAATCTTGGCGCTGGCTGCATGCCATTGAAACTGGCGTGAAGGGCAAAGCGATTTCTTGGACACTGCTTGATGACGTGATTGAGTCAGTTGCGAAAAACGTACCTGCTCTTGAAGCGATTCAAGACGTAGCGCCAGATGCGGGCTTCCGTGTACATGGTCTTAAAGTTGCGCGTGAACCGCGCCGTTACTCTGGCCGTACTGCAATGCGCGCGCCGCTGTCTATTCATGAGCCTAAACAGCCGGTTGATATAGACTCTGCGTTAACATTCTCTATGGAAGGTTATGTCGGTAACCAAACTCCAGCATCGCTTGTGCCATTTGCATGGTCTGCAGGCTGGAACTCACCGCAAGCTTGGAACAAATTCCAAGACAACGTGGGCGGCCACTTAAAAGGCGGTGATGCAGGTATTCGTTTATTCGACCGTTTGCCAAAACGTCCAGCACGCACATACGTTGCGCCTGCAGCAGTTGCGGTAAATCCGGAAAGTTTCCGTCTTGTGCCAATGCACCATATTTTTGCTTCTGGCGAATTTACAGTGAAAACCCCAGCCATGGAATCACGTATTCCTGAAGCTGCATTTGCTGTTGGTGAGCAGGATGCTGCGCGCTTGAACGTTCAAAACGGTCAAAAAATTACTGTACAGTCTGGCGAGACTTCAATCGTGCTGCCAGTACAGGTGATTGACTATTTACCTACAGGTTATATCGGTTATCCAATTGGCTTAGCGCCAACGGTATCTCTTGCAGAGCCTGTTTCAGTCGCGGTAGGAGTGTAATTCATGAATCAAGAATTAATCCGTCAAACACCGCTGTGGGCTGAGAACTGGCCAATTGCCTATTCTGTGCTGCAAGCGATTGTGATTTTGCTGGCCGTGGTTTTAATTGCTGCGCTGATGTCGTTTATTGAACGGCGTCTGCTGGCATTATGGCAAGACCGTTACGGTCCGAACCGTGTAGGTCCGGGCGGTATGTTCCAGATTGTTGCCGACATGCTGAAAATCATGTTCAAAGAAGACTGGACGCCAAAATTTGCCGACAAACTGACTTTCCGTCTGGCGCCAGCAGTGGCAATGGGGACTGCAGTACTGTCATTCATGGTTATTCCGGTATCGCCTTATTTAGGCGTATCGGACATGAGCATCGGCTTACTGTTCTTTATGGCAATGGCCGGTATTGCAGTTTATGCAGTATTGTTCGGCGGCTGGTCGTCAAATAACAAATATGCGTTATTAGGCGGTCTGCGTTCTGCAGCTCAAACCATTTCTTATGAAGTGTTCTTGGGTATCTCACTGATGGGCGTAGTGGCAATTGCCGGCTCATTCAATATGCGTGAAATTGTAGAAGCGCAGCGCGATGTTTGGTTTGTTATTCCTCAATTCTTAGGTTTCTTGATTTTCGTGGTTGCAGGCGTAGCGGTAACTCACCGTCACCCATTTGACCAGCCGGAAGCGGAACAGGAATTGGCGGAAGGCTACCATGTCGAATATGGCGGCATGAAGTGGGGGATGTTCTTCGTTGCGGAATACGTTAACGTCGTACTGATCTCTGCTCTGATCGTAACTCTATTCTTTGGTGGCTGGTTAGCGCCATTCAACCTTGAAATTCCGTTTGTTCCAGCAGCATTCTGGTTCATTATCAAAACAGCATTCTTTGTCATGATGTTCGTTTTGGCGCGTGGTTCTTTAATGCGTCCGCGTTATGACCAAGTAATGAATTTTGGCTGGAAAATTTGCTTGCCGTTGGCGTTGGTAAACCTTTTGGTTACTGGTGCTGTGATTCTGATGAATCAGGCCTAAGACAGCAAGGAGAACAAAATGTTTAAGTTTCTAGCTGGATTTGGGTCAATTGTACGTTCACTGTGGATGGTTTTCTCACACGTGACACGTAAACGTGACACCATTTTATATCCGGAAGTGCCGGCAGAAGAAATCGTACCGCCGCGTTTCCGCGGCCGTATCGTGCTGACGCGCGACCCAGATGGCGAAGAGCGCTGTGTAGCATGTAACCTTTGTGCGGTTGCATGCCCAGTCGGCTGTATTTCACTGCAAAAAGCAGAACATGAAGATGGCCGCTGGTATCCGGAATTTTTCCGTATCAACTTCTCTCGCTGTATTTTCTGCGGTATGTGTGAAGAAGCGTGTCCGACAACTGCGATTCAGTTGACACCAGATTTCGAGCTGTGTGAATACGTTCGTCAAGACCTTGTGTATGAGAAAGAACACTTGCTTATCTCAGGTCCTGGTAAATATCCTGACTACAACTTCTACCGCGTAACCGGTATGGCAGTTGCAGGCAAAGACAAAGGTCAAGCGCAACGCGAAAGCGCGCCTGTTGATGTACGGAGTCTATTACCATGATGTGGCCGTTTTATTTGATGGCGCTCGTGGCCATCGTTTCTACGATTCGTGTTGTGACCAACACGAATCCTGTACATGCATTATTAAGCCTGATCGTTTCTTTACTTGCTGTTGCCGGCATGTTCATGATCGTTGGCGCGCCGTTTGCCGGCGCGTTAGAGATCATTGTTTACGCAGGCGCGATTATGGTGCTTTTCGTATTCGTGGTGATGATGCTGAACTTGGGTCAGCAAACTATGGAACAGGAAAGCAAATGGCTGACTTCATCTGCGTGGGCTTATCCTGCGCTGATGAGCTTCCTGATGGGTCTTGTGCTGGTTTGGATGCTGGGTTCTGATTACACCAAACCGTCTATGCTGATGGGCGCGGAAATGATTGGTCCGAAAGCTGTCGGCACAGCGCTTTTTACTCATTACCTATTGCTGGTTGAAGTTGCCGCAATGCTGCTGCTGGGCGCTCTGGTGGCTGCATACCATCTTGGCAAACGTGAACCAAGTGCAGAAGAGGAAAAAGAATAATGGGCAACATTCCTTTAGAACATGGCTTGATCGTTGCCACCATTCTTTTTGCACTGGGATTTTACGGTGTGATGGTGCGACGCAATCTGCTATTTATTTTGATGAGCCTTGAAATCATGATGAACGCCGCTGCTTTAGCGTTTGTTTTGGCAGGCAGCGCATGGGCGCAGCCGGATGGCCAAATCATGTTCATTCTGATCTTAACGCTTGCTGCGGCAGAGGCTTGTATCGGTCTTGCTATCGTCCTTCAGTTCTATCATCGCTTCCATCATTTGGATGTGGATGCTGCTAGTGAGATGCGCGGATGAGCTATTTATATTTAACAGTATTATTTCCGCTCATTGGTTTTATCCTTTTAGCGGCGGGACGCAGCAATCTTCCTGAAAAAGCTGCAGCGGTTATTGGGGCAGGCTCAGTGGGCTTATCTGCGCTGTTTGCGCTGATTGCGGGCATTGATTTTGTCAACAACGGCTCAGTTGCGACGACTCAGCATTTGTGGACTTGGTTCAGCGCAGGAAACTTAGCGCCGGGCTTTACGCTGCACCTTGACGGCTTATCATTATTGATGATGGGTATGATCACTGGCGTGGGTTTCTTAATCCACATCTTTGCAACATGGTACATGCGCGGCGAAGAAGACTTTGCGCGTTTCTTCTCATACTTCAACCTGTTCGTGGCGAGCATGCTGCTGCTGGTTTTGGGTGACAACTTAGCGCTGTTATTCTTAGGCTGGGAAGGCGTAGGCCTGTGCTCTTACTTGCTGATTGGCTACTATTATCAAAACCCTGCAAACGGTTTCGCAGCCATTAAAGCATTTACAGTAACCCGTATCGGTGACGTATTTCTGTTAATCGCGCTGTTCCTGATTTATCAGCAATTTGGCACATTAAATATTGCGGAAGTGCTTGCAGCTGCGCCAAGCGTGATGACACAAGGTTCATCTATGGCGATCTGGACCGCATTAATGCTGTTCCTAGGCGCTGCCGGTAAATCTGCTCAGATTCCGCTGCAAACCTGGCTTGCTGATGCGATGGCCGGTCCTACACCAGTATCTGCATTGATCCACGCAGCGACCATGGTAACAGCCGGTGTTTATCTATGCTGCCGTATGTACACAGTATTTGAAATGGCGCCTCAGGTGATGATGTTCATTTCAATCACTGGCGCGGTAACATTGCTGGTTGCTGGTTTTGCAGCCTTGGTGCAAACGGATATCAAGCGTATTCTTGCTTACTCCACTATGAGTCAGCTGGGTTATATGTTCATGGCTGTGGGTGCTGAAGCTTATCAAGCTGGCTTGTTCCACATGCTGACTCACGCATTCTTCAAAGCATTATTATTCTTGTCTTCTGGTGCGGTGATCCTTGCTTACCATCACGAACAAAACATTTTCAAAATGGGCGGTTTGTTCCACAAAAACAAATTCCTGTTTGCATGTTTTGCCATCGGCGGCGGCGCATTGGCAGCTATTCCGTTCATTACAGTCGGCTTCTTCTCTAAAGATGCGATTTTGGGTGCGGTATGGGTAAAAGGCCAAGCAGTTGCAGTCTATGACTGCCTGTACTGGACAGGTGTTGCAGGCGCGTTCTTAACGTCAATTTATACATTCCGTTTAATCTGGGTTGTATTCTTTGGCAAAGAAAATACGCCTTATCATGAAATTAAAGGCGTCACTTACTGGGGCCCATTGGCGATTCTTGCTGTACTGTCAACTTTCGTTGGCGCAGCGCTGAAAGCGCCGGTAGAAAGCATTTTAAATGCAGCGAAAATTCCTGCGTTTAATGTTCCAGAAGCGCTTGAACACGGTATGCACAGCGCAGAATACACCGCAGTAGGCATTGCGCTTGCTGGTCTTGTCATTGGCGTTGGCCTGTTTGCATTCGCTTATGGCGCAGTGAAATCGTTTGCAAAAACTTCACTGGGTGCAGGCCTTGTGAATATCTGCCGCAATGCGCTTGGTTTCGATGCGCTGTATAACATCGTATTTGTAAAACCTTATCTGCTTATTGCGAAAATTTTAGGCCGAGATCCGATTGACGGCTTATGGCTGGTGCTTCCTGCACTGGTGAAAGGCGGCAACAGCTTCACAAGCTCACGTCAAACAGGTTCATTGCGTGAATACGCTTCCAGTATGGCATTCGGTACGGTTGTCTTACTGATGATTCTGATCGTGATTCAGGTAGTGGGGAAATAAAATGGAAGCTAATAATTTAATTTTACCCGCTCTGATCCTTATTCCGTTCATTGCAGGTTTCGCATGCTGGCTGGTCGATAAACTCGACCAGCACTTGCCGCGCTACATTGCGCTGATCGGTATGCTGGTGACTTTGGTGCTGACCATTGTTCTCTGGCAAACGGGTACTTATAACTATGAACTTGGTAGCCAGACTCCTCAGTGGGCAGCTCAGTTCGACTTGCCTTGGATTCAAACTCTAGGCATTCACATTCACCTTGCGGTGGATGGCTTATCGCTTCTGATGGTGGGCTTAACTGCACTTTTAGGTGTGCTGGCAGTCGGCTGTTCATGGGGTGAGATTCAAAAGAACGTTGGTTTCTTCCATCTGAACCTTTTATGGTCTTTGGGCGGCGTGATCGGTGTATTCTTAGCGATTGATATGTTCCTGTTCTTCTTCTTCTGGGAGATGATGCTGGTGCCTATCTACTTCTTGATTGCGCTTTGGGGACACCGCGGCGCAGCAGGAAAATCGCGTGTTTACGCAGCAACCAAATTCTTTATTTATACTCAAGTTGCTGGCTTAATCATGCTGATCGGCATTTTGGGTCTGGTTGCAGTAGGCTACTCGGCTAACGGCCAAATCAGCTTTAACTACAACTATCTGATGAGCGTTGCTCACATGGTGGAAGCGAAAGCGCCTGCTTTGGCCTATGCTTTCATGGTGTGCATGTTTATTGGTTTTGCGGTAAAACTTCCAGTTTTCCCATTGCACGGCTGGCTTCCAGACGCGCATGCGCAAGCGCCGACAGCGGGTTCTGTGGACTTGGCAGGTATCTTGATCAAGACTGCTGCCTACGGTTTGCTGCGTTTCGTACTGCCGTTTTTCCCAGAATCATCTGCGCAGTTTGCTGACATCGCGATTATTTTCGGTCTGATCGGCATTTTCTATGGCGCGTGGTGCGCATTCCAGCAAACCGATATGAAACGCTTGCTGGCCTATACTTCGATTTCACACATGGGCTTTGTATTGCTGGCGCTGTATGCAGGCAATATTTTAACGTTCCAAGGCTTAATGATTATGATGCTGGCGCATGGCCTGTCATCTGCAGCGTTGTTCATCATGTGCGGTCAAGTTTACGAACGCCTGCATACGCGTGATCTTCGCTTAATGGGCGGTATCCGCGGTCAGTTCAAATATCTGGCATTCTTCCTGATGTTCTTTGTTGCTGCGCTTGTGGGTATTCCGGGCCTAGGCAACTTCATCGGTGAATTCCTGATTCTGATGGGTTCATACGCAAAATTCCCTGCATTCACAATTCTTGCAGCGGTTAGCTTGGTATTAGCAGGTCTATATGGCTTGATCCTGATTCACAAAGCATTGTTCGGCACACCAAATGAAGCGCAGCAAGCGCACTATTCAAATCCGTTAAAAGATTTGAATGCGCGTGAAGTTGTTATTCTTCTGATCTGTGCGCTGGGTCTGCTGTGGTTAGGTCTGTTCCCGCAAACATTCCTTGACGTATCAAATTCAAGCATGGCTTGGTTGGCGAATAGCTATATTCCTGTTCAAGAAGCAGTTGATACAGTGCATCAAGCTGTTGTTTCAGCTGAAAATGTGGAGATCCAATAACTCATGAACTTCACAATGTCATTTGCAGATCTTATGCCGCTGGCGCCTGTCATGATCGTCGCGTTAACCGCGGTGGTTGTGATGCTGCTGGTTGCCATTAAGCGCAATCACAATCTAGCTGCAACAACAGCCGTGATCGGCTTAAACCTTGCTGCGCTTTATATTCTCTTTGTTGTGCTTGCAGGGCAGTATGCGCCTGCAAACGTAATGAACCTGTTTGTCGTGGATCCGTTCACGATGCTGTATCAGTTTGTGATACTTGTGGCGGCGCTGGCATGCTGCACGTTATCGCACGCTTATATTGAAACTTATAAAGACAACCGCGAAGAGCTGTATATCCTGATGCTTGCGTCTGTAACAGGCGCAATGCTGATGGTTGCAAGCACACACTATGCATCGTTCTTCATCAGTCTTGAACTGATGTCGATTCCTGTATACGGCTTGTTGGCCTATACGCATCAGCGTTCGCAGTCGCTTGAAGCCGGGGTTAAATACCTTGTGCTTTCAGCTACCGCGTCTGCAATGCTGTTAATGGGTATGGCGTATATTTATGCCTATACCGGTTCACTGAACTTCTTTGCTGAACCGGGCAAAATGTTCACTGTATTCAATCAGCCTGCTGTCGTTTTAGGTTTAGCGCTGGTTGTGTTTGCTGTGGCATTTAAACTGTCTTTAGCGCCGTTCCACAAATGGACACCGGACGTATATGCCGGCGCGCCTGCACCAATTGCAACATTCCTTGCAACTGTTGCAAAAGTTGCCATGATTGGCTTGTTTGTACGCTGGCTGCTGGCTTCTGGCCTGCTGATGGCGGACAGCTTCAAAATCATTTTGGCCATCATTGCAGTTCTGTCTATTCTGGCAGGTAACTTGCTGGCAGTTCGCCAAGTGAATTTGAAACGTATCTTGGCATACTCTTCAATTGCGCACTTCGGCTATTTGCTGGTTGCTGTGGTAAGCGCACGCAATACAGACTTCCTGCAATTGCCTGGCTTCGCGACTTTTGAATCTGTAAACGTGTATGTGATTACATATGTATTAACCACTATCGGCGCGTTCGGTGTGGTGACACTGATGTCTAGCCCATACAACAATACAGATGAAGCCGGCAGCCTTGCTGAATACCGCGGCTTGTTCTGGCGCCGTCCAGTATTGACTGCAACTTTAACCGTAATGATGCTGTCTTTGGCGGGTATTCCGCTAACTGCCGGCTTTATCGGTAAGTTCTTAGTGATTAAAACTGCAGTTGCTGGCGGCTCTTGGTTCTTGGCAGCTATGATTATTGTCGGTTCAGGTATCGGCTTGTACTATTACCTGCGTGTTATGATTGTGATGTATATGACACCGCCGGAAAATCCGCGTATTGACGCTGTTGACCATTGGGGTCAAAAAGTGGGCGGTATGATGGTACTGGGCGCAGCTGCGCTGGTATTGTTGATCGGTGTTTATCCAGATCCAATCATTGCTGTTTCTAAAGTAGGCTTCTTCGCCATTTCTTCAGAATTGCAGCAATTTATCGCAGCTTTAGTGCAAAGCGGTTTTAATTAATTGAATCTTTAAAATTGATCAATTAATTCAGTTATTACAAAAAAGCCTCCGGTAACGGGGGCTTTTTTATTTTTAACATTTGTTAAATAGCTTTATAATGGCAACAATTTGATCTTAACCTTTTAGGTGTTCTCCCGTGGCTATCCATGAAATCCGTCATCCGCTTATTCGCCATAAATTAGGTTTATTGCGCCGTGCTGACATTAGTACTAAAAACTTCCGTGAACTGGCTCAAGAAGTCACCATGCTTTTGACTTATGAAGCGACTAAAGATTTGCCAGTTTGTGACCATGAAATTGACGGCTGGGCAGGCAAAGTCACTGTAGACCGTATTGCGGGCAAAAAAATTACAGTTGTACCGATTCTGCGTGCCGGTATTGGTATGCTGGATGGATTCTTGAATTTAATCCCAAGCGCTAAAGTTTCTGTATTGGGTTTAGAGCGTGATGAAGAAACACTTCAGGCGCGTACATATTACAAAAAATTGGTGCCGGATGTACAAAACCGTTTGGCGATGATTATTGATCCAATGCTGGCAACCGGTTCATCGCTGGTGGCTGCAATCGATGTGCTGAAAGCCAGCGGCTGTAAAGATATTCGCGTAATGGTGCTGGTTGCTGCGCCGGAAGGCATTAAGCGTGTTGAAGATGCGCATCCAGATGTAACAATTTTCACAGCATCTGTCGATCATGGCCTGAATGAAAACGGCTATATTGTTCCGGGCTTAGGTGATGCCGGCGATAAAATTTTCGGTTCAGTGCAAAAAGATTAATTTTAAGACTGAGTAAAAAAAGAGGCTTGTACAGCCTCTTTTTTATATAATCAACAAAAGTCATTTTTAGAATAGGGCATCAGCATGAAAGATGAAGTGCATTTGGGTAAAGTGAAGCAGTATGATCCTGAAAAAGGCTATGGATTTATTGGCTCGGCTGAAGGCGATATTTTTTTCCATATTTCGGATTTTCCGTCTGCAGACGGCGAACCGAAACGTCATGACCGGGTGAAATTTACCGCAGTCAAAAATGGCGATAAATATAAAGCGGTTAAAATTGAACGTGTTGAAGATAATTCTGCCAAAGCGAAAAAATCGAAAGTTGTGGCAAATAATCAGTCAATTACTTCATCTTTGCTTAACAATTTCCGTAAGTAATGCATCAGTAAACTTTAAATTTATCCGTATAAAAAAGAGGCACATGAGCCTCTTTTTTTATGCAGTCTGAATGACTGATGCACCGTTTTCTGCTGCCTGCTGCGCTGTGGAGCTATTCGGCAGGATGGCGGCAGTATAGGCTGCTATTGCGCTTAAATACCTGCAAAGCAGTTGGCCAATATTGTTTTACCTGCAGTTCAATCTGTTAAACATGGGATGATGGCAAGCATACATCGAGTGAAAGGTGATTCAGCTGATATGAAAAAAGCGCCCGAAGGCGCTTGAAATTTTGCTCGATAATTATTTATCTTCGCAGAATTTAATAAAGGCTTTGAGTCCGGGGCCTTGATATTTTTGACGGTGCACCAGCATAAACAGCGGACGGGTCAGCTGCCAGAAAGGTGTGTCTAATACGACCAGCTGGCCTTTTTCACGCAGCGGTTCAATGGCCAGTTTAGAAATGCAGGACATGCCTAAACCGCCGGCAACAATTTTCAAAATGGCTTCATTGTGACCCAGCGTTAAGCGGATGTTGGCATTCGGCACATCCTGCAGAATTGCATTATCAAATACTTCGCGGGTGCCCGAACCTTCTTCGCGCAAAATCCATTCTACATAGTTAAAATCATCAATCGTTAAAGCGCGGTTTAACTGCGCCAGCGGATGATCTGGCGCGCAGCAGACCGCCAGTTCATCATCACGCCATGGAATGCACTGCAGCTGCGGCAGATGGCATGAGCCTTCAATTAAGGCCAAATCCAGCTGGAACTGATTTACAGCTTCAATCATTTGGCGGGTATTGCCGACCTGCAGCTGTAAATGCGCTTGCGGCTGAATCTGTAAAAAATCCGCCATCAGGTCAGGCATGAGATAGTCGCTGATGGTTAGCGTTGCGCCTAAACGCAGGTCTATGCTTTGAAGCTCGCCTTTAGCCGCCTGTTCAAAGGCATCGCAGCGGCCTAAAATCTCTAAAGCTTGAGGCAATAAAAAACGCCCTAAGTCATTTAATTGCAGGCGTTTTCCTAAACGGTCAAACAGCGGGGCGCCTAATCCATCCTCTAAATCTGCTAAAGCCATACTCGCGGCGCTTTGCGTGAGTTTTACCGCGTCACTGGCTTTGGTTACTGTGCCTTCCTGAGCGACTGCTACAAAAACAGCCAACTGGCGTAAAGTCATGCGCATGAATATAGCCTTAACATTTAAAAAATATTAATAAATTATGCTGTCATGCTAACATGAGCGCAGTTATAGATGCCACGTTGAAATCATGTCAATTGAGAAATTTAGCCTAGAAAAAGTCTTATCTGTACACCGTTGGACCAATACTTTATTCAGCTTTACCATGACGCGGCCGGCCCATTTTAAATTTACTGCTGGCCAGTTTGCCCGCATTGGTTTAAAGGTAGGCGATGAATTGGTCGTTCGGGCCTATTCAGTGGTGTCTTCTCCATTTGATGAAACCTTGGAGTTTTTCTCAATTGTGGTGCCAGACGGTGCATTCACTTCAAATCTGCAGCATCTGCAGGTTGGCGACGAATTGTATTTAGAAAAAATTCCTTACGGCTTTTTGACTTTGGCGCGCTATCAGCTGCCGCTGCCGCAGGATTTATGGCTGTTGGGCACTGGAACCGGACTTGCTCCCTTTCTGTCAATGCTGCAGGATTTTGAAACGTGGCAGAAATATTCAAAAATTAATTTGGTTTATAGTGTGCGCACAGAAGCAGAATTGGCTTATGTGGAGCGGATCAATGAAATTGCCGCGATGTTTGGCGAAGGGCATACCGGGTTTCAATTTATTCCGATTGTGACACGTGACCCGAATGCGCCATTGCATGAACGTTTGCCTGTATTAATTGCCAATGGTGAATTAGAAAAAGCTGCAGGCATGGCTTTAAATCCAGAAACCAGCCATGTCATGCTATGCGGTAACCCGCAAATGGTCGATGACACCAAAGATGCGCTAAAAGCGTGCGGTCTGACCATGAACCGCCGCGGCGAAGGTAATATTGCGGTAGAAAATTACTGGTAAATTCTGTTTAGCGCCAGAGATCCGAACTTCGTATGTTATAAAGTCAAAATGTTGAATTTTGACTTTTTTTTATGCTCAGAATAGAGCGGGTTAATTATTGAAAATATGCGGCTAGGCTTTATAGATTAATTCTGCTGCTGCGAGCGCTCTTCTTGCCGCCTTTTTTCTAGGTCTTGAATGTATGGTTGGTGCGGATGCTATTTAGCTGAATGCATGTGGGGGTCATTTTGTTTAAAATAACTTAAAAATTTGATGGGCGAAGTCGATTTATAAGACGCCATGCGAATGTTTAGAGTGCTGATATAAAATCATCACCTAAAACTAAAAAGTCCTCTAAAACTGAGGACTTAAATGCAGGGGATCGTATTCGCGCTTAATGGACAAACATATCCATATACTCGCGGATTTCCTGTATCGCGCTGTCTACATCGGCGCTAAGCCATGTTGGTTCAAAAAAGCCGGCATAATGATCCATACGTTCCTGAGGCACAACAAGGCGAACCGGACAGTCTTCTTCCAGCAGGCGCCAAGGAATAATCGGCACTTCATTGTCCAGATAGGCTGTGACATTGCGGATATCAATCACCATGGCATTAATGCATTCCGGAAACGGCATCACTGAAAACTCTTCAGTACGGCGGCGGAAGAACTCCAAATCGCCCCATTTCAAGACATAACTTGGTTTATTAAATTCAATAATGCCAATCAGATGCTGGTCACGAGTGTAGTGCAATGCGCATTGATATGTGACGTCAGTGTCAAGATCAAGCGTTACACTTTGTTGACGGTACGCCATAAATAGTTTGAACGTCAAAAATGCGGTGCATAATTATAGCCCATTTGCTTCTGCAAAAGCAGTATTTGAAAAGATTTGCCTCAAAACTTGAAAAATGCTGAAATTTTGCAGCAAAAAAAGAAAAATAAATTAAAAAAGGTCTGCAGTTTTACAAGTTTTCACTAAGCTGCAATTTTTCTTCACACACAGTGCACAAAGCTATTGCTAGTATAAAAAATAGACAGAATAAGATAAAGTGAGGGGAATATGACACACGATTTTAACAAGCCGCCCCATACCGCGACCACGGAAGAAACCACGCGTAAAAAACGCATTCCAGTTTATATCTTAGCGCTGATTGGCATATTTTTTGTGGCGCTGCTGGTTTATATGTCTGCGGGTATAAAACCGACAGCTAACGATGCGCCTCCGGGACATCCTAATCCAGATGCACAGCCTGCCACACCAAACAATACAGCAACAGGTGCGCCGGGAGATGAAACACGGCCTGCCAACTCAACTACGGCAACCGCATCAGATCATTAACTTCATGCTTTTATATGAGGGTTGAATGCAGATAAAGCGTCCTCACATAAAAAAAGCGCTAAATAAAATCTGTCCATTGGCTTCAGCGCCAGTAGGGCAGATTTTTGATTTATCCGCTTGATTCAGCTTGTAGTATTCTTTCAATAAAAGCTTAAGTGGGGTGTTTGAAAAAGGGCGATAACGGCTGTTTTTGAATTATTTGAAAAATAGAAAAGCTTTAAAAAATATAATTTTATAAAAAGAGAAGCTTAAATGGATAATCATGCCAAGCTGAGAACAGTTTTATTCGAATCATGATTTACACATAGCGCACATTCCCCAATTTTTCTTGGAAACTTTTAGGCCGTTCACAGGATTGTGAAAAATTTGACTGAGCATCAGCAGTCTAGAGTGGTCTGTTTTAAAAATTAGGAAAGAGGATGTTTTGTATAAATTGTTCATTTTAGCTGGCAATTGTTCTGGCTAAATATTTGACTGTATATGCGCTGTATTTAGATAGATGTTTTGACCGCGTTCAAACCATTATATCTATGCTCTATTGGCCTGAAAAACGGTCTTGAAATGTGCAGCTGTTTGCAATGGATTGTGCTCTTTTGTTGTAGTTGTGCAGTTAAGAGTTGAATAAAAAACATACGAATTTTATGGTTGAAACTTGTACTCAATAAACCATAGTTTGGTTTAAATACGTAAAAATAGAAACATGCACAACACAAGTTATAAACGTAAAAGCGTAAAACGATAGACCTACAGCAACTAAGCAATAAAAAGAGGGCATACAAAAATGAATGATTATCCTCCTGGTTCGGCGCGATATGACGCCATGTATTATTGGGACCAGTTCCATCCCATATTAAGCGCCGTTGCAATCCTATTGATAGGCTGGATTGTGGCTTTGCTGGTGGCCGCCGGCATTAAAAAAATCCTGCAGAAAATCGGCACCAATCAAAAACTGTCCAGCGCGACTGGTCACCGTTCCAATATTGAAAGCATAGTGGCTAGAATTGTGTTTTGGATCATACTGATTATGGCTGTGATTGGCGCATTGAATGTACTGAATTTGACCAGCGTCAGCGGGCCATTCAGCAGCATGATTCAACAGTTCCTGCTGTTTATTCCGCAATTGCTGGCTGCTGTTGCGGTTGCATTTATAGGCTGGATTGTGGCCAATCTGGTTAGAGTCGGTATGCAAAAATTGCTTGACCGAACACAGCTGGATGAAAAACTGAGTGCTGATGTGGGCGTCAGTCCCATTAGTCAAAATATCAGTGAAATTGTTTATTGGCTGATTTTATTGCTGTTCCTGCCGATTGTGCTGTCGATTTTAGGCTTGAACGGTTTGCTGTATCCGGTACAAAACATGGTGAATGCCGCCGTACTGTATCTGCCGAATATTTTTATTGCTGGTGTGATTGTTTTTGTCGGCTATATTTTGGCAAAAATTGTCCGCGGTATAGTTGAAGGTCTGGTCAACAGCCTGAGCCTGCAGCAGCAGGCGCAAAAAATCGGCTTGTTTAAAAATTCCAATTTGCCGCGGCTGCTGGGTTCTTTTGTATTTGCCATCATTATCATTACGGCATTGATCGTTGCCTTTGAGGCGCTGGGCATCGATTCGATTTCACAGCCTGCGACCGCCATGCTGAACGAAATTATGTTTGCGATTCCAAACATCATCGCTGCCGGCCTGATTTTAATTTTGGCCTATGTAGTATCCCGTTTGGTGGCGCGCTTAGTGGCGGAAGTACTGGCCGGCACCGGTGTGGACAGTATACCGGCCAAAGTCGATGCGCAGCGCTTTTTGGGTGAAACCCGGCTGTCCGATATTGTTGGCTATTTAATTGTATTTTTCACCATGCTGTTTGCTGTATCTGAAGCGGCTAGCCGTTTAGGCTTTGAGCAAATCAGCGGCTTGATTGCCATGTTTATTTACTTTGGCGCCAATATTTTGCTGGGTGCCATTATTTTGGTCATTGGGTTCTGGCTGGCCAATGTCGTGGCGAATGTGGTGCAGCGTGGAGAATACAATAGTTCACGCTGGCTGGGTAATTTGGTGCGCGTATTGATTATGGGACTGGTGGTCGCCATGGGCTTGCGCGCGATGGGCATCGCCGATTCGATTGTCAATTTGGCCTTTGGCTTAACGCTGGGTTCAGTTGCGGTGGCTTTTGCATTGGCCTTTGGGTTAGGCGGACGCCAGCCGGCAGAGCGGGTGCTCACAGATTTGATTGATAAAGCCAAAAAAGAAGCGAATAACCCCAATCCAGTCAGAGCGGAAGCGCATGCGAAAAGTTATGGCGTACCGCCGTCTGCCGCTGCGCCGCCTGCGAAATCTCCTGCCGCTGCTGCGCCTTTATCTGGAGCGGACGCTGCGCCTCCGGCAGTGGTTCCTGCTGCACCGACAGAACGGGATACAGCGACGCCGGATCAGCTGGACGTAGACCCTGCACATAAACCATTAAATAATCCCTATGGTTCTACAGGTGAATCTAGAACAGACAGTAAGGATCTGCCGCCCAAAGATGACCTGAAATAACCTGTTCAATCGTTAAGGTTTCGGCCACCCTAAGGGTGGTCATTCCTGTTTTAAAGAGAGGAAAAATGAGTAAAAAAGCCCCAAACAAACTGTTTGCGCCTGTGGTGATCGCAGGCATTACCATTGGTTTCTTAGCCAGCGCTTATAAGTTTATTTTTGCTTCCCCAAAACGCTCTGAATTGGAGCAGCAGGATGAGCCTTTGCAGCATGGAGATGAAATTAGTGAAATAGAACGTGAAAATAAAGCTTGAAAATCATGCATTATTTGGTATTTTTAGATATATGAAATACAGGAAGATTTCATAGAATATAGATTAAATATAAATATTTATGTTTAATTTTAATGCAATATTCAGGATATAAACTGTCATGGAATGGCGGATAATTAAGAGGGTGAAATCATGATTAAATTATTATCTTTATTAAAAATGGGCGCGGCTGATGTGGCGCCGCATGTTGCGCTTGCAGTAGCTAAAATGCAGCAGACAGAGCAGCGTTTGGCTGCTGTACAGCAGTTAAGCTTATTTAAGACTGATTATTTGGAATAAGCATTTTTCTAAAGCTAAAAGATTTAAACAAAAAAAAGCGATTGGCCAGAATCGCTTTTTTTTGTGTTTGACGTTTAGACGTAGTCAGCTGCTGCCTGCGCTGAGGCCCAAGCCCACTGAAAATTGTAGCCGCCTAAATGGCCAGTAACATCTAATATTTCACCTACAAAAAATAGGCCTTTGCATTTTTTACTTTCCATCGTTTTCGAAGATACTTCGGCTGTATCCACACCGCCCAAAGTAACTTCCGCTGTGCGGTAGCCTTCTGTACCGGAAGGCTTAACTTTAAAAGCGGATAATTGGCTGGCAATGTTTTCCAGTTTCTCATCGCTAAGATTGCCAATGGCAGTATCAGCCTGATCCGGCCAAATCAGATTCTGCAGTTCAGCAACCACGCTTTTAGGCAAATGTTCATTCAGCAAAGTACGCAGTAAAACTTTGGGCTGACTGTGTTTTTTGCTTTTAAAAAATTCTTGAATGTCCACACTCGGCAGAAAATCTATGCTGAAGCTCTGTCCGGCATCCCAGTAGTTGGACAGCTGCAGCGAGCTTGGCCCGCTTAGGCCGCGGTGGGTAAACAGCAGCGCCTCTGTAAAGCTGGCTAAAGCATTCGATAAGGTGGCTTCTACGGCATTACCGCTTAGGCGGGCAGTAATATCTTTAAAACTGTCGCTAAAGGTAAAAGGCACCAGCCCGGCGCGTGTCGGGTAAATTTTATGGCCAAACTGTTTGGCAATTTCATAACCAATAGCAGAGCCGCCCAAGGTCGGAATAGACAAGCCTCCAGAGGCAACCGCGACAGATTCGCATTCGAAATTGCCGAGTGAAGTCGTTAGGCGAAATCCCTGATTTTCCAGCGCCGTCAGCCCTTTAACGTCACAGCTGGTTTGGATATCCACCAAGCCGGTTTTGTCACATTCCGCCAAGAGCATGGCCAAAATTTCTTTTGCACCATTTAGGGTAAACAGCTGTCCGTGCTTGCGCTCTTCGTAGGCAATGCCGTAGTCGCAAACCATGCCAATGAAGTCCCAGTTGGTATAGCGCGACAGGGCGGAAATAACAAAATGCGGGTTATGTGAAATGTAATTTTCCGGTTCTACATACAGGTTGGTAAAGTTGCATTTGCCGCCGCCAGACATCAGAATTTTTTTGCCGACTTTATTGGCCTTTTCCAATACCAAAACTTTACGCCCGCGCTGGGCCGCCTTGTAGGCCAGCATCAGTCCTGAAGCGCCTGCGCCGATCACCACAACGTCATAGGGATGTTTTGCCATGAACCAACCTGAGGGAGAATCAAAAAACGCGGATTATACTCTGTTTTTGGCGAATTTTCAGGGAAAGCGTTTAGAACAGAGCCTCGCATCAGGGCTGTATTTTTCCTTGCAGGCCGCCGGTATGAATGATTAAAACACGCTGATCCGCCGTGATTTCACCGCGCAGAATCAACTGCTCGATGCCGAACAGCATTTTGCCAGTATAAACCTGTTCCAGCGGCAGCCGATGTTCTACTTCAAATTGCTGAATAAATTGCATCAGCGCCGGCGTGGTTTTAGCGTAGCCGCCGTTGCAAAACTCATCGCTGATGCGCCAGTTGCGCCGCGCAGTCCATTGCTGCACATCCTGAGTCAGAAAATTGCCTTTTAGCGCAGAAAAGCCCAGCACGTGCTGATGCGCTGAACTGGCTTCAATTAATCCGGCAATTGTGCCACCGGTGCCGGCAGGACAGCAGATCAGGTCAAATTTTTCACGGTCAGCGAGGCTTAAAATTTCCTGACAGCCTTGTATAGCCAAAGAATTGGTGCCGCCTTCTGGAATGATGTAATGCTCGGGATAATCCTGCTGCAGCTGCGCTAAAAAGGCGCTGTCCTGCTTTAAGCGGTATTGTTCACGGCTGATAAACTGCAGCTGCATGCCGAACATGTGTGCGGTCTGCAGAGTGTTATTTAGCGCCCGTTCAGCCAATTCTTGACCGCGGATGATGCCGGCGCTTTCAAAACCGCAGGCATGGGCGGCAAATGCTGCAGCGGCAATGTGATTGGAATACGCGCCGCCAAATGTCAGCACTTTGCGCAGTCCAAGCCGTTTGGCCTGTGCGAAATTGTATTTCAGCTTAAAAAATTTATTGCCGGAAATTTGAGGATGCACCAAGTCCAGCCGTTTTACCGTAATGGGTACGCCATGCAGATCCAGCTGCTGATAAGGAATATTTTGCGCCAGCGCATCAAACTCAGGCATTTTTAAATCTAAGCCAGCAGCTGAATTTTCCAAGCGCTGAATGTGAGAGCTGGCAGTGTCCAAAGCGATATGTTCCGGCGGCGGTTGTTTGAGCACAGCATCGTCCATGTTGCAGAGATTGAAAAGCATAATTTTTAATTATGCTTAAGATTGTATCCGGTCTGTCTGACGGCGTTAAATTAAAATCCCGCTGTGCAAATAAATTTGCTGTAGAAGCGGACTCTGCTCAGCAGGGAAATTGGAGTCACGATACGATGATCAAGCACAAACTGCAGTTCGCCGATTTTAAAGCGGCTTTAGCTTTTAATGCGCGCTGGCAGTATCAACAGAAGCAACCACGGACATCCCTGGGCGTAAACGTTCGATACCGGACTGCTTAGGGTCTATCGCGATACGTACAGCGATGCGCTGTACAACTTTGGTAAAGTTGCCGGTAGTGTTGTCCGGTTTCAGTACACTGAATTCTGAACCGGCAGCCGGCGAGATGCGTTCCACGGTCCCCGTGAATTTTTGATGATTCATTGCATCGACAGTAAACCAGGCTTTTTGCCCAATCTGCATATTGGCAATTTGGGTTTCTTTAAAATTGGCCGTTACCCAGCGCTGCTGCGGAATCAGATACATCAGCTGGGTGCCTGCAGCCACATATTGGCCGACGCGCGGGCTAACTTCACCCAGTTGACCGTCCATAGGCGCAGTAATCACGCTGTAGTCCTTTGTGGTCACGGCTTGATCGCGCTGCGCTTGTGCGCTGGTGACTTGGGCTTTAAGCCCAGTGGCAGCGACTTGAGCGGTTTTTAGCGCTTCTTTTGCCACAAGTACATTGGCTTCGGCTTGATGTAACTGCGCCAAGCTATTTTTTGCATCGGCAGTGGCTTTGTCTTGTTCGGTTTTCGAGGCAGCACCGCTATTGCCAAGTTGTTGATAGCGGTTCATCTGTGCAACTGCCAGTTCATAGGTAGCACGGGCTTGATCCACTTCAGCTTCGGCAGCACTAATGTCCGCTTTGCGTTGTTCAATGGCTTGGCTTTGATTGGCTAATGAATTTTCGGCTTGTTCGACACCAGATTCGGCCTGAGTAACCTTTTGATCATAGGTTGTGGTGTCAATATGGATCAGTGGCTGGCCTTTTTTTACCGATTCAAAGTCGGTGACCAGCACATCTTTGATATAGCCGTTAATTTGCGAAGATAAAATCGTGGTTTTGCCTTTAACATAGCTGTTTTCAGTGGATTCCACCGTGCTGTGAAATGGTCCGATCCGCCATGCCCAAAGAATTAAACTGATGCCGATCAGCAGGACAAAAAACATCAGCACCAAAACCCGTTTATCCGTGGGAATCAGTTTGCTGGAAGGCGCTGGGGCTTGGGGCGCAGGCTGTTGCTGTTCTGACATGAAGTTTTCTCGTGATTTCTCAATATGATTAAAGGCGGTATAAGTCCGTGGCTGTATCAGGCGCTGAATGGGCTATTGGAATCAGCTGGAGTCTGGGTTTAAACGCTGCCGATAGTTTCGGTAGCCGTTGATGCTAATGACAAATAGGCCCCAAAACAGCAAGACCACTGCAAAAATCTGATTGAGAAAAATGACATCATTGTAGGCGCGCACTTGAGCTTCTTTGGTGACCGCCTGATTGAGGCTGCGCAGGGCCTGATTTTGCTCTAGCGCTGGATCGAGCGTGTATTTTTGACTGCTTTGCTGATAGGTCTGCAGGCGCTGGATCACTTGCGGGCTGTTTTGCGGCAAATCGGCAAAAATTTCTGCTTGATAATATTGTGTACGCACTTGTTGATAGCTGGAAAAAAATGATGATCCCATCAGCCCGCCAAAGGTTTGACTGGCGGAAAACAGAACAATGAATGTCACCATATGGTTCGGGCCGCGCTGCAGGGCATTAATTACCCCAGTCAACAGCAGCGGGCCAATAAACATTCCGCTGGCGAATCCGACCAGAAATTGGCTGCGGTAAAAGTTTTCTGGGCGCACATCGCTGGTTAAATGGTGGTCCAGCGCGCAGGCAATAAGCACTAGCGCAACGGCGCCCATCAGCTGCAGCACCATGCGTTCACGGGAAAAGGTGAGGGCACTGAACAGTGTACCGGCAATAATGCCGACCAGTACGACGGTGTAAAAGGTTACAAACTGGTCTGGCCCCATGCCCATGGTTTTTAAAAAATTGACGGCGGCATAGCTTTGTTCGGACATCACAAAACGGATCGCGAATGCGCCTAAAATAAAGCGTACCGTAGATGATGTTCCCAGCCATCGGGTGATGATTAAGGGGTTGACCCGGTAGTGCTCATAAGTCAGCCCTAGGGTAATCAGGACTAAAGCCGCAATGAGCAGATATGCCAGCCAGTCGGCGTTTAGCCACCACTGAATGGGCCCTTGGGTCAGCACAATACATAAAAATGCAAAACCGCTGGCGAGCAGGGCAAAAGTAAATAAGTCTTGATATTCAAATACCGCAATGCGCAGGCTGCGCGGCAGTTTTAAAGACACCACCATGGCTAGGCAGCACAGCGCTAAACCCAGTTCAAAGGTATACAGCAGCGCCCAATCATTAACATCGACCAAATAGGGCGACATGATCCAGGCCAGCGGAATGCCCAGCTGCTGAAAACCCAGCGCCAAATATAAGCCACGGCCAAAGTTGGCGCGCTTAAAGGCTTGCATAATGTAATACATGCCCAAGGAGCTGAGCGGGGCTGCCACTAAGCCGCTGACAATACGTACAAATACAGCCATTTCAAAGGTATGCACATAAATATGCAGCAGCAGTACAGCAATAAATGCCACAAGGCCAATTTCAGAAAACAGCCTCAAGCCGAACTGCTGGCGGGCTTTAAATAAAATCAAGTTTGAACTGACATTGGCCATAACGTAGGCCGCCGGAATCCACGCTGCTTCAGACGGGGTTAAGCCGTATTCGCCCTGAATTAATGGCAAATTTGCTGTAATGAAGCCGTTACTTAAACTGCCGGATATGGCGACAAACAGTCCAATAAAAAAATATAGAAAGCGCTTATAGGCCGGATGTGAGATGGCCGCCGGCGAGCCGGGCAGTGTCGGTTTTTCATCTGCGGTCCAGTCCGGCGCTGGTTCTAATAGGCGCGGCGGTTCTGTCATTGCTGTTCCGGACGCTGGCGAATGCCATTCAGCAGCAAATCAACCGCGCGGGTTGCCAATTCTTTTTGATCTGCATCGGTATGGCCCTGCAAGGATGCGCGCAGGATGGATGTCACCATGGAATAATCACTTGCGCTGAAATCGCTTCGGCAGATGCCATGTGCAATTGCGGTATCAATCAGCGGCTGTAAAATCGCGTTGCGGCGCTGGTAAATGGCAACCATAGCCGGATCATTGCGGTCAATGACCCGCCAATATTCCATTAAAGCTGTTAAATAGGGGATATTCTGCACATGATTTTGAATAAGCCGGATAAAGCCATCTGCATGCTGCGACTGACTGCGCGCACGATTTTCTAAACGGTCCAGCGCCTGTTCCATCAACGCCAGCACTAGCTCGCGCCGGTCTGAAAAATTACGGTAAAAGGTTGCCCGTCCCACTTGCGCTTCATCAATAATCAATTGCAGCGGGGCATTAATGCCATGCTTGCGGAAAATCAGAATCGCAGCTTCCAGCAATTCTTCACGGTTTTGCGCAGCGCGTTCTTGGCGGATGGACATAAGGATTGGCTAAAGACATCGGATTCGTTTATTTAACGGACAAAATTGTCCGTTGTAAATATTTTGCTGTGTGATATTTTGTAAACACCAGATGCCATAGAGTATTAATAATTTGAATTTTATAATTTAAATGAACAGTACATGAACATTTTGAGATGAAATAAATGCTGTTTTTTTAAACAGTAATGCTATGCTGATAAATATAACAATAAAATATGGAGGCACAGCATGAAGTATTTATCTGCGGCCATGTGTGCAGCGCTCATGAGCGCAGCTCTGCTGAGCGCCACAGGATGTGACGCGCGTGATATGAATAAGCCCCGTACCCAAACACGGACCATGATTATTGGCGGAGTACCTGTATCGGATCAGGATTATCAGCTGCTGAACACTGCTGAAGTTTCAGCTAAGCAGCGTTAATATGCGCTGCATGTATAAAATCCTCAGTCAGAATATAGGACGCTAAATAAGGTGGACATACTGTCAGTGCATGGTTGTGCCAAGTGAAATGTAAGAAGTAAGAGATGCATTGTGCTGCGTCAGAATTGTAAAAAATGTGAAGCAGACGCCTTACTTCTTGCAAGCGTTTGTTGAATTAAAGCCTTACAAACGCGGAAAAGGCCTTGCACTCGCCCAGTATGCCCGAACTGGAATGAACCGAAGTTCAAATGTTTAAATCAGATCAATCTGCCAATTTGAGGCTTGGATCTCTAAATTATTTTGACGTAATTGTTGGCTAATGCCATCCGCCTGTTTTTGCAGGTCAGCCACGGAAATGGTTTTTAACCAACGGATTTCACTTGAGCTATAGCGGCCATTTTCACGACGTGAGCTGTCGATGGCTTGCTGCAGTATACGATGCTGCTGGGTCAATAAATCTCGTTCATTCAGTACCGAAAGCATGGAGCGGCCTGAACTGGTTTTTGCCTGTGCATTGGTGGCATGAATTTTCTCAATGAGGCCATGCAGCTCGGTATTCACCACAAAGGCTTCTTGAATTAATGCATTAGGATCTTCACTGGGTGCATCACCTTCTTGAATGAGTACATTGTTATTGATGCGCTGCTGCAGTGATGCAAGTTTAGTTTGTAAATCACTACGCAACAGAAGTGCTTCTGCGAGTTTCATTATTTTCAATCTTTAAATGCAATGGCTTTATCATGCAATGGAATAGCTGGCCGATCAATTAAATTAAAGTACCGAATTCGATTTTTTACTTGAACCGCAATTATTGCTGGGTGATTCATCTAGGTAATTCCTATGGAGATAGCTCGAGTTTTTATGTTTGGAATATTTTGCTTGTTAATTGCATAGGCTTAGCGTTGCGGGTTGAAGATTGGCTTTGCTGCTGAAATATTGAGGCTATGCAGACCGAAGAATATTGATAAGAAGTATATTTAGAAAATGCCCAACTGATCAGGTACGCAGGACACAGATGCTCTGAATGGCTGAGAAGAATACTTCAAACTAAGATCTTTGAAGTACCTGCGTGAAACGGGTAAAGAAACAGGTAAAGAAACGGGCAGGCACTTTATGCTGAAAACGCCTGCCCGTATAGGTTTGATGCAGTTCAGTAGAGTTTATTTCAGTTTAGTGAAAAACTGTTTCTAGGGCTTTCAGTCCGACTTTAGGATCGAGCAGGCCGTTATAAATCTCTGGAATTTCACGCGCTACAGCAAAGAACTCATAAATGGCGATCATGGCGCCGCGTACTGAATATTCCACGGTAAAGACCACATCATCTTCAATTTCAACAAACTGGCCCAAGAACGCAAAGTTTTGCGACCCTTGCGGAATGACTTGCGGCCGGTCGCCCGGTTTACGGCAGGCAAATAAGGCAGAGGCATAAGGCATCATGGCTGTGGTGACCGAGGTGGTGCGCAGCACATGCGCTAAAATATCGTCAAAGCCCAGCTGTTTCACCAGTTCAGTTAAAATTTCCTGACCGGTTGCAGCAGACATTGGTTTTTGAATGTAATCACCGATATGGTCAATCTCAAAACCATAGCCCCAAAGCGTAAATGTGCCCTCAGGCAGGTTCGCAAAATGAGGCTGTGCCGGAACGACAATCGACAAATGCCAGCCAGATTCGAACCATGTCATTAATGCGCCTGTGCCCGGCTCATTGCCGCTATATTCCACAATACGTTTCAGCAGTGTGTCATCTTGCATGGTCAGCGTGAAAGACTCCCACTTATGCTCATCGACATTGCCGTAAAATGACATTGGGCGGCCAAAGTCTGGATATTTTTTCGATAAAGTGTCCCATAAGCTCCAGCCGTGGTCTTCACGGTCACGGATAAGCGCCGGAACATCATGGTCACCGCCGTAGCGGGAGTCTGCAGTAATTGAGCCTAAAGTGAAAATAGCCAAATCCTGCGCGCTGAGTTCAATCTGTTCCGTACCCTCAGGCACTTTGACATGTAAGCGTACGGCGCGGCGCTGTCCACTGTCGTCATCACTGACAAAATCTGCATCCGTCACATAGCTGTTCAGGCGTACATCGACTCCTTGTTCGGTCAGCCAGCGCTGCAGCGGATAAATCATCGAATCATACTGATTGTATTTGGTGCGTTTAACTCCGCCTAGCGTATGAATGCGCGGCAATTCTTGAATAAACCGCAGAAAATAGCGGCGCAGTTCAGCAGCGCTGTGCCATTTTTGAAACGCGAAAGTGGTGCGCCACATGCGCCAAAAATTGGTGTTAAAAAAGGCATCATCAAAAAATTCATCAATACGGCGGCTGCCGATTTTATCTTCTTTGGACGCCAATAAGCGCAGCATTTGCGCGCGGTGCAGGGTATTGAGCCCCAGTTTTTCTGCATTCACAATCGTATGGCTGGCATCAATCAATCTGGCCTGTGCATGCGTTTTGACCTGCTCGTTAAACTGACGGCATTCTTCACGCACAGAAATATCCGGGTTTTCTAAAGATGGAATGCTGGAAAATAGATCCCATAAACACAAATAGGTTTCATCCGTCAGCATGCGTCCGCCGCGAGTGACCCACTTATGCGCTGTTTGCGGTGTTAAGCCGCCGTCCATTGAACCGCCGGATACATCAAGTTCTTCTAAAATGTGAATATTTTTCGCTGGAACTTTGGCATCACGGATCGCAAACGCTGCTGCGGCCATGCCGGCAATTCCGCCGCCTACAATCCAAAGATGGGAAGATGAAGCATCCAAAGGAATACGTTTTTTATTTTGCATTGTTCGCCCTCAAAAAATGGAAATAAATTAATCCATACAATTAGTATGTGTATTTATATATGAAAAAAATATTAAAAGTGGATGTTAAATCGACAATTTTTTATGATGGAAAATTTAAGAATTATGGTTTTTTTGGATATTTTATATGCAGTAGTAATTTTTAATATATAATTAAAACATTGAAATTAAAATAATAATTGAGTTATTGCTCTAGATTTGTAGTCTGTTATAGATTTGAGGAAGTGGATGAATAATAATTTTACAAGTGTATTTTATACTATAGAAAATAACAATGATTAGCTTGAGCTAAAAATGCTCAACGCATCAAAAATCCTGTGAATAGTGTATTTTTCTAAAATTGTTTCAGCGTAGAATATGCCGACTTAAATTTTTGTATTTTGCACTGAGGTATCGCTTGGAATCATTTTGGATATTGGGCTCAATTGCTGCCGCGCTGATGCTGGGTGCAATGAGTCCGGGGCCGACGTCTATTTATGTGGCTAAAAATTCCATTGCGATTTCACGTAAACATGGTTTGTTTACGGCCTTGGGTACAGGCACTGGAGCAGCGGTTTTTGGCTTGCTTGCAGTATTGGGCCTACAGGCTTTTTTGCTGGCGGTGCCTTCAGCTTATTTGGCGTTAAAAATCTGCGGCGGTTTATATTTGCTGTGGATGGCATTTAAAATTATTAAACATGCCAAAGAACCGATTGATGCAGGGGATGACAGCAGTTCGCAAATGTCGCTGCGCCGCGCCTATACCACGGGTTTAATTACCCAGTTATCGAATCCGAAAATTGCGATTGTGCTCGCCAGTATTTTTACGGCACTTTTGCCGAAAGAAATTCCAAGCTATTTTTATGTGGTTTTGCCTGTACTGTGTTTCTTTATTGATGCAGGCTGGTGTTCATTGGTCGCTGTGGCTTTGTCGGCGGAAAAACCGCGCCGTGTGTATCTAAAGTTTAAAGCGGTTTTTGACCGCGCTGCCGGAGCAGTGATGACTGCACTCGGATTAAAGCTGATTTTTGGTATGAAGTAATTTATGCTGATTTTTAGGTTCTTTCTTGGCGGGCGGCGCAAGCCTGTACCATGTCTGAATGCCCAGTACCCTAAATAAAGTTTACATTTTCTCCTGTAGTTTTTCCTTTATTGCTGAAATACTCCCAAGGTATTTTTAGCTGATTTTGTTGCGTGATGAAATAACAGATGAGGCATCTGTATTAGAAAAAAAGCTTAAATCTGTATATTGACTTTAGAAGGCGGAAATGATGTTTTTTTATTCTAAAAATTTTAAAAATTAAATGCTTATAGTGTTTAACTTTGGCGCTAAATGCCGTTAGTATAATGTGGTTTGAGCTAATTTGAGATGGTGTTATGAGTTTCTGGACGAAGAAAAATAAAGCAAGCTTTGTGTATTTTATTATTACGGCATACTCATTGCTCGGCTTTGGGATTGGCTACGTGATTTGGGAGTATGTGCTGGCTTAAGCGTTGCAGACTCTTTAAAAAGCCTCTACTGATGGGGCTTTTTTTGTGGATGATTGATGCATGGATTATAAAGTTTGTTGAAAGCTCCTTCTCCCTTTGGGAGAAGGTTGGGATGAGGGTAATGAAAATGTTTGCCTTACTTTTGTCGGGGAAAAAGTAATAAAACCGCTTTGTTGGTTAGAAGGTATGTCCGTGTGTCCCTAATGAATGGATGGCATTTATGTCAAAGGTCATGTGTTCTGATGATTCTAAAATTTAAATTTAATAAGATGCAGGGGCATATGTTGTATGGATTGAGTTTTATGGCAAAAATAGGCTTGATAGAAATTAAAGTCAGTTCTACTATTCTCGCGACATTTTTGAGCAATAATTTTTATAATTTTAATTTTATCTTTTTCAGGAGTATTAATTCCAAAAATTAGTCCATTTAAAGAAGAAAATTCGTACTTTAATGTCCTATCTTTAGAGTTTGAGTAATCATAGCAAAACTCATCTAAAATCAACCTGTATTCATTTTCATAACACCAATCTTTTGATTTTCTAGTTATATTTTTAATAAAATTATCATGATATTTTTCATGCCAACACTCATAGTTTTGAAAAATTGTACTTCTTAAATAACTGGTTTCACCTTTAAAATTTATTAGCCAATTTCTATCTAAATCAAGCCTGTTAATACGACCTAAAGATGTAAATAAATTAAAAGAATTAGGTTCTTTACCATATTCGATACAATAAAACTTTTGTGGTGTAAGTCTTTGCTTATATGTATTGGATTCATTACTGAACTTAGGGGTATATAACCCTAAAGTTAAAGACTCATTTTTGATTTCTGAATTAAAGATTAAACAGATACCCGTATGGTTTGATCCATATGATCCCCAGACGGATGAAGATGTGCTGGATTCTTTATTCATGAAGCATGCTGAATACCATTTTTGATACAGTAAAGGCATTAGCTGTTTTATATAAAAATTAGGAAAACCTTCAATTAAAAATTTGCTTTTTGCTGTTAATTTTTTAATAGTTAATTTATCTAAAATTCTTTGTTGTTCAATAATGGATAACATATATGGAAAAACTAATTTCTCATGATTATTTTTTTCACTTTGATCACGCAATAAAAAAAGATCTTTATTGAGATTGTAACTTATATTTAATTTTCCCTTGAAGATTGGTAGACCAAGTTTAGAATAAATGTTATTTAAAC
>JASLHF010000137.1 GCA_030152275.1 Acinetobacter sp. | reverse complement strand
TTTTATCTCTATATGATTTACGGCATTCATCCATTAGATGAAGGAACGGGTGGGTTAGCGTGTGAATATGATCGAAACTTTCAGGTCACCAAAGCAGAGATGCATCGGATTCAGCATGGAAAACGAGTGATCACCCCAGTTGATCCGGCGCTTTGTCAAAGAGACCGCGCGGATTTTACTCAATAAAAAACCTGATCGAAATCAGGTTTTTGCATTTTCTATTTTTTAATTAATAGCAGCTTAGTGATAGCCATGGAGTTGGCGGTATAGGCCTGGTGTCACACCGGTCCATTTTTTAAATGCACGGTGGAATGTACTGGTTTCACTAAAGCCCACTTGCTGCGCGACATCTTCTAGTGTCAAATCTGGATTTAACAACAAGTGAATGGCAGCATCACGACGTAGGGCATCTTTCACGCCTTGGTAGCTCTTACCCTCGGCAGCCAAGCGGCGGCGTAAGGTTTGTGGAGATAAGTACAGCATAGAGGCTACATCGTTAAGTGTTGGCATTTCTTCACCAATTTGGCTCTTTAATACTTCGCGGATACGTGAAGTAAGCGAGTTGGTGTTTTTGAATTTTACCAGCAGCTGTGCAGGTGCGGCTTTTAAAAACTCTTCCAGCGATTCCTCATTTTGACGGATCGGCAGATCGAGATAGTCAGCGGCAAAAGTAATCTCAGTGCGCGGCGCATCGAACTGCATAACTGGCGCAAAAAACAGCGCATCGTATTCATCAGCATGATCAGGGCGGCTGTAACCAAAATGAACGCGTTCTAAAGGCAGACGGCGTTCAATCAGCCAAGATGCTAAACCATGCCAGATCATCAGCATGCTTTCGGTAATAAAATGGTCTGGATCCATGCTTTTTGGAATCAGCGGCACCAAACGCGCTTCGTGCTTATCACGTTCCAGCGTTACCGACCATTCGTCGCCAAACAGTTTGTAAAATTGTGAAGACAGTTCCAGCGCATCACCCAGTGTTTTTGCATGAATAATCAACTGGCACATAATGGCAAAAGTGCCCAAACGGCGCGGCTGAATGTCAAAGCCAACGTGCTCGTCCTGAGTCACCATCCACAGCATTTTAATAAAGCGGGTGTATTGTTCCGGAGAAATACGCGCTTTAGGTTGACGCAGAAGTTCTGCTTCAATGCCAACGTGAGACAGCAAAGTTTCGACATCCATCCCTAGGCGCTTCACGCCGGAGAGGGCTGCATTGACGAAATGGATACTAATCGTATCGCGGCTCATGTTAATTCCTTCAGTCTCTTTAATGTTCACGAATGCTTGACCTAAATGACGCTAAAAAAATAATTTATGGCAATTTACAACAGTAATTTTACCATTTTTACATGGTAAATTGCCGAAACTATCAAGGTAAATGGCTGAACATGACATTGTTTTAAGAGTTTTATATTTCTAATATGCCTGAAAAGCAATATAAATAGAGTTAAAACTCCAATGACATATGCACTAAAAGGTTTGAAAGTTCTTGATTTTTCCACTCTGCTACCGGGTCCATTCGCCACCATGTATCTCGCAGATATGGGGGCAGAGGTTGTGCATATTGAATCACCGTCACGTCCAGATCTAGTTCGTCTGATGCCGCCGTATTCTCATGGACAGGCATGTTCGCACAATTATTTAAACCGCAATAAACAGTCAGTGACATTAGATTTAAAAAATCCTGAAAGCCTTGCACTGCTTAAATCGAAAATTTCTGAATATGACATTGTTGTGGAGCAATTCCGTCCGGGAGTAATGCAGCGTCTTGGTTTGGATTATGAAAGTCTGGCAAAAATTCATCCGCAATTAATTTATTGTTCTATTACTGGTTATGGGCAAACAGGTCATTATAAAGACCGAGCCGGACATGATATTAATTATTTGGCGCTATCCGGCATAGCTGGACATAGCGGCCGGCAGGCAGATGGGCCGCCGCCATTGGGTATTCAGGTGGCTGATACTGCCGGCGGTTCATTGCATGCCGTCATCGCTGTTCTGGCTGCAGTTATTGAGCGCCAGCACAGCGGTCTGGGGCAGTATATTGATATTTCAATGACTGACTGCGCCGCAGCGTTAAATAATCTGTCTGCGGCAGCCTGTTTGGCTGGTCAAGAACAGCCAATGCCTGAACAAGCGCATTTAAATGGCGCCACATTTTATGACTATTATCAAACCCGCGATGGCCGCTATTTTTCTGTGGGCAGTTTGGAACCGCAATTTATGCTGGGTTTGGCAGAGCTTCTAGAATTGCCAGTTGTGGCTGAAAAAGGCGCGTCATTTGATACACATGATCGTCAGCAGGTGAAGCAAGCGATACAGAATAAAATTGCTGAGTATGATTTTGCCTATTGGCGCGAAAAATTTGCAGCTGCTGATTGCTGTGTTGAGCCTGTATTGACGCTGAATGAAGCGCTGCAGGGTGAACTTGCGCAGCAGCGGGGCTGGGTCGTGCCGGTGCCGGTGCATGCGCAGCCGGGAAACAGTGAGCTTCAATTGGCCTGCCCAATTAAGTTTTCCCGCTCACACATGCGTTATGCATTTACTGGGCAGGCGCTGGGGGCAGGACAATGGCCCGACAATGTTTCACAAAAACAGAACAAAAAGTGATCGTTCAGTTATATTGTACACAATAAATAAGCGTAGCCTTGATAGTAATCACATAATTATAAAGGCTTGCAGAGATATGCACGATTTCCGTTTAGTCTGGACCATTACAGGCGGCGCTTTGCTTGTATCCGCTCAGCTGCTGGCCTCCACAGCGGCGAATGCCTTTGAGCCGCTGCAGCAGGACAGCCCATGGATGCTCGGCGACTGGCAAGGGCAGCGCAGCGCTTTAAAAAATCAAGGTTACGATTTTAGCTTGGGCTACACTGGTGAAATGGCCACTGTGCTGCACGCTAAACATGCATCCAGCCACGGCACAGAATATGCGGATCAATTTGCCCTAGGCGCGCATTTTGACTTGCAGAAAATTCTCGGCTGGCAGGATACCGAAGCGCAAATCAATATTACAGAACGCAATGGGCATTCGCTTTCACAAACTGCAGATGCATTAGATGGCCATTTAAGCGCAGCCCAAGAGGTTTGGGGGCGCGGTCAAACATGGCGTCTTACAGACTTGTGGATCAAGAAAAAATTCCTCAATCAAAAACTCGATATTAAAGCTGGCCGTTTTGGTGAAGGCGAAGACTTCAATACTTTTGACTGCGATTTTCAAAATTTAGCCCTATGCGGTTCGCAAGTTGGCAACTGGGTGGGCGATCAATGGTACAACTGGCCGGTTTCACAGTGGGCTGCCCGTGTTAAATACAATCTTAGCCCAGAGCTGTACGGCCAAGTGGGCGCTTATGAATACAATCCCGATAATCTCAAACGCAGTCAGGGCTGGAACTTAAGCGCTGACGGCTCACATGGCGCAATTTTGCCGATCGAACTGGTTTGGTCGCCCAAAGCCGCTTTGAATGGGCTGCCGGGTGAATACCGTGCAGGCTATTACTACAGCACAGCAGATGCTTCGGAAATCATCAATCCTGATAATTACGCACATAAACAAGGCGGCTGGCTGGTGGCCAAACAGCAGCTGACTGCGCATCAAGATGATGCATCGCGCGGTCTGAGCGGTTTTATTAACGCTACGGTGCATGATTCAAAAACCAATCAGGTCAGCAATATGCAAAATATCGGACTGGTTTATAAAGGCATGTTTAATGCGCGGCCGCAAGATGAATTGGCGCTGGGATTCGCCCGGATCAGTATTAATGATGATGTGAATGCAGCCCGTGTCGCCAGCGGCACGGTGGATGCGCGCGGCCTGCAAAATGAAGAATATGATGCTGAAGTTTATTATGGCATTCATGTAGCCAATTGGCTCACTGTGCGTCCGAATATTCAGTATGTGCGGCATGTTGGCGCCTATAAAAATGGCGACAGCGCATGGCTGGGCGGCATTAAATTTCAAACTGAATTCTAATGTTTACGCGGCTGCATTTGCATCAGCCGGCATTAAGCATTTGAGCTTCGGTACGGCAAAATTAAGCAAAACGCATACATCAAATTTTAAATAACTGCATTTCAATTTAATTTAACAGTTTTAACTCACGGATCGATTCAATTACGAATCCAGCCAAAAATGGGCGCTCAGGCAGGAATGCTGAGCATAATGACTTAAACAGAAAATTAAAATAAGGCGAATGACATGAGTACAGCATATGCGCGTTCAGGTTTAACCACCTTTTGCGCTGCCCTTGCGGCAATTTTCGGTTTGATTCTACTAATCGGCGGGATATATCTGGCTGTTTTAGGCGGATCTTGGTATTACATTATTGCCGGACTGATGTTCTTAGCGACCGCTGCGCTTTTACACAAGCTGCACAGCACAGCGTTGCTGGTATACGCTGGGCTGGTGCTTGGCACAGTAATATGGGGGCTATGGGAAGTTGGTTCAGACTTTTACGCACTGGCGCCCCGTTTAGATATTTTAGGACTGTTTGGCTTGCTGCTGCTGGTCCCGGCGGCAACACGCGGCTTTATCGACAGTAAAGGCGCTAAAATTGCGCTAGGCAGTTCGCTGGCAATTACAATTGCTGTGATGATTTATGCTGTATTTAATGATCCGCAAGAAATCCGCGGCACATTAAGCGCACAGCAGCCGGCATCCTCACAGGCGACTCCCGGCATTGCTGACAGTGATTGGCCTGCATATGGGCGCACTCAAAACGGACAGCGCTATTCGCCATTGAAACAGATTAATTCTGACAATGTAAAAAATCTAAAAGTCGCTTGGGAATTTCATACCGGCGAATCTAAAACGTCCAACGACTCTGGCGAAACGACCAATGAGCTGACCCCTATAAAAGTCGGCAATAATTTATTTATCTGCACTACCCACCAAAAACTGATTGCGCTGGATCCTGTCAGCGGTAAGGCAAAATGGACGTTTGACCCGCATCTGAAAGCGGATAATACCTATCAGCATTTAACCTGCCGCGGTGTTTCTTATTATGACGCAAATAATACGGCAGGTTTAGAGGCAAGTTTGGCCAGCAAAAAATCAAGTTCTGCAGAATGTCCGCAAAAAGTGATTTTACCGGTCAATGATGGCCGCTTGGTGGCGGTCAATGCCAATAGCGGAAAACCGTGCAGCGACTTTGGCACGAATGGTCAGGTCGATTTGCAAAAAGATATGCCGTATCCGTATCCAGGCGGCTATATTCCAACCTCACCGCCAATTGTTACCGGCACTACTATTATTATTGGCGGATCGACCACTGACAACTATTCAACTAAAGAACCTTCAGGGGTGATTCGCGGCTATGACGTCAACACTGGCGCGCTGCTTTGGGTCTTTGATACGGGCGCCGCCGATCCGAATGCCATTCCTGCGCCAGGTCAAAAATTTGTACATAACTCGCCAAATGCATGGGCGCCTCTCGCGTACGATGAAAAACTGGATATTGTGTATGTTCCAACTGGCGTAGGCACACCTGATATCTGGGGCGGAAACCGTACAGAACTGGATGAGCGTTATGCCAACTCCATGCTGGCATTGAATGCCACTACCGGTAAGCTGATCTGGAATTTCCAAACTACCCATCATGATTTATGGGATATGGATGTGCCTTCACAGCCGACTTTGGCAGATATCAAAGATAAATCCGGCAGCATTGTTCCAGCAATTTACGTGCTGACCAAAACAGGGAATGCCTTTGTATTAGACCGCCGTACAGGTAAAGCGATTGTTCCTATTACAGAGCGCCCAGTGCCGCAAATGGTGAAACGCGGCCCGCAAACCAAAGGGGAGCGTTATTCTCCAACACAGCCATTCTCTGATTTTGATATGGCGCCGAAAGATAAATTGACAGATAAACAAATGTGGGGCGCAACCATGTTTGACCAAATGATCTGCCGTGTGTCATTCAAAAAACTCAACTATGAAGGTATTTACACCCCGCCATCAGAAAACGGTACTTTGGTCTTTCCTGGCAACTTAGGTGTTTTTGAATGGGGCGGTATGTCTGTTAACCCAGACCGTCAAATTGCAGTGATGAATCCTATTGGCTTGCCATTTGTCACTAAACTGATCCCAGAAGATCCAAACCGCAAACAAACGGCTAAAGGCGCAGGTACCGAAGCCGGCGTGCAGCCGATGTACGGCGTGCCTTATGGTGTCGAAATCAATGCTTTCTTATCGCCGTTTGGCTTACCGTGCAAACAGCCGGCCTGGGGCTATGTCGCAGGTGTAGATTTAACAACCCATCAAATTGCATGGAAACGCCGCATTGGCACCATTCGTGACAGTATGCCGGGCATCCCATTGCCTCCATTTAAAATGGGTGTGCCAATGCTGGGCGGTTCAATTTCTACTGCGGGTAACTTGATGTTCATTGGCGCAACTCAGGATGATTATATCCGTGCGATCAATGTCACCAATGGTGATGAGCTGTGGAAAGGCCGTTTGCCGGCTGGCGGTCAAGCGACACCGATGACCTATGAAGCCAATGGTAAGCAATATGTAGTTATTATGGCTGGCGGTCATGGTTCATTTGGCACAAAAATGGGTGATTCTCTGATGGCCTATACTTTGCCAGATTCAAAATAGTCACAAGTTTTGCTGTGAACAATAAGCCTGATCCGTCAGGCTTATTGTTTATGAAAATAAATGCTAAAGAATGAAGAAAAAGATCAATATAGATAAAAATAAATTTAAAATGGCGCAATTGCTTTATATCAGTGAAATCTCTGTAGCCTTATCAATAAAACCGCTATGAAATATGTAAAAAACGCATTTTCTTGATAGATCAAATCTCGTTATGCTGTGCACCGTTATAATAGAAATTACTAGCTGTACGCCATGTATTTATATACTGATTTTGACCAGCAACTGGTTAATGAACGTGTTGCACAGTTCCGTGATCAAACGGAACGTTATCTCGCAGGAAAATTGACGGAAGATGAATACCGTCCGCTTCGTCTGCAAAATGGTTTATACGTGCAGCGTTATGCGCCAATGCTGCGTATTGCTGTGCCTTATGGCCTGATGAACTCAAACCAGCTGCGTAAAGTGGCAGACTTGGCCCAAGAGTTTGACCGTGGCTATGCGCATGTTTCAACCCGTCAAAACATTCAGTTTAACTGGCCTGCGCTGGAAAATGTTCCGGATATGCTGCAGGAACTTGCATCAGTTCAAATGCATGCGATTCAAACTTCAGGCAACTGTATCCGTAATACCACGACTGACCAGTATGCCGGTGTGGTTGCGGGTGAAATTGCAGATCCGCGTCCGACCTGTGAATTGATTCGCCAATGGTCAACTTTCCATCCTGAATTTGCATTCTTGCCGCGTAAGTTCAAAATTGCAGTATCTGCTTTGGAAGAAATCGACCGCGCAGCGACATCTTTCCACGATATCGGCGTGTATATTGTAAAAAATGAAGCAGGCGAAATTGGCTACAAAATTAAAGTGGGCGGCGGTTTAGGCCGTACGCCAATTATCGGCAGCTTCATTCGTGATTTCTTGCCGCGTGAAGACTTGATTGCATACCTAGAAGCTGTGCTGCGTGTGTATAACTTGCATGGTCGTCGTGACAACAAATATAAAGCGCGTATCAAAATTTTAGTGAAAGCACTGACTCCAGCTGTATTTGCTGAAAAAGTTGAAGCTGAATTTGCCCATACCATCAAGACTTTAAAAATTGATGCAGATACCTTGAAAAAAATGGATGAAAACTTTACGCCATTTGACTATCAAGATTATGCAGATGAAGACTTTGCTGAGCAATTTGCTGCAGAGCCAAAATTCAAGCAATGGTTCAACATCAATACCAATGCGCATAAAGTCAAAGGCTATCGCATTGTGACCATTTCACTGAAACGTGCGGGCATTGCGCCGGGCGACATGACGGTTGAAGAAATGAACCTGATTGCTGACTTGGCTGACAAATATACCTTTGGTGAATTGCGCACAACGCATGAACAAAATATTGCGCTAGTGGATGTGCCGCAAAAAGATTTGTTTGAATTGTGGAAAACACTGGATCAGCACAACTTGGCGCGCGCGCATATCGGCTTTATTACCGATATTATCTGCTGCCCGGGCGGTGATTTCTGTTCATTGGCCAATGCGAAATCAATTCCAATTTCTGAAGCGATTTCACGCCGTTTTGATGACTTAGATACTGTATACAACCTTGGCCATTTAGACCTGAATATTTCAGGCTGTATGAATGCTTGCGGCCATCACCATGTCGGCAACATTGGTATTTTGGGTGTAGATAAAAAAGGTGCGGAATTCTATCAAATCACATTGGGCGGCAACGCCGACCATGATGCGTCTATTGGCGATATTCTTGGACCATCATTTGCTGCTGAACGTGTGCCGGATGTAGTTGAAGAAATTCTGAACACGTATTTAGACCTTCGCAATGAAGGTGAAGAGTTTATTGAAACTTACCGCCGTGTGGGCATTCAGCCATTTAAGGAGCGTGCATATGCTTAATACCGCACTTCAAGTCCTCTCTAAAGATGGCTCAGTAGCCGATAATACTTATCAGCTGATTGGTGAAGATGGTGTGTTGCCGCAAGGTGATGTGGTTGTCACGGTTGAACAATTAGATCAATTGGCGAATATCACTGGTAAAAAAGCGCTCTTCGTCACTGTCGATGTCTCTCCTGAAGATCACCAGTTTCCGCTAGATCAATTGGATACGATCTTTATTGATTTTGCTGGCTTTAATGATGGCCGCGGCTATTCATTTGCTGCATTGCTGCGCCGCCAAGGTTTCCAAGGTGAACTTCGCGCAACGGGCGATGTCTTCAAAGATGTGTTGAACTATATGAAACGTGCCGGCTTTGATTCTTTTGTGGTTAAAGAGGGCAAAGATATTGCTGAAGCTGCGGCAGGTTTAGGTGATTTCACCAATCCTTACCAAGCGTCAACAGCAGTGCCTCAAGCGCATTACCAAACTGGCGCTTAAAAGACAATGAATTGAAAAAAGTCCGCTTCTTGCGGGCTTTTTTGTGGAAAAAGTAAGACGACTATGATGCGCCAATTTATGCTTAGCTGAGTTTTCCTGAGCGTTGTTAGCCGCCCGGCATATGCAATTTACACATGGCTTGCAGCTGTGCAATATTCACTTCCGCATCCTTCTGTAAATAAAAGGAGATACATGCTCTTTATTATCAAATAGCAACATCGCCACAGCTGTTAGAAAAATCATATTTATTATAGATATGTGCCTTTAAGCAATTAATTTGTTAAATTGCTGTCCAGTAAAAGGCATTTATGCACATGGCTGCTGTGAAGCTGTGGTTTTACTTATTTTTAATAACTGTATGGCATTGTATTTATGCAAAAGACTATTCGTATAGGTATCGCAGGCTACGGCAATCTTGGCCGTGGCGTTGAAACTGCAATTCAGAAAAATCCAGATATGGAGCTTGCCGGTATCTTTACCCGTCGCCCGGCAAATACTGTTTCTCCTTGCTATGCTGCAACGCCAGTATTCAGCATGGACGAACTTCAGGATTTTCGCGATAAAATTGATGTATTGATTTTATGCGGCGGATCTAAAGATGACCTGCCTGAACAAGGGCCCGTTTTGGCTGCGCAGTTTAATACTGTTGATAGCTTTGATACACATGCGCGTATCCCTGAATATTATGCAGCCGTTGATGCGCCAGCACTTGCAAATCAGAAAACAGCCATGATTTCGATTGGCTGGGATCCGGGCATGTTTTCTATCAACCGTTTGTTTGGTGAGGCATTGCTCCCTGACGGCGAAACCTATACCTTTTGGGGTAAGGGTTTAAGTCAAGGTCATTCTGATGCAATCCGCCGTGTTGAAGGCGTCAAAGCAGGTGTTCAATATACCATTCCATCTACGGATGCCATTGAGCAGGTGCGCAGCGGAAAACGCCCAGAATTAAGCACAAAAGATAAACATCATCGTGAATGTTATGTTGTGCTTGAAGAGGGCGCAGATGCAGCGATTGTTGAGCAAACAATTGTGACCATGCCTGATTATTTTGCTGACTATAATACGACGGTAAACTTTATTGATGAAGAAACGCTGAAAAGAGATCATCAAAAAATGCCGCATGGCGGTTTTGTGATCCGCAGCGGCAATACCAGTGATGAGCAAAATCAAGTTGTAGAATTTGCGTTGAAACTAGACAGCAATCCTGAATTTACCGCCAGTGTTTTGGTTGCATATGCGCGCGCCTGCTACCGCTTAAATCAGATGCAGCAGTACGGTGCAAAAACGGCATTGGATGTAGCGCCAGCTTTATTGTCCATAAAAACGCCAGAACAGTTGCGTAAAGAGCTGCTCTAAGCGAATTATTCAGCGCAGCCTCTTATCATGGTTTGATAAGAGGCTGTTTTTAGCGCTGCAGATTTTTTATACATAAATATTTTAGGGCATGACTATTTTAAGATAGCCCGAAAAGGATTAGAACATCAGTTTGCATAGATAAAAATTGGCAAACGTTGACTGAACAGATAAGTGTAGGCGCTGAAAAGGACATCACTTTATGTAGAGGCTAAAGCGTTCTGTTTTTGCAATACAGTGTTGAAAGATCAGAGATGGAAGAGAAGAATAAAAAGAGCAGACTGGACAGATTGAAATGCAGGTAAAAGCCATGAATACACAAAGCGCCGATTTAACTTTATTACAGCAGTGGAACGAAAACTTTCCGAAGACAGCGGCCATGCCTGTGCTGTTCTTGGGGCATGGCTCACCAATGAATGCGCTGTATGATAATGAATTCACCCGTGAATGGCATAAAATCGGCACGTCTTTGAATACTGCGCCGGCTGCTGTGCTATGTATTTCTGCGCATTGGCTGACAAGAGGCGCTACGGCTGTCACCGCTATGCCGTACCCTAAAACCATTCATGATTTTGGCGGTTTTCCTCAGGCCTTATTTGATATGCAATATCCTGCTGCAGGAAGTCCAGCTTTAGCTGAAGCCACTGCAGAGGCTATGCAAAACATTCATGTACATCGTGATTACGAATGGGGGTTAGATCATGGAACATGGTCTGTGCTGCACCATATGTTTCCTCAGGCCAATATTCCTGTTGTGCAGCTGAGTGTCGATTATAGTCAAAATGCACAATATCATTATGATCTGGCGAAACAGTTGGCCTCATTGCGCCGCAGAGGTGTGCTCATTGTGGCCAGCGGTAATTTAGTCCACAATTTAGGCCGCATCGAATATGGCAGAATGGATGATCTGTACGGATTTGATTGGGCTTTAGAAGCAGATGCTCAAATGCAGCGATTTTTATTGCAGCATGATCATCAGGCATTAATAAACTGGCAGGCGCAGGGCGCGGCCTTCCAATTGGCGATTCCAACCCCTGACCATTATTATCCTATGCTGTATGCGCTGGCCTTGCAGGAAGAACAGGATGAGCTGACCTTGTTTAATGCTAAAGCGGTTGGCGGTTCCTTGACCATGACCTCTTTCCGTTTGGATCAAACCGCTGCTTAATATGCATTAAAATTGAGTATCTTTAACCGTAACGTTCAGCCCAGCTGTTGAGGATGATCAGTATTTGGTTTAACCTGAAGCGCCTTGGATGCTGCTTGCAATTTCACAGCTCACAATTGACCATCCATTTAATCCCGAATTGATCGGTAAATGCGCCATACAGTGCGCCCCAGAAAGTTTTTTCCAAAGGCATTTCAAGTGTTCCATTTGTCGACAGCGCGTCAAAAAGCTGTTTTGCTTTATCCTGTTCGGCTGCTGTTAAATTAATGGAAATATAATGGTTGGTGCCGGCTGTGAAAGGCCGGTTGGTTTGCGCGCAGAATTGTTCATTCACATCCGATGCCATTAAAACTGTGAATTCATTAATGGGCAGTGAGATATGCATAATCTTTTGCTGATCTGCTGCGGATAAATTGACTCCATTTTCTGCAGGCAAGTCGCCGTAACGCATTACATTCAGAAACTCTCCGCCAAATACAGATTTGTAAAAGTTAAAAGCGGCTTCGGTATTGCCTTGGAAATTTAAATAGTGATTGAGCTGCATTGCCGTTGTCCATTTTTTTTATTGATAGAATTTTTATTCTAGAATGCATTTCTTAACTTTAAATGATCAATTGATAAATAAATGTAAGCATAAAAAATCCTCCCTATAGGGAGGATTTTTTATATCCATCTTTCAAAGAGAGAAGATGTGCAAAAGGCAAGCCTCTTCTTAGAAAAAGAGGGAGCAGCTGCTTAGATTAATTCGATCGCTACAGCTGTTGCTTCACCGCCGCCGATACATAGCGCGGCGATGCCTTTTTTGCCGCCTGTGCGTTTTAATGCATGGATTAACGTTAAAATAATGCGCGAACCGGTGGAGCCGACTGGATGGCCCAATGCACAAGCGCCGCCGTTGATATTGACTTTTTCAGCATCCAGCTTGAATTCATCCATTGGGCACATGGTGACCATCGCAAAAGCTTCATTAATTTCCCATAGGTCAACGTCTTGCGCATTCCAGCCGGTTTTGTCCAATACTTTTTGAATTGCGCCGACTGGTGCAATGGTAAATTCAGACGGATGCTGTGAGTTTGATGCATAAGCCACAATTTTAGCCAAAGGATTTAAACCTTTAGCGTGCGCATTGTCAGCAGAAGTAAGCACTAAGGCCGATGCACCGTCTGAAATCGAGCTGGCATTGGCTGCTGTAATGGTGCCGTCTTTGGCAAAAGCCGGACGCAGTGTGGGAATTTTTTCAATATTGGCATTAAATGGCTGTTCGTCTTTGTCAACCACTACATCACCTTTTCGGCTTGGAACAGTCACAGGGACGATTTCATCAGCAAAGTAGCCTTCGGTAATGGCAGTTTGCGCACGCTTCAGTGAGCGAATCGCAAAATCATCCATTTGTTCCCGGCTATAACCTTTTGTATTTGCCATATCTTGGGCAAATGAACCCATTAAACGGCCCGTTTCAGCATCTTCTAAACCATCAAGGAACATATGGTCTTTTACTTCACCATGTCCCATACGGTAGCCTGCACGCGCTTTGGTGAGGACATACGGCGCATTGGTCATGGATTCCATGCCGCCGGCAATGGCAATTTGAGCTGAACCGGCTTTAATCATGTCAGCGGCTTGCATGACTGCTTTCATGCCTGAACCGCACAGTTTATTAATGGTTACAGCGCCAGTGGAATCCGGCAGGCCTGCTTTGCGCATTGCTTGACGGGCAGGGCCCTGTTTGAGGCCGGCAGGCAGGACACAGCCCATAATGACTTCTTCGATATCGTTTGGCTGCAGTTGGGCGCGGGAAACGGCTTCTTTAATAGCTGCAGCACCCAGTTCAGGCGCGGTCAGGCCGGATAAGCTGCCTTGAAAACCGCCCATTGCTGTGCGGGCGCCGCTGAGGATGACGATCTCTGTCATTGTGGTATCTCCGATGTTGTTTTAAGCAAATTTTATAATTTAAGAAGTATATTGAAAAAAAAGTGCAAAGAAAGTGCAAAAGCAAATGAAAAAGTAGACGCAGCGGTTTTAACAGGAAGCTGGGTACTCAATACGGGTATGTCCCATTTTGCTTAAATTCAGTTTGTGATGGCGCAGCCCCATCAAGGAGCAATAATAAAATCCTCCATTAGAACCGATAGGCAGTCCATTCATCGCTTGAAAGGACAGGCTGGGCAAACTTAAGGTACCTTTCCAGTCCAATGTGCCATATTTTAAATTCAGCTTTTCTGCAGTTAAAATGGCTTCATTGCTGTCAACCTGACGGTTGGCATTGCGGTCTGCAAATAAAATAAAACCGCTATTCCATTTGGCATTCTCGCACTGCAGCAGTGTTTGACTGGGGCAAATCACAATATTGCTGTGATGGATCAGCGCTAAATGTTTAGCAGCTCTGCTGGCGGAGATTAATTTGGATAGCGTGCTTTGAAGCTCACGTTCCGCCATATATTGATGAAACTTGGGCAGCGCCATAGATGCAATGATGCATAAAATAGCCAGCGTAACTGCTAGCTCAACCAGTGTGAAACCGGTTTTTATCTTTAAAAACATTGTATTAGACCTATTGTTATATATTTTTTTTATAAAAATCGTGCTATTAATAAGAAGTTTTAAAGTTTTCTAATATTGAGCAGTTAATTTTATTACTCAAGTTTTGATAAAACTGCTAAAATAAAGGCAAGTGACAATAGGCGATTCACAAGAATAAATTGAGTAAAAAATTACCGAATTACAACGGAAATTGTAAGTAATTTTGTCAATAATTTACTTGATTAGATTAATCAAGCACTTGGAAAAATAAGAAAGTGTTTGTATGATTCAGCGTGAATAGCTTAAAAATAAAACTGGGGTATTAGAAAGCCTATCTCAGGATAGCCACATTTAGGCTTAAGCTTGAACTACAATTTTTATCTCTGGAGGATAAATCCATGAAAATGAGTCGTATTGCATTAGCAATGCTCGTAGCTGCTCCTTTAGCTGCTGCAAACGCAGGCGTAACTGTTACTCCATTAATGCTTGGTTACACTTTCCAAGATTCTCAGCACAACAACGGCAATGGCAACCTTACTAATGGCCCAGAGCTGCAAGACGACTTATTCGTTGGCGCTGCGCTTGGTGTTGAATTAACTCCATGGTTAGGTTTCGAAGCTGAATACAACCAAGTAAAAGGTGATGTAGACGTAAACCAAGGCGACTACAAACAAACTCAAATCAACGGTAACTTCTATGCTACTTCTGATTTGATCACTAAAAACTATGACAGCAAAGTTAAGCCATATGTATTGTTAGGTGCTGGTCACTACAAATACAAATTCGATAGCGATGCTGCACGTGGCTTAAATGGCGCTTACCGCGGTACTACAGAAGAAGGTACTTTGGGTAATGCTGGTCTAGGCGCTTTCTGGCGTTTGAACGATGCTCTGTCACTGCGTACAGAAGCTCGTGCTACTTACAACATCGACGAAGATTTCTGGAACTACACAGCTTTAGCTGGTCTTAACGTAGTTCTTGGCGGTCACTTGAAACCAGCTGCTCCTGTAGTTGAAGTAGCTCCTGTAGCTCCTGTAGCTCCAGTTCAGCCTGCTCCACAAGAGTTGACTGAAGACCTGAACATGGAACTTCGTGTGTTCTTTGATACAAACAAATCAAACATCAAAGATCAATACAAACCAGAAATCGCTAAAGTTGCTGAGAAGTTAGTTGAATATCCAAACGCTACTGCTCGCATCGAAGGTCACACAGACAACACTGGTCCACGTGCGCTGAACGAACGTTTATCATTGGCTCGTGCTAACTCTGTTAAATCTTCACTTGTAAATGAATACAATGTAGATCCAGCTCGTTTGTCTACTCAAGGTTTCGCTTGGGATCAACCGATTGCTGACAACAACACTAAAGAAGGCCGTGCTATGAACCGTCGTGTATTCGCGACTATCTCTGGCAGCCGTACTGTAGTGGCTCAACCAGGTGATGCTCAATAATTTGAGTTTTACTTCGGTAATAAAAAAGCGGCTCTTTTGAGCCGCTTTTTTTATCACGCAGTTTTAATATGGCTGTTTAATATATTAAATTTAAATATTTACAGAGAGTGTGGATGAGTATTGAAATTCCAGATGAATTACAAAATTTAAAGGCCAATGGCGGTGTTTTTGCGATATGGATGATCTTTCATCATTATGGCGTTGATTTGGATATTTCTGATTTAGCCGCGCTGTGTAAGCATAATGATCATGATGGCACCTTCGGTATTGCGTTGGCAGTTGCTCTAAAAAAGCTGGGTTTGGATGTCGCTTTTTTTACTGATCATGATCCAGATCAGCATGCTGCCGAGATCTTTAGCTATCAGGAAGCGAAAGATTTGCAAATTGCTGTTCAGCCCGCTTTAGAGTATGCGCAGCTGCAGCAATATGCTGATGAGGGCCGTTTTATTATTGTGTATTACGACACATTGGAAGGGATTGGAAATCACTCGCTGGTGTACTCGATGGATGAGCAGGAAATCTGCTTTTTTGATAGTTTTGATGCCATGCCTGCATCTGTTTTTGAGCAGCAGCGGAAAAATGAAGGAATTTGCCGTCAAGCTATCGTGATTGATGACCGAAATTTTGTCATGCGTGGCGATGAGCTGCAGCAGGATGCCTAATCTTGATGAATTAAGATATTTATAATAGACACAATAAAAAAGCAGTCCTAAGACTGCTTTTTGGGATTATTGGAAAATTTAGTGCTGGTCTGGGTTCATCGGTTTTACGTCCATCTCTTTATACGACACGAGTTTGGTGTTGTATTTGATTTTGTAGCCTAGCCAAATAGCTAAGAACAGGAAGATGCCAATATATGTCGAAATTACGCCGACAATGTCGCCGTCCAATACAGCCTGATAGTTTTGGCCTAAGACCACAATGGTGCACAGAATGAATGCAAACCAAGGTGCAAATGGGAAAAACTTAGCGGTATAGGCCAAATCTTCAAGTTTATAGCCTTGAGCTAAATAGCCCTTACGGAAGCGGTAATGTGATACGGCAATACCCAGCCAAACAATAAAGCCGCACATGCCTGACATATTCAACAGCCAGTTAAAGACCTGCTGTTCACCGATAAATGTAGTTAAGAAGCATAAGGCTGCAATAGCAGTTGTCGCATACAGCGCATTCATCGGCACGCCGCGGCCATCCAGTTTGGCAAAGAATTTTGGCGCGCTTCCGTTTTTAGCCATATCAAACAGCATGCGGGTGGATGAATACATGCCTGAATTGCCTGCAGACAGAATCGCTGTCAAAATAACTGCATTCATTACACCGGCGGCAAAGGCAAAGCCTGCTTTTTCGTACAGAAGTGTAAATGGTGACAGGGCAATATTGTCACTGGAAGCGGCTTGCAATAAGCGCGGATCATCATAGGAAATGAGCGTTCCGATAATGAAAATACACACGACATAAAACAGCAGAATACGCCAGAAAATTTGCTTAATAGCGATAGGAATCGTTTTTTTCGGATCTTTGGATTCACCTGCAGCCACACCGACCATTTCAGTTCCTTGGAACGAGAAACCGGCAATCATGGCCACACCAATTAAAGCGGGCAAACCGCCGACAAATGGCGCTTGACCTTTAGTCCAGTTGGAAAATACAGCTGTATCCGGCGTCATCATGATTTTAACAATCATATATAGGCCAATAACGATAAAGACAATAATGGCCAGCACTTTAACCAAAGAGAATAAAAATTCGCTTTCGCCAAAACCTCGGACGGTCAGCGCATTAATGGCAAAGACAATGGCCAAAAACAGTGCGCTCCAATAAAAACCGGGAATGTCGGGAAACCAGAATTTCATAATGAACTGGACAGCAACCAGTTCGAACGCCACAGTAATGGCCCAGTTGTACCAATAGTTCCAGCCGAGCGCAAAGCCGAAGCCGCCTTCAACATATTTGGTCCCATAGGTAAAGAATGCGCCTGACGTTGGGTTGTGGGTGGCAAGTTCGCCTAAACTGGTCATGAGGAAATAAATCATCACCCCAATTAAGCAGTATGCCAATAATGCGCCACCGGGACCTGCATTGGCGATCGTTGCGCCTGAAGCAAGGAATAGGCCTGTACCAATCGAACCGCCGATTGCGATCATATTCAGGTGGCGGGCGCCGAGCTTACGCTGCAGGTGCGCCGGTTGAGTTGTTTCGCTCATCGATGTTCCTTAAGATTTTTTCTGAGTGTTGGCGAACAGCACTTTAAAGCCTTGCTGATCAGTCTGGGTAATGCACTGACCAAAACTTTGCTCGATTAAAACGGGATAATTTAAAAAACGGTTCGCTACGATCCACAGCTCACCGCCGGATTTGAGGTGGCGCCGTGAAGTTTTGCAGAGATTTTCACTGGCATTGTAATCTGTATGAATGCCTTGGTGAAATGGGGGATTGCTTACGATAGCGTGCAGAAATAGCGGCGCGTCTTCTATGCCGCTGACAGCCTTGATTTCGAGCTGTTCTGGCAGCAGATTATTGTGTTCAAATGTCAGCTGTGTGGATGCTAACGCAAAGGCGTCCACATCCAGTGCAAAAATGCGGTTTTTAGGATTGAGCTTGGCTAAATATGCGCTGATTACGCCTGCACCGCAGCCAAAGTCTGCAATTTTCCCAGCACTGACTTGGCTGAGATACGGCAAGAAAACCGCTGTCCCGACATCCAGCTTGCTTTGGCTGAAAACGCCCGGCAGCGCGCATACGGTAAGCTCGCCCTTTGGTGTCGGCACAGTATATTGCTGCACCCAGCTATCCAGCGGTTTTAACTGCGGCTGTACATTTGTCGTCAGCTGCCACATTTGGCAGTGGCGTGCACTGTCCAGTTTAATGGCGCTGCCATACGGCAAAAGCTGTTTAGCTGCGCGTTCTACGCCGCCTTTTTTCTCACCAACCAGAAATACTGATGCTCCCGGAGCTAAGCGGCTGGTAATGGTATGAAGCAGATAATTCAGCAGCTCTTTTGACTTTGGCACAAAAATCACGGCCTGTTCAAAAGCAGCTTCCGGAGTATGAATACCAAAATGCACCGGCGCATTTAACTTCTGAAAATACAGAGATTCATTGTAATTCCATGTCCAAAACTGCGCTTGAACTTGAGCTGGCAGATGCGCCTGCAATTCATCGCAAGGCGCATTGGCAAACAGCACTTGGCCATTCAGCAGGTCTTGCTGCCGAAGAACAACTTCACTTCTTGGATCCATCGTTTGCTACTCCTAAGTAAAAACGAAGCCCAGACAATGCTGGGCGCCGTACATCCCGAAATGAAATTATTTCTTCGTTTCTGGAAGAATAATGTTTAATAACAGCGCTGCAATGCCGCCTGTCGCCACGCCGGAACTGAAAATATTGCGGAACAGTTCAGGCAGATGTTCCAAAATTTGCGGCACTTGCGCAACACCTAAGCCCAATGCCAGTGAAATGGCAATAATCAGCAAAGCGCGGCGGTCTAAGAGAATACCAGACAGAATGTTAATTCCTGATGCAGCCACAGCGCCAAACATCACCATTACAGCGCCGCCAAGTACGGCTTGCGGCACCGCTTGGATCACCCCTGCAACCGCTGGTAATAAGCCTAAGATCACTAAAAGCGCAGCAATCCAAATGCCGACATAACGGCTGGCTACACCTGTCAATTGAATCACGCCATTGTTTTGCGCAAATACAGAGCTTGGGAAAGTGTTGAAAATACCGGCAAGCAAAGAGTTGGCGCCATTCACCAAAACACCGCCTTTAATGCGCTTCATCCACTCCGGGCCGTCTACAGGCTGATTGGATAGCTTAGATGTGGCGGTAATGTCGCCAATCGCTTCCAAAGACGTTACAAGGTAGATGAATGCCATTGGAATGAATAGGCTCCAAGAAAAGCTTAAGCCAAAGTGCATAGGCGTTGGAATTTGCACCAGCGGCGCATCTTTTAAGCCGGAAAAATCCAAGTGGCCCATAAACCCTGCGAGAGCATAGCCCGCCAGCAAGGCGATTAAGATTGCAGAGCTTTTTACCCAAGTAATGCGGACACGATTCAGGATGATAATCAGCGCTAACACCGTGCATGACATAATCAGGTTGTCGGTATTGGCAAATGTTTTATCGCCCATGGCTTGATAGCCGCCGCCCATGCTGATTAAGCCTTCTTTAATTAGAGTCAGGCCAATCAACAGCACCACAATGCCGGTAACCAGCGGTGTAATCAGTTTTTTGACCCAAGGCAGAATGCGCGAAACGCCCATTTCTATGAATGAGCCTGCAATAACAACACCAAAAATAGACGCCATAACCGCTTCTACTGGCGTACCGGCAGCCACCATGGCAGAGCCAATGCCAATAATTGGGCCAATAAAGTTAAAGCTGGTGCCCTGAACAATCAGCAAACCTGCACCAAAAGGTCCCACTTTTTTGCATTGTAAAAAAGTTGCAATGCCTGAAATCACCAATGACATAGACAGAATCATATTGGTGTCTTCTTTTGATACGCCAAGCGCCAGACAGATCAGCAAGCCAGGCGTTACAATCGGCACAATAATCGCAAGCAAGTGCTGAAAAGCGGCTAAAAAAGCGATAAATGGTTTTGGACGGTCATTCAATCCATAGACCAAATCGAGTTGATTTTCTGGGGCGGGAGAGGGTTTTAAATCGGACATGTGCAAGGCAAATTAAGGCTAGATGGCGCTATTCTAATCTTTTACACAGCATTACAAAACCGAAAACCATGCTGTTGGTCAAAAAAATCGATATTGTCAATAAAGTGTCACTATAAAAACTTAGTATTTTTCTGTATAATTTGCCCTCAAATTTAAAGCGTATCGAATTTACATGTCAGATATTAAAACTCTCCGTAATATTGCCATCATCGCGCACGTCGACCATGGTAAAACGACTCTAGTCGACAAACTTTTACAACAATCAGGTGCTTTGGGTGAACGCGCGGGTGAGATCGAGCGTGTCATGGATTCAGGCGCTATTGAAAGCGAACGCGGTATTACCATTCTTGCAAAAAACACTGCAATTAAATGGACTGATGCGCGTACAAATACTGAATACCGCATCAACATCGTGGACACCCCGGGACACGCCGACTTCGGTGGCGAAGTTGAACGTGTAATGTCGATGGTTGACTGCGTACTTCTTCTTGTTGACTCTCAAGAAGGTCCAATGCCGCAAACTCGTTTCGTAACGCAAAAAGCGTTCGCGCGTGGTTTGAAACCAATCGTTATTATCAACAAAGTGGATAAGCCAAGTGCGCGTCCAGACTGGGTAATTGACCAAGTATTCGATTTGTTCGACAACCTTGGCGGTACTGACGAACAATTAGACTTCCCAGTTGTATATGCTTCAGGTCTTCGCGGTGTGGCTGGTCCATCTCCAGAAGAATTAGCTGAAGATATGACTCCATTGTTCCAAACAATTGTAGACATTGTTGAACCGCCAGCGGTTGACGTTGATGGTCCATTCCAAATGCAAGTGTCTTCACTTGACTATAACAGCTTCGTAGGTGTTATCGGTGTTGGCCGTATTCAACGCGGTTCAGTGAAATTAAATACTCCTGTAACTGTAATCGATAAAGACGGTAAAACACGTAACGGCCGTATCTTAAAAATCATGGGTTACCACGGTTTAGAGCGTATCGATGTTGAAACTGCATCTGCTGGTGATATCGTTTGTGTAACAGGTATTGATGAACTTCATATCTCTGACACAATCTGTGATCCAAAAGCAGTAGAAGCGCTTCCAGCGCTTTCTGTAGACGAACCTACAGTATCGATGACTTTCCAAGTAAACAACTCACCGTTTGCGGGTAAAGAAGGTAAATTCGTAACTTCACGTAATATTCGTGAACGTTTAGACCGCGAATTGATCCACAACGTAGCGCTTCGTGTTGAAGATACTGACAGTCCAGACCGTTTCAAAGTATCTGGCCGTGGTGAACTTCACCTTTCAGTTTTAATTGAAAACATGCGCCGTGAAGGCTTTGAGATGGGTGTATCTCGTCCGCAAGTAATCTTGAAAGAGATTGATGGCGAAATGCAAGAACCATACGAAAACGTGACTTTTGACGTTGAAGATCAGCATCAAGGTGCTGTAATGGAACAGATGGGTAACCGTAAGGGCGAAATGACCAATATGGAAGTTGACGGCAAAGGCCGTATCCGTATTGAGGCAACTGTCCCTTCACGTGGCTTAATCGGTTTCCGTTCTGAATTCATGACCATGACTTCTGGTACAGGGATCATGACTTCAAGCTTCTCGCACTACGGTCCAATGAAACAAGGTACTGTTGCGAAACGTCAAAACGGTGTGTTGATTTCTATGGTTCAAGGTACTTGCCTGGGCTATGCATTGTTCAGCTTACAAGACCGTGGCCGTCTATTTGCTAAGCCGCAGTTAGAAGTTTATGAAGGTATGATTGTGGGTATTAACTCACGTTCAGACGACATGACTGTTAACCCAACTAAAGCGAAACAGTTAACAAACGTACGTGCTTCTGGTACTGATGATGCGTTGACTCTTGTTCCTGCGATTGAATATACGCTTGAACAAGCGCTTGAATTCATTGAAGATGATGAATTAGTTGAAGTAACACCGAAGTCTATCCGTATCCGTAAGCGTTACTTGACTGAAAACGAACGTAAACGTAACCGTAACGGTTAATTTTATCGTTCCGAAAAAACCGCTGACTTAGGTTAGCGGTTTTTTTATGCGTGATTTTGTAAGGGTAACAAATTAGATGCTCGGCAGCTGTATTCAGCAAGTCACAAGTGCATAATAAGCTTGAAACCTCTGGCAGATCGTACGTATAACGATTTGTGTGTATTTTTATACACGGCATTTAGAATTTGATAAAAACCAAGTAAATTAGGTGGAAATGCGGGTATGCATATAATGTATACTGCATCACAAAATTAAAGCTGAAAAAATTTCTGGAGATCACATGAGTATTATTCAAGAATTTAAAGAATTTGCCGTTAAAGGCAACGTGATGGACTTGGCTGTCGGTGTGATCATCGGCGGTGCATTCGGGAAGATCATTGACTCTATGGTGAAAGACATCATCATGCCATTTATCTCATGGATTTTAGGCGGTGATGTTGATTATTCGAACTGGTTCTTAGTCTTGGGTGATAATCCGACAAATGCAACAACCTTAAAAGCGGCACAAGATGCGGGTTTGAATGTTTTAGCGTATGGTAATTTCTTAACGATTTTAATTAACTTCTTACTTTTGGCATGGGTGGTATTCTTACTGGTAAAAGTCATGAACAAAATGCGCCGCCAAAAGGTGGAAGAGCCAGCTCCAGCACCAACTCCAGAAGATATCGAATTGCTTCGTGAAATTCGCGACGAATTGAAAAAACGTCCGCAAGTTTAATGTCATTTAGGCAATCTAAGCATTAAAAAACGGCGCGGAATGCGCCGTTTTTTGTCTAAATTAAAAAGTTACTTCAAAGATATGTGTTTCTGCTTTTTCTAAGAATAGGGCTAATTGATTGCTCGGGAATGTGACTTTTAATGCGATATCAATATCTTTAAAATGAGGAAATATTATTTCCAAACTTTCTGTCACTATATGAGTATTATTAAAAATAGTCCCTCTTTTGAGCTGATTTTCGATATCAGATAGATCTTCGTATCTTTTAAACGGGATGATGACACTTGTTAGATTACCATGATGTTGTTGAATAATTTGGGCTAAAAAGTCATCCAAATTGTTGAAAAATACACAGTTATTTGATTGAAAAACATACCAGTCACTAAGTTTTAAACCATCAAATATCAAATCGCCAGTTGAAAATTTAGGCTCATGAAATTGAACTTTTCCTCTATGGAATAAAAAAAGCATTCATTCTCTTTATATTTATCACTCCATTCAGACAGTCCTAGAATAAAGCTTAAATCGCGGTGCTTTTCACTAAAAACAGTTAGGTGCGTTGAATAGTTATACCATTTTGATTCTTGTGCTGTTTGACCATCTACTGTGATGGCATTCATCATCTCTTTAAATGGATCGATTAGTGGATCGTCAAATAAACTTTGAATAATTTTCTGCTTTTCTCGAACAAGAACAACTTTTTTGCCTTTTAGAACCCCTAAACGATAATGAAAGTATAAGCCCATCTTTTTTCCTTATTACTCTTATTTTATTGAATAAGAGTAATAAGGAAGTATTTAAAGAATAGACATAAAAGCGATTTTTTTGAGCACAAGTCTCTGAAATGACTATCAATCCATCCGAAATTTAATTTCGAGTAAATGCCAGCCAAACTGGCTTTTGATTGGGCCATGCAGCTCACGTTCAGGCAAGGTGAAAACGGCTTTATCGATTGGGCCAACCAGTTGACCTTTTTTAATCTCGCCGAGTTCACCGCCTTTTTTACCGGAAGGGCAGGTAGAATGCTGTTTGGCAATTTTGGCAAAGTCTGCGCCGCCTTTAATTTTCTTTTTCAGCTGCTCGCACAGTTCTTTGTCTTTCACTAAAATATGGCGAACGATGGCAGATTTCATGCTTTGCTTCCTTTAATTGCTTTCTTGCTGGTCATTTTAACCTTTTTCAAGGGTTGGCATTCAGGGCAAAACACACTGGCGCGCTGTCCCAGCTTTAGATTTTCCAAAGTGGTTTCGCAGTTCACACACATTTCACCGGCACGCCCATAGGCCAGCAAGGTTTGCTGAAAGTAACCATTTTCACCCATGGCGTTGCTGTAATCCCGCAAGGTCGAGCCGCCCAGATCAATCGCTTGTTTCAAAATGCGTTTAATCTCAATCACCATTTTTTCAACTTGGGCCATGCTTAAGCTGGATGCGGGCTGTGCTGGATGAATCCCTAAATTAAACAGACTTTCTGTCGCGTAAATATTGCCAACACCAACGACGACATGATTATCCATAATCGTTACTTTAATGCCGGTGTTCTTATTTTTAAATTTATTAAATAAATAGTCTGCATTAAAGTCATCACTTAAAGGTTCAGGCCCCAAAGTATCAATCAGTTTGGTTTGTGAGGTTTGATCCAGCCACAGAATACAGCCAAAACGGCGCGGGTCGTGATAGCGCAATTGCATATCTTCAAACTGAATCACCAGATGATCGTGCTTGCGCAATTCATCATGACCGTCACACATACGGAAACTTCCCGACATGCCCAAATGCCAAAGCATGCTGTCGTGCTCAAATTCCGCCAAAATGTATTTAGAGCGGCGGCTGAGTTTCAGCAGTTTTTGCCCAACTAATTTTTGAATATCGTCAGGAATAGGCCAGCGCAAACTGGATTGATAAACATCTACCTTGAGTACTTTTTCATCCAGTAAGGGCAATAAGCTGGTTTTGGTGGTTTCTACTTCTGGTAATTCAGGCATAGGGGAGTGTAATACAGTCTCAATAATGCGTTTAATATTGGGTTCATTGGGGAGAATTGCAAGCTTGGCAAAACCGCATCTTCAGCGTTTTACTTGATAGATCTGTTTGAATGCCGTAAATGTCATTTAGAAATAAATTGTTCGGTCAAAAAGTGTGATGGTGAAAAAGTCATCGGAATGCATTGTTTTAAACAGGTGTAATGTTTATAAGTTTTTGTAAATTAATGATTAATTATTTTTTATAATTAAGTTTTAGTTGTTTTAATTAAAGTTATAAGAAAAAGTTTAATTAATAATAAAAAATATGCTGAGATGGAATGTGAAAAGTTATGTAATTTTTACATCATTAGATTTCAAGCCCTTGGGCTTTAATCTGTATTTTCTCCAGATTTAGGTTTTCCGATGAAAAAATTCAGTCTAGCTCTAATGCCCGCGTTGGTTGTGGCCGCAATGACACATGCTAATGCCGCAGATGCATTTGATCCAAAAGGTCAGTATATGTTGGGTGATTGGGATGGCAAACGTACCGAACTTGCACAGCAAGGCGTGAAGTTTGAAGCAAACATTGCAGCGGATGCTGCATATCTTGCAGATGGCGGACGTAATCCTGGGCACTCAGCAACTGTAGCCAGCCAGCTTTGGCTTGGTACACAATTAGATCTAGAAAAACTGGCAGGCTGGGATGGCGTAACCGTGCGCGCGGTGATGACTGCGCGTCAAGGCCAAAGCACGACTTTAGATGATTTACAGGATTCATCTGCGCCGCAATGGGCCAATGTGCAAGCCAATTATGGCCGCGGCAATCAAAAAAGCCGGTTGTCAGAATTGTCGATCGAAAAGAACTTTAAGGAACAAGGCATCAACATTAAAGCCGGCCGTTTAGGCTTAGGTATGGACTTTAACGTGATGGGCTGCGATTTTCAAAGCAATGCTTTTTGCGCTGCGCAAATGGGCAAATGGCAAGGCAATATTTGGATGAACACGCCAGTAGCGCAATGGGGCGGCCGTGTGAAATATCAGGCGACACCTGAATTGGCTGCACAAGTGGGGGTGTATGAATACAACCCAGAAAATGCATTGGAACGCCATGGCTGGAATTTAGATACAGAGAATGCCGATGGTGTAACGATTCCTGTGGAAATGATTTGGACGCCTAAAGCATTGGTGAATGGCCTGCCGGGCAGTTACCGTGTCGGCGGTATGTACAATACGGCAGATGATGTTAAAAACCAGAAAGACATTCAAACGGGCGAGCAGCAAGACCGCACTTTTGCCGGCTGGCTGGCTGTGGAGCAGCAGCTCACTTCAACAGGTGCAGGCAAGCAGGGGCTGCATGGTTTCGCCAATTTTACTTGGCATGACCGCGTTACCAACAAAGTGGATAATTCACAGCAAATCGGCCTGAAATATGTTGGCTTATCTGCAGCGCTGCCCAATGACTATATCGGCTTCGGTGTGAACCGTGTACATGTGAATGAACGTTTTGCCGAAGGCAAAGCGCAATATGATGCGCATGCGGAATATAACATTGAACTGAATTACAGCTACAATCCAGCCAAATGGCTGATGCTGCGCCCGAATTTACAATATGTAGTTAACCCTGGCGCTACAAACAAAGTTGATGATGCTTTCTTAATTGGTTTAAGCTCTAAAGTAATCTTCTAATGATCTGAGCAAGCAGGTGTCCTGATGGCAAGTAAAGCGTTAAATCGTCCTGTGCAAATGACTTTACTTGGACTGGCGGCAAGCATCTGCCAAAGCCTCTATGCAGAAACAGGTTCTACGGAACCTGTTTTGCTTCCTGTCATTACCATTGAAGCGGCACGCACCGATACCGCTTGGCTAAATACACCGGCTTCTGTTTACCGGATTGATCGGCCTGAGCATCCCAATGATTTGTCAGTGAATTTAAGCGAAGCGCTCAAAGGCATTCCCGGACTGCAGATTAATAACCGTGAAAACTACGCGCAGGATCTGCAGCTGTCCATGCGCGGGTATGGCGCGCGCTCAACTTTTGGTGTACGCGGTATACGGTTATATGTGGATGGCATTCCCGCGACCATGCCGGACGGACAGGGGCAAACCTCAAATATTGATTTGAACAGTCTGGATCATATCGAAGTGCTGGGCGGGCCATTTTCTTCACTGTACGGCAATTCTTCCGGCGGCGTGATTTTAACCAGCACCAAAGAAGGCTCAGGCAAAGATTCCATTGAACTGGGTTATGCCGGCGGCAGCCATAATAAAAGCCGTGCCGATGTGGTGCTGCAGGGCGGTTCTGAAAAGTCGAGCGAACCGGCATATACCGTCAGCTCGTCCTATTTCGGCACAGACGGCTACCGTGATCACAGTACCGCCTATAAAACCTTGAGCAACGCCAAACTGACGTGGAATTTAGCAGACGGTTCAAAAGTGAATTGGCTGCTGAACAATACCGATATTAATGCTGATGATCCGCAAGGCTTGACCCGCGCACAGTGGCAGCAAAATCCCAAACAGGTGAATGATGCCAGCAATAGCTATGATGTGCGCAAAACTATTCAGCAGACGCAAACAGGGCTGACTTGGAATAAGCCGATTAATGACCAGCAAGAGCTGTACATGATGGTCTATGCCGGACAGCGCGAAGTCGTGCAGTATCAGTCGATTCCCAAAGCGCCGCAGCTTAATCCGCGTCATGCCGGCGGCGTTATTGATTTTAGCCGTGATTATTATGGAACGGATATTCGCTGGACGAGCAAAGATCTGCTGCCAAATACCCGGTTTTCAGCTGGACTGGCTTTTGATTATATGGATGAAGACCGTAAGGGCTATGAAAACTTTGATGCCAATGGGCGTTTTGGCGTAAAAGGCGCGCTGCGCCGTGATGAAAACAATACCTTATGGAATTTAGACCCGTATGTGCAGGCATCTTGGAACTTTCTTCCTGCATGGACGGTAGATACAGGCCTGCGCTACAGCAATGTGCATTATGAATCGAAAGACCATTATATTGTGACTGGAAATGGCGATGACAGCGGAAAAACAGATTATGACAAGGTTTTACCTTCAGCAGCATTAACATGGAAAATCAGCGATCAGCTGAATGCTTATGCCAGTTATGCCAAAGGGTTTGAAACCCCAACTTTTACAGAAATGGCTTATTCTGCGAATGACGGCATGAACTTTAATTTGCAGCCGGCCAGCAGCGATAATTATGAATTGGGCTTGAAAGCGCAAAATACATGGGGCAATTTCACTGCTGTTGTGTTCCGCAGCAAAAACCAAAATGATATTGTCTCTGCCGGTACCGTGGATGGACGGGCAACGTATCGAAATGCCGATAAAACAGTACGGGAGGGTGCGGAGTTGTCATGGAATAAACAGTTATGGCGTGATTTAAAAGCCGAGGCCAGCTATAGCTATATTGACGCAGCATTCGACGCTTTTGTGCCCGAAATTCCCAATCCCGCAGATCCTGCAAATCCTAAGGCTTCATCTATTGCATCGGGCAATGCCATTCCCGGGATTGCTAAAAATCAAGCCTATGCATCGCTGGGCTGGCAGCCGGAAACAGGACTAAATGCCGGAGTTGATGCACGCTATATGGGCAAAGTTTATGTTGATGATGCCAACAGCGATGCAGCTCCAAGCTATACCGTGATTTCGGCGAATATTGGCTATGTTTGGGCGCAGGCAGATTGGAAAGTACGCACTTATGTCAGAGCAGACAACTTATTTGATAAAAATTATGCAGGTTCAGTGATTGTCAACGACAGCAATGGGCGGTATTTTGAACCGGCAGACGGATTAAACTGGAGTGCCGGTTTCACAGTCAGCAAAGCATTTTAAAAGATCAGCAGAGGGATAATGTGACTTTATTATTTAAGCCGATACAATTCGGCCGGCTGGATTTAGCCAACCGCATTATTATTGCGCCGATGTGCCAATATTCCGCCAATGAGCAAGGGGAACTCAGTTACTGGCATGAACAGCAATGGGCCAATTATGCGCTGTCTGGCGCGGGTTTGTGTATTATTGAAGCGACTGCAGTACAGGCGCAGGGGCGGATCAGCTATGCAGATTTAGGCCTGTGGAATGACCGTCAAGCCGAGCAGATGAAGCATTTGCTTAGCAAAGTAAAAAGCCTGTCACCGATGCCTTTTGCGGTACAGCTGGCGCATGCCGGACGCAAAGCATCAACGGATAAGCCATGGAATGGGCGCGGCCAGCTGGCGCCGGAGCATGTGCAGGGCTGGCAAACTGTGTCTGCCAGCGCAGTGCCTTTTAATGCGCAGGATCACGCGCCGCATGCATTGAGCATTGAAGAAATTCAGCAGGTGGTCGCAGATTTTGCAGCTGCCGCGCGCCGCGCAGCAGAGGCCGGATTTGATTTGATCGAGGTGCACGCAGCGCATGGTTACCTGCTGCATCAATTTATGTCACCGCTCAGCAATCAGCGCACGGATGAATACGGCGGCAGTTTTGCTAACCGTATCCGCTTGACGCTAGAGGTGTTGCAGGCTATGAAAAATGCAGTGCCGGAAGGTTTCCCAATTGGTGTGCGCATTTCTGCAACTGACTGGATGGCGGGTGAAAATAGCTGGGATGCAGATGCTGCCGTTGAATTGGCCAAAGCTTTGGAGCAGCTAGGCGCAGTGTATATTCATGTGTCGAGCGGAGGGCTGCATGCTGCGCAAAAAATTGATTTGCATGCAAATTATCAGGTGCCTTTTGCTGATGCAGTGAAAAAAGCGGTGAGTATTCCAGTCATTGCTGTCGGCTTGATTACCGAAGCCATGCAGGCCGAAGGTATTTTGCAGTATGAACAGGCAGACGCTATTGGTATCGCCCGAGCAATTTTGTACGATCCGCGCTGGCCGTGGCATGCTGCTGCGGAATTGGGTGAGCAGGTGGCTATTGCGCCACAGTATCTGCGCTGCCAGCCGCACGGTCTGAAAAATTTGTTTAAGCCTTTTTAATCTTTTGAACGCTCTGGCTGCTGTTCGGCAGCCGGCTTCATTTTAAATCTTCCGCATCAACCGTAGCCGCCTGCTGCGGTTTTCGCCTGTATCCAGTATCGTGGAGGCAGGCTTGTTACAGGACAGCTGACATGGTCTTTGAGGTCATCGTACCTATTCTGTTTTTACTGGTTTTAGGCTACCTCTGTGTACGCCTGCAGCTGCTGAGCAAAGATCAGGCTGGGACAGTTGGCACCTTTGTGGTAAAAATTGCGCTTCCGGCACTGCTTTTTCAATCTCTGGCCAGTAAAGATCTGCATGAAATCTGGTATCCGTCTTACTTTTTTGTTTATGCGAGCGCATCACTGCTGATATACGGCGCAGCTTTTTATACCGTGCTGCGGTGTTTTAAAAATACCTTTTCGCAGTCTGCTGTGTTAGCGCTGGGGGCAGGCATGTCCAATACCGGCATGATTGGCACAGCGGTGCTGACTTTGCTGATGGGCGCCAGCGCGATGACCTATATCACTCCGGTACTGATTATTGAAAGCGTGCTGACCATTCCGATGGTGCTGATTTTGGCTGAAGCTGGCGCGCAAAAAAATGTGCAGATAGGCGTTATTATTCAAAATACGCTGGGGATGCTGCTGAAAAACCCGCTGTTTTCCAGCGTGCTGCTGGGTTTGGCCTTTGCGGTCTTTAAGATTCCGGTGCCGGATATTTTAATGCAGGTCTTTACCATGCTGGGGCATACCGCGTCACCGCTGGCATTGTTTGCGATCGGCGGCGGGATTTTTGGCATGAGCCTGAAATACTTAAATCTGCAAAGTCTATTTTTGGTCGTGTGCAGCAATATTATGATGCCGCTGCTGGTGTTTTTAGGCCTGTATTATCTGACCGATGTGAGCCGGGAAATGCGGGTTGCCGGAACGCTGATTGCCTCACTGCCGATGCCGACTATTTTCGGTATTTTAGGGCCGGCTTACGGTTTAAATGATAAAACTCTGACGCCGTTGCTGATCAGCACTATCTTTGGTTTTGCAGTGACCAGTGTGTTAATTGCAGTGATGTATGCCTGATTTGGTATATTTTTTCAGGCGTATTTTGAGGCAAAAGTGCAGATATTCATCTGCAAGCCGCACGCGCTGAATTGAAATACGCCACATGAACAAATGCCGCATAAAAAAGCCCCGAATTTTTCAGGGCTTTTTTATGCGGTGAGATAATGTACTGGACAGATGCTGCGGGTCTGAGCTAAAGCTTTGCGCGCAGCATCAGGCCTTCAGCTGACCCATCAGCTTTTTTT
>JASLHF010000129.1 GCA_030152275.1 Acinetobacter sp. | reverse complement strand
ACAACGTTTAGATGTCAAAATTTCCCATCGCGGCGATGCTTTCTTTGTCGATGGTGAAATTGACGCGGTTGAGAGAGCGGAAGGCCTGCTGCACCGCTTGTATGAAGAATCAGAAGTGTCGAATCAAATCAGTGCAGACACGCTGCATCTGATGATTCAAGGCAGTCAGACCGACCGCGAACTGCAGGAAGACACCGACGGCCAAGAACATACCGGCTTAGATGATATTTATCTGCAGACCCGCAAAGGGCGTATTAATCCGCGCGGCGCCAACCAAAAACGCTATGTACAGCGTATTTTGCAAAGCGATATTTCTTTTGGTATTGGCCCTGCCGGTACAGGTAAAACTTATCTGGCAGTCGCGGCCGCTGTAGATATGCTGGAGCGAAATGAAATTCAGCGCATTCTGCTGGTCCGTCCTGCTGTTGAAGCCGGTGAAAAGCTCGGCTTCCTGCCTGGAGATTTAACCCAGAAAATTGACCCATATTTGCGCCCCTTATATGACGCGCTGTATGAAATGCTGGGTTTTGAAAAAGTCGCCAAACTGATTGAACGTCAAGTGATTGAAGTGGCGCCTTTGGCCTACATGCGTGGCCGGACCCTAAACCACTCTTTTGTGATTTTAGATGAAGCGCAAAATACTACGCCCGAACAAATGAAAATGTTCCTGACTCGTTTAGGTTTTGGCTCACGTGCTGTCATCACTGGTGACATCACACAAGTCGATTTGCCCCGCGGCCAGCAATCTGGACTTTCACATGCGTTGCGTGTGATTGAAAAAATTAAAGAAATTCATATTACCCGTTTCCATTCCCGCGATGTGGTGCGTCATCAATTGGTACAGAAAATTGTTGAAGCCTATGAAGGATGGGACAGTGATCAGCAGCGTTTAAGCGCTGCAGCCCGTGCAGAACGCAAAGCGCTTCAAGAAGCATTAATTGCTGACAACGATGCCAAAGCCGACGCACAAAATGATGAACAGAATTAAGGATTCATTTTGAAAATTAGCCTTAGCCTGCAGCAGGACTTTCAAGCGCCTGAGCTGGTACTGAAACGCGCCTATATCAAAAAAACGGTGGAAACTGCTTTACGTTATATTGGCACACAAAGCGACTGCGAAATCGGCATTGCCTGTGTAGGCAATGAAGAAAGCCATAAATTAAATTTGGAATACCGTAAAAAAGACAAACCGACTAATGTGCTGTCTTTTCCAAGCGATCTTCCAGATGAAATGGCTGAAATTTTAGATGAATTTCCAATTGGCGATCTAGTGATCTGCATCCCTGTCGTATTACAGGAAGCAGTTGAACAGCAGAAAACCCCGATTGAACATTTTACCCATATGCTGGTGCACGGCGCGCTGCATCTGATGGGCTATGATCATGAAACGTCTGAAGAAGATGCCGAAGAAATGGAAGCATTAGAAATCGAGATTCTGAAGAAACTCGGTTTTGATAACCCATATATGGTAAAAGAAGATTAAAGCGCAACATTTAAAAGCGGACTCCGGTCCGCTTTTTTATATCTTTAAGATGCTGAAATACATCTTACCCAGCACACAATCACCAGAACAGCAGGTTCATCATGAAATACGCGGTCATGTTGAAAGCCTGAATTTAATTGCCAGCACTTTGAAGCGCTCTGTGAAAATGATCAAGAAATTGCGCTGTCTTATTGGAATAATTTGGAAGATATTCAAGCATGGCATGCTGATGCAGAACACATTACAGCGCAGCAGTTGGGCAAAGCACAATGGTATGCACATTTCAGTGTAGAGGTCTGTGAAATCCAGCGCCGTTACAGCAGTGATCACCCACAATAATCCATATAAGCCGACGCATTTTGCCTCATGAAATAGCCACAGCTAAATTGCCAGTCCACTCACACTCAGATCAAGACTGCTCACAAGAATTTTTCAATTTCATGCTGCTGCACCCCAACCTTTGCTCTTACAGCAGACACAATTTATGCTAAACATCATCTAAACGGCTTTGGGAAGGGAATAAATTGAATGACTCATTTCTTAATAGCAAACATATTTAAGCAAAAATACCGCAAGACATTGATGCTTGCTCCCCTGCTCTTAAGCTCATGCTGTCTATCCGTAGCCCTGCATGCAGAAGCGCCAAAAGCGTGTCCAAAAGCATTTTTTAATCCAGCAGATCAAGTGTGGGCTGGACATTATTATTTAGAAGGCGTCATGGAAACCGGTTCTGAGCTGCTCCTTGAAAAGAACGGCAAATTTAAATGGTATTTGGCCGTAGGCGCTTTAGACCAATATGCCGAAGGTACATGGTGGAAAAATGGCAACTGTATCGGATTAACAGCTGCACCTCAATTTCTTGGTAATTTACAGATTTTTCCAACACAGCTGCATATTTCAGAAAAAAATTTAGACGTGATTTGGATGGATGGTCGTCAGCAAGGGCGCTATGTAATCGCCCAGCGGGAAAACAGCACTGAGACAGAATAGTCATTGCAGCCAGCACAAAGCATAGCTGCAGCTAAGTTATATTAATGCACTTCAAACTCAGCTTCAGCTGGGTCAAAACGCCAAGTCCGCACTACGCGCAGCTCTGAAATATCCTTCATTTTTGCGTCAAAGCTGCCGAACGGCGCTGCCTTGCGCACAGAAGTTTTGGCTGCTTCATCCAGCACGGCATGGCCTGAGCTTTCAATTAAACGGATGGCGCGCACCCCGCCATTTTGATTCAAAATAACCATCAGCCGCACTTCACCGCGCAGCTGCTGCTGTTTAGCGGCTTCGGGATAATAACGGTTACCGTAAAATTCAACTTTTTGGCGGAATTTTTCCATATAGGCGGCTGTATTGTCTTGCTTGGCCTGTATACCGTCAATGGTTTTAATTTTCTGCTGGCGGCTGAAATTTTGCTGACGCTGCAAATATTGCGCTTCAATACTGGCAATCATGGCTGCTTTGGCTTGATACTGGCTTTGCAATTCTTCAGCCGCTTTTTTCCGCTGATTTTCTTCCGCCTGTTTTTGCCAGCTCAGCGTGGTCATCAGCACTTTTTCTTCAAAATTCAGTTCACGCTTTTGCTGCATTTTTTCCAGTGTTTCCTGCTGCTGCTCACCAGCCGTCTGATCCACCATTGGCGCAGGCATATCTGTGGACATGCGGTGCGCTTCACGGAATACACCAGATCCCTGCTGATTATCCTGCGCCAAGAAATCAGCATGCTCCACCGGTGCATCACTCGGACGCAAGGACACTGCTATCTCCTTGGTTTTAACATCACTTTCATGCGGCATAGCAAACTGCATCGTCAGCACCGACAAATGTAAAAATGCAGCCAAGCCTAGGGCACTGGCGAAAATCGGATCTTTCCACCAGTCTTGGATTAAAGGCTTTGGCATTATTTTATTCAGCATCACTTTTTTACATCACTCATCGGTATTACTTTCTGCACCATTTTTTGCATATCTGTTCAACTTCAAGCATTTACCCAGACAGCATTTAGATTTTTTAATCTTGATCCGCCATATGAACTCACAGCACAAGTTTACTGCGGCATACACACGATTACGACAATTTGCCGAATTCCCCAACCACCCCAAGCAGGTATAAAATACATTCAGGTTTCATTTTTCAACAAAACTGACAATTCCATCAACAAATCAAACTGACGCATTCAAAATCATAAAAATGCTGCAATTAATTTTGCTAAACTGCAAGCTCGGAACCTTGTATTTTTTGCATAATTCGACAAGATACATCAAAATTTAAAAAAGCTCATGTGCTGGGACGCTCTCTATGCAAACGCTCATTTCCAATATTTCTCGCCGTATCCGCCAAGTGTACCAAAAGGCGGAGGGGTTTATTGAAGATGAACGTGAGTTTCCGCTGTCACAAGTCTTTTTAAACGCCACTTTTCAACGCTTTGTAACCGACAATGTCAAAATGCTGCAGGATCTGCACGCCGATCTGCATGATGACTGGCTGCGTCTGTATGCCACATTAAATTATAACGGACTGGATATTACGCTCTCTGTGGACTTAAAACTGGTTCAGATGGAGCTGAATAAAAGCACACAGCTGATTGTCTTTGAGCAAATTAGCGATACACAAGTCATTGATGCAAAATACCCCAATGCAATGTACAAAATTGGCGTGAAGCTGGCGCTGTTTTTTTACCAAAAAGTCTTGCATGACGACCCGCTGGGCATGATCTTGGAAAAGCTGAACGTCATCAAAGTTAAAGATGATCTGCTGCATTTAGACCTGAACCGCTGGCTGGGGCGCAAACGTTCAATTATCGATACCTTAGGCAAAGTGCATGTCAATCATGCTTTTTTGCGCGAAGCTGAACTGGTTGTTATTGGTAATGTAAATTTAGCCGCACTCTTCAGTAAAATGGCGCAGGAAAAATTGGAAAGCTGGGATGACAGTACGGCTGACGGCAACAAAATGGATGAAACTGAAGTCACGCCAATTAAGCAAAAAGAAAAATAAAATTTGTGCACGGAGTGCGCTAAGTATATAAAAAGCAGCACTAAATATACATTTATGGCGATTTTAAAACGCCATTCTTCACATTCAGCGCGCATAATAAGGCCATTGCAGAAAAAAACCTCACATTCACCACGTTTGAAGAGATTACATAGGAAGACATTACCGATGGCTAAACAGGCAATTAAAACTTTAGGTTTCGCAGCTGGCGTTAGCGCTGCATTGCTGTTTACAGGCTTTGCAAGCCAAGCCTTTGCAATGAGCCCATTCCAAGCAAGTTACCAATTCAGCTATAACGGCAAAAATATGGGTTCAGCTACCCGTACCTTAAGCAAGTCCGGCAATAACTGGTCTTATGTCTTTGCAGCTAAAGCCGGCGGCATCGCTTCAGCCACAGAGAGCAGCAATTTCAGTTTTAACGGCAACACCATTACATCCAACAGCTTTAAACGAACCAGCAAAATTTTGGTGCATAACAACACCATGAGCATGAATTTTAATCCTGGCGCAAAAACCATCTCAACCAAAAAAGATGACAAATCCCGCACACTGCCATGGCGTGCAGGCGTATTGGATGAATTGAACGCTGAGCTGCAAATCCGTGAAGACTTAAAAGACGGCAATTTAAAATCCAGCTATTGGATTGCAGATGCTAAAGATGTTGAACCGCGCAAATTTGTGAAACAGGGCAATGAACGTGTCAGCACCAGCTATGGCACCTTTGATACGGTCAAAGTCGTGATGAAGCACGATAAGCCAGGACGTGAAACAATTTTCTGGCTGGCTCCTAAATTGGATTATGCACCGGTGAAAGTGTCGCATGTTGATGACAAAACATCTTATGGATTGCTGATGACCGGCTATAAAGGTGCAACTAATTAATTGATTTGATCAATATCGCTTGCATTTTTTGCGGTGCTTTTTAAAATACGCCTTTGCCTTAAAAAGCACCTGCCCTTGAGGATTCTCCCGTGCACGCACTAGAACAGAAAATCTTAGCGGAAGGGATCGTTCTATCTGAAGAAGTTCTGAAAGTCGATTCTTTTTTAAACCATCAAATTGATCCTGTGATGATGCAGCAAATTGGCCAAGAGTTTGCCCGTTTGTTTAAAGATGCCGGCATCACCAAGATCATTACCATTGAAGCATCAGGGATTGCGCCTGCAGTCATGGCCGGTTTAGAGCTGGGCGTTCCAGTTATTTTCGCGCGTAAATATCAATCTTTAACATTAAAAGATGACTTATACCGCTCAAAAGTGTTTTCTTTCACTAAACAAGTGGAAAGCACCATTGCTATTTCTAAAAAACACATCAATGCCAATGACAAAGTATTGGTAATTGATGACTTTTTGGCGAATGGCCAAGCTGCGCTGGGTCTTGCAGACCTGATTCATCAAGCCGACGCTGAAGTGATCGGTATTGGTATCGTGATTGAAAAATCATTCCAGCCAGGCCGTGAATTCTTGATTGAAAAAGGCTACCGTGTTGAATCTTTGGCTCGTGTTAAATCATTGGCAAACGGCGCGGTTGAATTTGTCCGTGACTGATTCATTGCTGTTAAAAAAGCGCCGCTCAGGCGCTTTTTTAATGCCCATATCAACCCGCATACATACTGCCTTCTTTTACGGATCAACCATTTATTACAAAAAAGTTATATTTAGGCACTTCTGTTTTATTTAAAAAGCGTTAAGGT
>JASLHF010000112.1 GCA_030152275.1 Acinetobacter sp. | reverse complement strand
AGTTTTGCGCTGCCGCCACATCTTCCGGAAAAGCGATTTGCGGCTGATAAAAACTGCGCCCGCTGCACAGCGGCCAAAGCAGCTTAAACAGCAGGCCATAAATATGCTGATGGCTGACTGTCGCCAGCGCAACCGCCTGTTCCGGCAGCGCAAAGCTGGCATCTAAACCATAAACTTCATTAAACAGCTGCTGCAGCGTACGCGGAATTTTCTTCGGCTGGCCCGTAGAACCTGAAGTATAAAAATACACTTGCGCCTGCGCAAAAAAAGCATCGCTGCTTTGCAGCGCCAAAACAGCTGAATCCTGCTCTTCTACAACAGCCTGTTCCGCCATGATGCGCTTAAGAAAATAAATTTGCTGTTCTGCCAGCTCATGTTCTAAATCACTGACCCGATGCGGAGGCAGCAGCACTTCCTTGCCGGCCTGCAGCGCTGCCATCAACAGCACCAAAAACTCATAGCTGTTTTGTTCCCACAGCGCCCAAACTGGCTGCGGCAGCCTGCTGATCAGACGCTGCTGAGCAGCCACATCCTGCCAAAAATCTTGAAAAGAAATATGCTGCCCGTGCGCATCAATACATAGCGGCCGGCTGGAGCTGAAATAATGTTGAATATGGCAAGACATAAATCTGAGTTCTTATTCCTGTTTTTAAAGTTAGGATGCCGTTTAAGGATTAACCTGACAGCTTTATACTGTGTATTGCTGCGCCGGCTGCTTATCTGCAATACGTAAGCGCTATGGATCTATCCGCTGATTGGCCTGATGAATGCGCATTTGACGCTTGCGCAATATAAATTCGCCCAACAGCAAAAGCCCCATCAGCCCATAGGAAATAAAGCCGTTATACAATACCCAAATTTTCATTGGCGTAAATAAAACGGTTATCAGCGCAACGGCAGCATTGCAGGCAAAAAAAACGCACCAGACTTTGGTCACCTGACGTGTCCATGCCACGCCTTCTGCCGGCAAATCCGGCTCTGCCAGCCGCGCAAAACGCTCAATCATGGACGGCGGACGGTACAGCGTTGATGCAAAAATCATTAAGGCGCCAGCGCTCATCAGTACAGGATACAGCTTGAGCCAGTAATGATCTTTTAAAATCAGGCTCAGACCGCCGCACAGCACTGCAAACAGCGTTAATGGCCACAGCAAAGCATTGCCTTTACTGAATAGCCGCATGGCTCCCAGCGCAATCAGCAAAACACTGACCCAAATATACTGGCCGTGCGCCAAACCGTAACCCACAAAAAAGGGATAGAGGATCAGGCCGATCACTGCTACCCCTTTTATGAGCATTTTCATTCAGCAGACATGTTCTGAATAACTGTTACCACATCTTCAACCGTGCGGACATTTTTAAAATCTTCAGGATTAACCTGCTTGCCGGTCAATTCTTTAATTTTGACTACCAGATCAATCGCATCAATACTGTCTACATCTAAGTCTGCAGCAAGATTTGAGTCCAGCTGAACGTCTTCAGGCGCAATTTCAAACAGCTCCTCCATCCATTCCCGCAATTTTTCCAAAACTTGTTCTTGTGTAAGCATTGTAACCTCTTATGCTGTTTTCTACGCTTCAACCAAAGCAACAAGGCTCTGAATTGATTTAAAATGTTCTTTCGTTTCTGCCGATTCTGCATTCAAATGAATACCGTAACGCTTTTTCAGCGCCAAACCGAGCTCAAGGGCGTCAATCGAATCCAGGCCTAAACCATCGCCAAATAATGGCGCATCGGTATCAATATCGTCTGCTGTGATGTCTTCGAGGGCCAGCACATCAATAATCATTTGCTTTAATTCTTCAGCAAGATTGCTCATTTAGGGATAACTCTTGGTTAAAAAACTGCTGTAATTGTTGGTTAAGATGACGCACATTTTTAGGATTGACTGCGGTGTCATCCAGCACATCATCTACCTGCACCGCATCCAAAACTTTCACTTGTATATGAAAAGGCTGCGAAGGAATGTGGTACCACTTTTCGTTTTTGGTCAATGTTGACGGCGTGCAGCGGATCAGTACGGGGCGGATCGGCACGCCTGCGCGCAAGGCAATATTGGCTGCCCCGCGCTGAAATTCATTCAGCCGGCTGCCTTTGGCCGTGCGGGTGCCTTCCGGAAAAATCAGAAGCGACGCGGCCTGATCCTGCTGCAGCCGCTGCACACAGTCCTGTATAAACTGTTCAGATCCGGCATTTAAAATATAGCCTGCATTCTGCACCGGGCCTTTGGTAAACGGATTGGCCCATAGCGCCTGCTTGACTACGCAGTTGGCTTGCTCCATGAGCCCAATCAACACGACCACATCAATTAAGGTCGGATGGTTGGCGATCACCAGTTCCTGACGGCTGCCCTGTAGCTTTTCCAGACCATCCACCTCATAAGTCATGATGCCCAGCTTGACCATCATTTCTGTAAAGCCTTTAAAGCTGTGTTTAATCACACGCTGCGTGCGCTTTTGGCGTTCGGCCGGATCTGCGGTGCTGAGCTTAACTGCAGGCGCAATCAAACCGCCAATTGCAACACCGCCAAGACCAAAACTGGCAAAGCTGAAGCCGGTTGCGCCCATTCGCCAAACATAATTGGCCTTGCGCTTAATTTGATTCAATGTCAGCATTTTTGCCACGCCTGTAGCTGCTGCAGGCTATTGTCCTGCCAAAAACGGTAAAATTCCAATGCGCTCTTATAGTAACTCTGATTTTTTATATCGGCGCCTAGCTGCATGTGCAAATTCGGCTGCATTAATGTTACCGAAGCTGCCAGCGAAAAAGCTGAAAAATCTTCATGCTCCCGATAAACCTCCGGCAACGGTTCATCATAATACACCACCAGCACAGACGCGCCCGGCGCGGCTGTTTTCAGCCAGGCATAAGCCTCTGTCAACCCGTCATTCCACGAGCCAGCCAAACTGACTGCTGGCGCAGCATCTTTGCATAAGATCGAATATAAACCCGAAACCGCGTTGTGCACAGACGTTGAAAACTGCGTCGGTGACGGCGTTTGATCCTGCAGCACATCCTGCAGAATATTTAATGTTTTATGTTCATCGCCATATTGCGACACCCAAACCAAATAACTGGCCGGCGTTTGCGCCAATAGCGCCATTGCGCTGTTTAATGCCAATTTTGCAATATTAGACAAGCGCCGGCGCTGCATGGCGGGAATCTGCTCCAACGCAGGAAACCCTTCATCTGCCCGGCTGATGTACAGCCTAGACACATTTAACTGCACCATGCTTTATTATTCCTCAACCTTCGATCATTTTCGATCTTTTCTAATTTTGCGGATTATAGCATTTCACTTGAAAAACTTACAAAAAATATATTGAATATTTTCAATATCATATATTTACCACACCATCACGCATTCTATTCCGCAAAATATATTAAAAAAGCCCGCTGTCAGCGGGCTTTTTTAAATTCAGCATTAGCCGCCTTGGATTAAACGGCGCGCGCTGATGATGCCCGGCTGCTGTTCCAAGCGCGCCAGCAGGCGCGACAGCTGTGCAAGGCCTTTCACCTCAATCAGCAGCTTCATGTTCGCAATGCCGTCCGCTTCGGAAATGGTATTGACCTGACGGATGTTGATCTGGTCGGAGAAGATGACTTGAGTCAAATCTTTCAGCAAACCGCGGCGGTCATATGCTTCCACCACAATCTGCACACTTTGGCCGCGGGTCGGCTGCATTTCCCAGTCCGCTTCCACTGCCCGTTCAGGCTCTTGGCTGATCATGCGCACATAATCCGGACAGGCCACTTTATGTATGCTTACGCCGCGGTTTAAGGTGATATAGCCGGCAATCGCTTCGCCATGCACCGGCTGACAGCATTGCGCAACGTGCAGTTCGACATTGTCTAAGCCGTCAATCAAAATGCCGTGGGCTGACAATGTGTGGCTGGCGCGCGGATTCAGCGCCGGCTTCAGCACCAGTTCAGGCTCATCCTGATCCAAATGCATATGGCGGTTGACCTGATTAATCAAGGCATGCAGGCTGATATCGCCATTCACCAAGCCAATCAGAATATCTTCACCTGATTTGACATTAAAATGATTGCAGTAATCGCTCAAATCAATGCTTTTCGGGTGAATCGCCAAACGCGAAAGCTCTTTGTTGAGAATCTCCCGGCCCACTTCAAGATTTTTGCTGCGGTCCTGCTGGCGGAACCAATGGCGCAGTTTGTCGCGCGCGCGCGCGGTTTTAATATAGCCCAGCGAATTTACCAGCCAATCCCGGTTTGGCTCGCGGTCTTTTTTGGTCAGGATTTCAACCTGTTCACCGGTTTTGAGGGTATAGGTCAGCGGCACATAGCGCTGGTTAACCCGGGCTGCATAGCATTTATTGCCGACCTGCGTATGCACGTGGTAGGCAAAATCCAATACCGTCGATCCGCGCGGCAGCTCTTTAATATCACCGTCACGACTGAACACATAAATTTTTTCAAACCCTTCGAAATCCTGAATCTGTTCAAAGTTTTCTTCAGTATCATCTTCTTTGTGCGCGCTGGCGTCATTGCGTTCCTGATAGTGCTCCAGCACGGCGCGCAGCGAATGCAGGCGGTGA
>JASLHF010000098.1 GCA_030152275.1 Acinetobacter sp. | reverse complement strand
CGTCGATCGAGTGGATTTAATGTATTGCCCCAAAATAGGTTGTCACGTGCCGTCTGTTCAAACCATTTGCCATACTGTTCCGGCTGCGCAAACAATTGAACCGTGGCAATGAGTAAATGATGGAAAGCATAGACATGCGCCAATGAACTATCCACTTGAGCAATGATCTGAACCGTTTTAAAAATGGTTTTCCAGTCTGCGCCTTGCCCGCCATATTGTTTTGAAATGGATAAACTTAACAAACCGCTTTGGCGAATTAAATCTCGCTGGGCTTTGGGGTTGCCGCCGATTTTGTCACGCTCGGCTGCGGTCTTGGCAAATTCAGCCGCCAGCTGTTGTGCAATTTCAATGGGTGTTTGAGTCAGTTGAGTAGAAGCATTCATAAGTCGGTCTGATTATTCTATTTCCGTTTTAGCTTAACAAAGCTCAGCCCTCTGCCTTAGCTAAATGCCTGCTGTGCTTATTCCTGACATAAAAATGCCGCTGAATATTCAGCGGCATCATTGTCCTGTGCTGCGGCATCCTGCGCTTTGCAGCACAGGATCAAAACCAGCAGAAACCTAAGAATTGCGCTGCACTTCCGCAATCAAGTTATCCACCACTTGCGGCTCGGCCAGCGTGGATGTATCCCCCAAACTGTCCAGTTCGTTGGCCGCAATTTTTCTTAAAATACGCCGCATGATTTTGCCGGAACGGGTCTTCGGCAAAGATGGCGCCCAATATAAGGCGTCTGGAGTTGCTACAGGGCCCAAAATTTTACGCACCCATGCCACCAGTTCTTGACGCAGTTCCTCAGACTCGGGCGCACCCGCCTGTAAGGTGACAAAGGCACAAATGCCTTGCCCTTTGATGTCATGCGGCATGCCCACAACAGCTGACTCTGCCACCAACTCATGCGCCACCAAAGCACTTTCAATTTCAGCTGTACCCAGCCGATGACCGGAAACATTCAACACATCATCCACACGACCGGTAATCCAGTAATAACCCGACTCATCACGGCGTGCACCATCTCCTGTGAAATAGGTGCCCGGATAGGTGGAGAAATAGGCCTCAATAAAGCGCTCAGGATCACCCCAAATGGTGCGCATTTGCCCCGGCCATGAATCTTTAATCACCAAATTGCCTTCGGCTGCTCCGTCGAGTTCGTTGCCATCTGCATCGACAATCGCAGGCTGTACACCAAAGAATGGACGCGTTGCCGAACCCGGTTTCAAAGCCGTGGCGCCCGGGAGCGGGGTAATCATGAAACCGCCGGTTTCTGTCTGCCACCATGTATCAACAATTGGGCAGCGGCTTTCACCGACGACGGTATAGTACCAATTCCATGCTTCAGGGTTAATCGGTTCACCCACCGAACCTAAGAGACGTAAGCTGCTGCGGTCACTTTCACGAACAAAAGCATCCCCCTCACGCATCATTGCGCGAATCGCGGTCGGTGCAGTGTAGAGAATGGTGACATTGTGCTTATCAACAATATGTCCGGTCCGCGCCCAACTAGGATACTGCGGCACACCTTCAAACATTAAGGTCGTGGTGCCGTTGGACAGCGGGCCGTACAGCACATAAGAATGCCCGGTAATCCAGCCCACATCGGCAGTACACCAAAACACATCATCTTGTTTAAGGTCAAAAACTTCACGGAAGCTGCAATTGACATAGGTCAGATAGCCGCCAGTGGTGTGCAGAACGCCTTTGGGTTTACCGGTAGAGCCGGACGTATACAGAATAAAGAGCGGATCTTCGGCATTCATCGGCTCAGGCGGGCAAATGTCATTCACCGACATAATTTCCATGTGATACCACAGGTCACGCGCTGGCTTCATCTCAATCGGATTGCCGGTGCGGTGCACCACAATCACATGTTCAACCGAAGATGTTCCCTCGATTTGCAAGGCAGCATCCACATTTTCTTTCAGCGGAATCGGCTTGCCGCCGCGCATGCCGCAGTCTGCGGTAATCACCACTTTGGCTTGGCTGTCATCAATCCGGCTGGCCAAAGAATCAGGCGAAAAACCGCCAAAGACTACACAATGCACCGCGCCAATCCGGGTGCAGGCCAGCATGGCAATCGCAGCTTCCGGCACCATTGGCATATACAGCACCACACGGTCACCCTTGCCTACGCCATTTTTTTTCAGCACATTGGCAAAACGGCAGGTTTCATCATGCAGCTCTTCAAAAGAAATAATTTTGTGCCGTGAGGGATGATCGCCTTCCCAAATAATCGCCGGTTTGTGTGGATGTTCTTTGAGGTGCCGATCAAGGCAGTTGGCGCTGATATTTAGCTGACCATCGGCAAACCATTCAATTTTAAAATTATCTTTGTTGAAGCTGGTATTTTTGACTTGAGTAAATGGCTTAATCCAATCGATTTTTTGCGCCTGCTCGGCCCAGAATACATCCGGCTGTTGTACAGATTTTTGATACAGTTCGAAGTACTCTGTCTCATTAATGCGGGCAGTTTTTTTAAAGTTCTCTGGTACAGGATATATTTCATTCATAGTGTACTTCCTTGATTTTTATGCATCTCATCACGAAATGCCATGCCACGTTTTTGGTTTTATAGTGCTTGCATAACGGCAGTATGACGGCTATTTTTTAAACAGCTCAATCCTGCTTTGGTCGTATTCTAATCATTGTATTTAAAACATAGGCTTGAGTAAAAATTCAACAACTTCCTGTCTATTTTGCGTATCTGCTCGGTTCATTTAATTCTATAATAGAACAGTTATTGCTTCAGATGCATTCTGCGCTTTTGCCGCCATTTCATTTTCTATACTGGCTCAGACCATGACTTCACAAGATGCTTCGCCTTTTTTCTCCCGCAATCCAGCACCGCAATCAGACAATCCGCTGTCACCCAGCGGCCGTTTTGGACGTTTGAGCTTTATCGGCTGGTACGGTTTTTTTAATATTGTGTTTTTTATGGCATCCATTGGCCTGAGTTTAGCAGCCGGCATTTTCAGCCTAACTACGCTGTCACTCGACAGCCACTTTGCCGATGCGCTGACTGGCTTGGCCGGATTAGGTTACGCTGCATTAAGCGTACTCTATATTTATTTTTATATTGTCCTTGCAGTACGCCGCCTGCATGACCTAAATAAATCTGGCTGGCTGCTGCTGCTGATACTGCTGCCTGCAGTGAATATATTTTTCATTTTGTATCTGCTGCTGGCCTCTGGCACGCCCGGCCCCAACCGTTTTGGCGCGCCGCGTCCAGCTGCAGTCTGGGAAAAATTGCTGGCGTGGCTGATGATTGCGCTGACTCTGCTCAGCATATTTGCCGCCGGCTCAATCGTGTCGTATATGATGGGCAGCGGCGAGCTGCCGGCACCGCAAGAAGCAATACAAAACAGCGCTAAATATTTTTAAGCCATGCGGCGGCTATTGAGCGCATATTTGCAAAAAACCTCCCAAAACGCTGATTTTTGTCTGTTAAGTTTCCCTTATTTTTCAGGCAAAATACGCAAAATTATTTTCATTATTATTCGGAATCCCCGTGGCTGAAAAAGACAATGCCTTGACTGATGTAACTCAAGGCACTTCCAACTTATTACAGGAAGCAACTGAAAAAACAGCGCAAACTGTTTTAGAACATACTGCAAAATATAATGACGCTTATACCACCATTGACAAATTTGTCGACGGCTTTTGGGAGCGTCTGCCGTATATTTGTATTGCGCTGATCGTCTTTACGATTTTTTACCTGCTGTCCAAAATGTTTAAGCTGTTTGTACGCAAAGCGCTGACAGACCGTTCTTATACCAAACAAAATTTGGTCTTGGTGCTCAATCGTGTCGGCAGTTCAGCCATTATGTTCTTTGGCTTCCTGATTGCGATGGTCATTGCCATCCCTGGTTTCACGCCAAGTCAATTAATGAGCGCTCTTGGGATTGGTTCGGTTGCCATCGGTTTTGCATTCAAAGACATCTTCCAAAACTTATTGTCGGGTATCCTGATTTTATTGGGCGAACCATTCAAAATTGGGGATGACATTATTGTATCCGGCATGGAAGGTACAGTTGAAGATATTCAAATTCGCGCAACGTTCTTACGCTCACCTGACGGTCGCCGCATTGTGATTCCAAACGCAACGGTCTATACCAGCGCAGTAACAGTGAATACCGCTTATCAGCGCCGCCGCTGTGAATTCGTGGTGGGAATCGGTTATGAAGACGATATTCAAAAAGCCAAAAAAGTGATTTTAAGCATTTTGGATAAAGACAGCACCATCCTCAGCCAGCCCGGCTTTGCAGTGAATGTCAACGCGCTGGCAGACTTCTCGATTAACTTGAATGTGCGCTGGTGGGTGGATACCACAGAAACCACCACGGCAGCCTCTATCAGTGAAGTTCAGGAAAAAGTGATTGAAGCCTTTAATGAACAAGGCATTTCAATTCCTTATCCAGTACAGGAAGTCAAAGTATTCCGCGGCGAAACAGCAGCTGAGTCAGAGACTAAATAAACGTCCCATAACATAGGGAATTACCGTTTCTGTACGGATAATACGGTTGCCAAGACTATGCGCTTGGCAACCGTTTTTTATGAGCAAATCAACCTCATAAGGGATAAAACCGCCTTCAGGGCCAATAATGATGGTACACGCGTGATCAATCCCTGCAGGCATGGCTTGTTCCACATAAGGATGCGCCACATAAGCTGGGCATGATGCAGTAATCATGCTCGGCAGAATATCTTCGACAAAAGGTTTAAAGCGTTTATACATTTCTATTTTAGGCGCAATGGTATCGCCTGCCTGTTCCAAACCCAACGTTACGTATTGATCTAATTGCTGTAAAAAAGGCGTCTGCCAATAACTTTTATCTACCCGATAACTGTGCAGCAAAATAATTTTTTCAACGCCTAAGGTCACTGCATCCATTATTAATCGACGTAATACTTTCGGGCGCGGCATCGCCACAATTAAAGTCACGGGATGCTTTGCTGGAACCATTTCTTCTTGTAATGGTTTGAGTTGAACACAAGTCTCGGTAATGCTCACAATCTCGGTTAAATAGCGTTTCCCTTCCCGAATCCCCACTTTCAAAGTATCGCCCACTTGAATATCCACATGCGTGGTTAAATGCTCAATTTGACGTTTGGCGCTAATACTCCAAAGTTCAGATTCAGTTTGACGAGGATCAAGCAAGACGATGTTCATAAAAATTCTCTTACCCAGTTCAATTGGATACGCGAAAACGTCATCCACAACTGTTCGAGGCAACACGGAATATAATCACTCAAGTTTCTGCGATTAATTTGTTAGAAATAAAAATTTGACGAGTTTTGTGGATGACACATGGTTTTGTTACTTTTGCCAAAACAAAAGTAAAAGAAGAGCTCCAACATTTAAATGAATAATAACAAGACTCCGTCGTGCCTATTCATTAATCTATTTAAAGCATCAACCAATTTGAAGTATTGTTGAAAAATCAAAGGTACTGATCAATCACTTGAATATGTTGAGCCAACGACCCCGTATTCTTTTGCATAATCTGCTGCGCGGCAGCATTCAAACACCGCGCTCTGACCTTATCTTCAATTAACTCAAACAATACCAGTGCAGCTTGCTCTGCATCTTGCACCACTTCAACCGCATCAGCTGCCGCAAACTCATCCACGATGGTTTGGAAATTAAAATAATTTTTACCCAAAACCGTCGGCACATTCAAAGCAATCGGCTCTAAAATATTATGCCCACCGCCCGGTTCATTCAGCGACCCACCGACAAAACATGCTTGGCTTAATGCCAGCCACAGCCACAGCTCACCCATGCTGTCCGCCAAATATACTTGCGTGTCGGGCTGAATACTTTGCCCTAAACTTCGGCGCTGTGTACGCAGTCCCAGCTTCTGAATTTCAGCAAAAACTTCATCAAAACGCTCAGGATGGCGCGGCGCAACAATGCAGACCATATTGGGATGCTGCTGCAGATGTAAAGCCAACGCACCAAGCAGCTTTTGCTCTTCCGGCGCATGCGTGCTGGCAATAGTAATGATTTGGCGCTCCGCCAAAGACCACGCGTGCTGCAGCTGCGCTGCCTCTTCAACAAAAATCTGGGGCGCCTGAATATCAAATTTAATGCTGCCAACCACTTGACTGCGCGCAGGGTCTGCACCTAATTCAATAAATCGAGCCAGCGCTGGCTGGTCCTGCGCCAGCAGCTGATTCAAACCTTGCAGCATTGGCCGGCTTAGGCTGGGGACTTTCCCATAGCCTTGAGCGGATTTTTCCGACAAACGGGCATTAATCAATAAACGAGGGACTTGCAGCTGCGCTGCCTGATCAATCAGATTTGGCCACAGCTCAGTTTCAACCAAAATCAGCATTTTCGGCTGATATTTTTGAATAAAGGCACGTACTAATTTTTTTTGATCGGCCGGTAAATACACGGCTTGAAACAGCTGCGTATACGGTTCTTTTAGAAAAAGCGATTTGGCGCGGGCTTGACCGGTTTTCGTCGTATTGGTGACTAAAACCGGATGGCCAGCTTTTAAATAATGCTCAATCAGCGGCTGTGCGGCATTGGTTTCCCCTACAGACACCACATGAAACCAAATGGCGTGCAGATTTTTGGCAGGCTGAAAAGGCCCAAAACGCTCAAGGCATTCTTGCTGATATTGCGCCGTATTTTCTGCACGCTTCTGAATGCGTGACCGATAAAAAGGCTTAATGAGCGCAAGCGCCGCGTTGTACCAAAAAGGAGTAGCCAAATAATTTTCCCTGAGTATATTGCTATCGGCAGAATATATCAGAGCATTCGCCGCATGTTAACGGCAGAATGCGCTTTTCCATATTCAGCCTAATGCGCCGGCTGCGCCAAATTTATCCTGCAGGCTTGGATAATCGGTATAACCTTCCGCAGATTGAACGCCAATCATATTTTCCAGCACCAGCTCATTGAGCGATGCATTCTGAACCAAACGTTCAAACAGATCTGGGTTAGCAATATAAGCTTTGCCGAATGAAACTGCATCCGCCTTGCCTGAGGCAAGTAATTTAACGGCATCTTCACGGCTCAGACGCATATTGGCAATATACGGCACGCCGCCTGATCGCTGTTTCATATATTCAGAAATGCTGTCTTCGGCTAAATATTCACGGGTAAAGAAAAACGCGATTTTACGTTTTCCCAATTCCTGCATGGCGTAGCCAAAGGTTTCACGTGGATCATCATCGCCCATGTCATGCTCATCACCGCGCGGCGCCAAATGCACACCCACCCGGCCTGCGCCCCAAACTTCAATCAGCGCATCAACCACTTCAAGCAGTAAGCGCGCACGGTTTTCAACTGAGCCGCCATATTCATCTGTACGCACATTGGTTTTGCTTTGCAGGAATTGGTCGATCAAATAGCCGTTGGCGCCATGCAGTTCCACACCGTCAAAACCTGCATCTTTGGCACGAATAGCGGCCTGTTTATACTGCTCAACAATGGCTTTAATTTCTGCAATTTCCAGCGGACGAGGCAGCACGTATTCGCGCTTAGGACGCAATAAACTGACATGGCCCGCCTGCTGTACAGCGCTGGCCGATACCGGCGTTTCACCATTGAGTAAATCTGGGTGCGATACCCGGCCCACATGCCACAGCTGCGCCACAATCAAACCGCCGCGCGCATGCACAGCCTCCGTCACCTGTTTCCAGCCTTCTGTCTGCGCATCGCTGAACAGTCCGGGTGTATTTTGATAGCCATTGGCTTCTTCAGAAATTACCGTTGCTTCAGAAATGATCAGACCGCTGCTTGCGCGCTGCGCATAGTATTCAGCCATCATCGCGGTCGGTACACGGTCAGCGGTTGCGCGGCTTCGGGTTAAAGGCGCCATAACCACACGGTTTTTTAGGTGCAGATCGCCCAGCGTTAAAGGAGAATTGAGTTCAGCCATAGTCGCCTCATCACTCACAGCAATTAAAGTGAGCTTTGTAAATAATCGATATACTGCTGAATCAGCGCTTCATTGCGGGAAAAATATGACCATTGGCCATACTTTTCGGCCTGAATCAGGCCCGCCTGCTGCAGCACAGATAAATGATTCGACATCGTCGATTGCGAAACATTACCCAACTTTTCGATATTGCCCGCGCATACGCCGCGATTAAAGCCTCCGCACTGCTCTTCAGATAAAAACTGTTCGGGCGATTTCAGCCATTCCAGAATTTGCCGCCGAGTCGGATTCGCCAAAGCTTTAAAAATTAAATCAATATCCATAGTGCACTCAGGTGTAATGAACAAATGAATTCATCTTTGCAAAGCGCTATTCAGCTTCTGATACTCAATATATCGTATTTTTTCGATTTTTATATCGAATATTTTAGATATATTAGTCAAAATACTGAATAGCCATTGTTTTTAAATGAAATTTAATTAAAGCCCTTGTTTCAAGCTGGCTTCAATAAATTTATCTAAATCGCCATCCAAAACAGCGCCGGTATTTGAACTTTCCACACTGGTGCGCAAATCTTTAATACGCGAGTCATCCAAAACGTATGAACGAATTTGGCTGCCCCAGCCAATGTCAGACTTGGTATCTTCCAGCGCCTGCGCCGCTTCACTGCGCTTTTTCATTTCTAATTCATAGAGTTTTGCGCGCAGCTGTTTCCATGCATGATCACGGTTGGCATGCTGTGAACGCTGGTTCTGACACGCAACAACAATACCAGTCGGCGCATGCGTTAAACGTACCGCAGAGTCGGTTTTGTTAATATGCTGGCCGCCTGCACCGGACGCACGGTAGGTATCTGTACGGACATCTGCCGGATTGATATCAATTTCAATATTGTCATCAATTTCCGGTGAAACGAACACTGCAGAGAATGAGGTATGGCGGCGGTTGCCTGAATCAAATGGTGATTTTCGAACTAGACGGTGCACACCCGATTCGGTACGCAGCCAGCCGTAGGCATATTCACCTTCTACACGGATCGTAGCCGATTTGATGCCAGCCACATCGCCGTCCGACTCTTCCATCACTTCCGCTTTGAAGCCATGGCGTTCAATCCAGCGTAAATACATGCGCAGCAGCATAGATGCCCAGTCCTGCGCTTCTGTACCGCCAGAACCCGCCTGAATCTCGACATAACACGGATTCGGATCCATAGGATTGCTGAACATGCGGCGGAATTCCAGTTTCGCCAGCTCTTCTTCAGCAGCGTTCAACTCCGCCTGCACATCTTCAAGCATGGCTTCTTCATCTGCTTCTACTGCCAAATCCAGCATGGCTTGCGCATCTTCGAGCTGTGCTGACAAACCTTCCAGCACATTAATTACATTTTCCAGCTCGCCTTTTTCTTTGGCCATGGCCTGCGCGCGGCTTTGATCATTCCAAATTGCAGGATCTTCCAATTCGCGGAGAACTTCTTCTAAACGCTCTTTTTTCAGATCGTAGTCAAAGATACCCCCGTAATGTCAGACCACGGTCATTCAAATCTTTTAATTGGTTCAGATAAGGATTAATTTCCACGCGAATTCTCTCAAAACAAAAATTTGGCTTAAATAGCCGGCAATTATAACACAGACCTGAAACTGTCTTTCAGCTGCTTTTAGTTGACATTACTGTGCAAAATATCAACAATACGCGCGCTTTATAACAATGATGACCATTTTTTTACAACGACAATAAATTGAGGAAACAATGAAAAAAACATTGCTTGCTTTGGCGCTTTCTTTAACTGCGGCTTCTGCTTTTGCCTATAACGGCCAGGTAGACGGCGCATTTACTTATTTTGATTATGATGACAATGTGACTGACAGCGCTGGCGCATTTGACTTAAAAGGCACGCTGTACTTTAACCCAGTTTCTGCAAAAAATGGCCCGCTGAATGAAGCAGCATTTTTAGGCCATAACAGCAATGCATCTTTGGAATACAGTTATGGTTACAATGACAGCAAAGAAATTGCTGGCCTATCTGCGGAATACCGCACCAACAGCATTGGCGCGGGCATTGAATATTTTTATGAACAGTTTTATTTCGAAGGCGGCTTAGGCTTCAGCACAGAAAACGGCAAAATTAAGTTAAATGGCGCTAAACTAGCCGATGAAGACTACGATACGACTTATTACCGCGCTTTGGCCGGCTTTATGCCAATGCCAAACCTGCTGTTGGCGGCGGGTATTGACGGTTTTAACGGCGACAGCAGCGATGATGACGATACCCGCTTTGCGGTCAAAGCCAAATATGTGGCGCCGCTAAATGCTGGCCAGTACATTAATCTTGAAGCGGACGGCGCATGGGGGGATACCGACAGCGTGACGCTGGGCGCAGATTACTATTTCAATCCCGCATTCAGCTTAGGCGCTGAATACAACATCCTAGACAATGGAAATGATGACACAGACTTCTTTGCTGTCCGTACCAAATACTTTATTAATCCAGATTTTGCTGTAGGCGGCGCCATTGGTTTCGGCGATGACCTGACCGCATTCAATATTAATGCAACGCTGCGTTTCTAAGCACAGCACTGCGCACAAAAAAAGCATCTATTTGGATGCTTTTTTTATGCCTGCCAGCTATCTGACCAAGCAGCATTTACTTAAAATTGTGTCTAAATTTTAAGCAAAATTTAGAAAATCCACAATATTCACACAGTTTTAATAAAACAAAACATTTTATATTTTAAATTTAATATCAATAACTTATATAGCAACAATTACACAAAATTACGTCAGACACATTTCTGCAACTCTGAAAAAATTGACGTGCTTCCAAATTTGTCTAGACTAAAAGTTGTAACAAAAAATGTATTATTTAAGCCAAATTTCAGAGGGGTATGATCCATGAAAAAATTAGCAATAGCTTCAGCGTTACTATCAGCTTTGGCAATGACAGGCACAGCACATGCTTACCAAGCCGAAGTTGGCGCTTCAGCGGGCTATATCGATCCTGACAACGGCGGCTCAGGCAGCCAATTCGGCGTGAACGGTACATATTATTTTAATCCAGTGCAAACCCGAAATGCGCCCCTTGCTGAAGCTGCATTCCTTGACCGCGCCAGCAACGTCAATGCTCACGCGACTTTTGCTGACCGCGGCGATGTAAATGACGACACTTATGGCGCAGGCGTGGAATTTTTTGTGCCAAATTCAGACTTCTACCTAAGCGGTGACATCAGCCGAAATAATTTTGAAGTAAAAACACCAGCAGGCAAAATTGACCGTGACACAACCTATTATTCTGCTGAAGTCGGTTATCTGCCAGCGCCGGGCTTTTTGGTGGCTGCTGGGGTAAAAGGCTATGACAATGATAATGATGACGGTGTAGATCCGACCATCCGCGCAAAATATGTGACAACATTAAGCAACGGCAAAGACATTAATCTAGAAGCCGGCGCATCATTTGGCGACCTAGATGAATACAATCTGGCCGCGGATTATTACATCGACAAAACATTCAGCGTTGGTGCAGATTACTACAACAATGACCTGACTGATCAAAGCGAATTTGGCATCAATGCACGCAAATTCTTCAATCAGCAAGTCAGCCTTGAAGGCCGTGTTGGTTTTGGTGAAGCCGGCAAGAACGATTACAACTCATTTGGCCTAGCAGCAAAATACCGTTTCTAAGCCTTCTCCACCTTATCTAGTTATCTAGCCAAGTAAAAAAAACCGCTCAAAAGAGCGGTTTTTTTATCTTCAAAAGGTACAAAGCGGCACAAACCAAATGCCTGAATCAACACGGCATTCACTGTTCCAAATAAAGCACCCGAAGCTGCAGGCTGGTCACGCCGTTAAAAGTATTTTTATCCAGTTCATACACTAGGCGCACTTGCCCGCGCATTGGATCAAAGCTGTATTTATCCCGCGCATTAAAAGCAATCGCATCCGTGGTTTGGCCTGAAGCCAGCGCCAAACGCAGCTTTAAATGCGCATCCTTGAGCCAGCGGTAATCCAGTATTTTAAATACCCCTTCAAATACCGGTGCAGGAAATTTCTGTCCCCATGGAGTCAGCTGCTGCAGCGTATCGACTGAACTTACAGAAAATGCACTGTCTGGCAGCTCACCGTCTGTCCACAGCACCGCCTGAAACAGACTGTCCTCTTGAGCCGCCATCAGCTGTTCAAAGCTGGTTTTAAAAGCGCCAAAATTTTCTTTTAAGATGGTTAATCCGGCCGCCGCCGCATGCCCGCCAAAATGACTGACCAAATGCGGCAGCTGTTCTGCAATCTGCTCGATGCTGTCACGGATATGAATGCCTTCTATAGAACGCGCCGAACCTTTGATGTGCTTCCCATCTTCATCGGCAGCAAAGACAATGGCTGGACGGTGAAACTGTTCTTTTAAACGGCCTGCAACAATACCAATCACGCCCTGATGCCAATGCGGTTCAAACATAATCAGCGCCGGCGGCAAATTGTCCTGATCCAGCTGCAGCTGCTGCAATTCCTGCAGCGCATCCTGCTTCATTTGCGCTTCAACTTGGCGGCGCTCAACATTCAGCTGATTCAGCTGCTGCGCCAATGGATAGGCCGTCTGCAGATCTGGCGCAATCAGGCATTCAATCCCTATATCCATGGTATCCATACGGCCAGCCGCATTGATACGCGGCCCCAGCACAAAGCCCAAATCCTGTGCTTTGAGCTGAGCAGGATCACGCCCGGCAATATCCAGCAGTGCGCTGATGCCAGCACGGCATTGCCCCTGCTGAATGCGCTTCAAGCCTGCATCCACTAAAATCCGGTTGTTGTAGTCCAAACTGGCCACATCGGCATAGGTGCCCAAAGCCACCAAGTCTAAATATTGCGAAAGATTTGCTGTAGATTTTCCAAGTTTCTTGCGGTGGCTGGCTAAATTCGCCAGTACATAAAATGCAACACCAACCCCTGCCAGCGCTTTGCTTGGAAATTCACAGCCCAATTGATTTGGATTGACCACAGCTTCCGCGGCCGGCGTAGCTTTGGTGGTCAAGTGATGGTCTGTAATAATCACCTGCATGCCGTGCGCCTGCGCCTGATCAACACCGGCATGGCTGGAAATGCCGTTATCCACAGTAATCAGCAAATCTGGCGTAAAGCTGGCAAAAGCCAAATCGGCAATTGCCGGCGTTAAACCGTAACCGTACTTAAAGCGGTCAGGCACCAAATAATGCACATCAGCGCCCATCTCGCGCAGCGCCAGCATCATCAAAGCCGTGCTGGTTGCGCCGTCTGCATCATAATCACCAACAATGACAATTTTTTGGCGCGCATCCACCGCCTGATCAATCAGGCTGACAGCTTCCTGCAAGCCTTTGAGCTCAGGGGCCAGCAAATGTTTGAGCTTAAGTTCCAGCTCTTGCTCTGAGGCCACGCCGCGGCGCGCTAAAATATCAGCAATAAACGGCGCAACGCCCTGAAATATTTCAGGGCGCGTTAAAAGAGGCCGTTGCTGAATCAAAATTTTCGGCATCGTTAAGGCATCAAGCGTTCAAGTGTCCACGCACTGCCGGTTTTGACATAACGCAAACGGTCATGCAGGCGGTTCGGCCGGCCCTGCCAAAATTCATAATGATCCGGCTGCAGGCGGTAGCCGCCCCAAAATTCAGGCTTATCCAGCTGAAGCTGATCTTGCACTTGGTCATGCAAGTGTTCGAAACGCTGCTGCAGCTCTTCACGGCTGGCAATCACACCGCTTTGCGGCGTGCTGATATGCGCCGCAATTTGGCTGTCGCGGGGGCGTTTATGATAATAGTCGCTCGACTCCGTTTCTGAAATTTTCACCACTTTGCCGCTGACGCGGATTTGACGCTCCTGCTCCTGCCAGTAAAACAACAGTTCCGCATATGGATTGGCAGCTAAGTCCAACCCTTTTTGGCTATCGTAGTTGGTATAAAAATCATAGCCAGCTTCAGTAGCGCCGCGCAGCAGCACTGTACGCACGTGCGGGCGCCCTTGTGCATCCGCTGTCGCCAAAGACATGGCATACGGCTCTGGCAGCTGCGCTTCCAGCGCATGGTTGAACCACCTCAAAAACTGTTCATGCGGATTGCGGTCAACCTGCGCTTCATGCAGCTCACCTTTTTGATAGTTCAAACGCAATTCGCTTAAATCTTTAATCACATCACTCATATGCATAATCCTATGCTGCGTTCGCACGGACTGCATCCGCCAACTGATTCGCCAGCGCAGTCACTTCATCCAGATTATCACCTTCGACCATCACACGAATCACCGGCTCTGTGCCGGATTTGCGGATCAAAATCCGGCCGCGGCCTTTCAGCTGCGTTTCAGCTTTTTCAAATTCAGCAGCCAATGCTGGAACAGCATACGGGTCAAACATTTGACTTAAACGCACATTCACCAGCACGTTTGGCAACAAATGGAAGCCATCAACCAGTTCATGCAGCGCTTTTTGCTGTTCAACCATCACGGTCAGCACCTGAAGCGAAGCAATGATCGCATCGCCAGTCGTGCTCTTGTCTAAAGTCAGAATATGACCTGACGGCTCACCGCCTGTCACCCAGCCCTGATCATCCAGCGCCTGCAGCACATAGCGGTCACCCACTTTTGCGCGCACAAACGGCACTTGCGCTTTGTCCAGCGCAAGTTCCAGCGCCATATTGCTCATCACTGTACCGGCGATACCTGCTGGCTTGTGTGTGCCCTGTGTGGCCAAGATATACAAAATATGGTCACCGGTAATCTGTTCACCGTTTTTATCCACCATAATCACGCGGTCTGCATCGCCGTCAAAGGCAATGCCGAGATCTGCCTGATGTTCCAGCACAGCTTTCTGCAAATTTTCCGGATGAGTTGAACCGCAGTCTTGATTGATGTTTAAACCGTCCGGTTCGTTATACAGCGCAACCACTTTCGCGCCCAATTCCCGGTACACTGACGGGCCAACGCTGTAAGCTGCTCCATTGGCGCAATCCACCACAATTTTTAAATGCGACAGATCTAAATGGTAAGGAAAAGTGGATTTGCAAAATTCGATATAGCGCCCATTGGCGTCTTTGACGCGTACGCTTTTACCTAAATTTGCCGTATCTTCAATCACCATTTCCTGTTCAAGTTCTTGGTTAATGGCATCCTGCAGCTCATCCGGCAACTTTTTGCCTTCACTGGAAAAGAATTTAATGCCGTTGTCAAAATACGGGTTATGCGATGCAGAAATTACAATACCGAGGCTGGCATGCAGCGCGCGGGTTAAATGCGCAATCGCCGGTGTCGGCAGCGGGCCAAGCAGATGCACATAAACACCGGCAGCGTTTAAGCCCGCCTGCAGCGCAGCTTCCAGAATATAGCCGGACAAACGGGTGTCTTTACCCAAAACAACGATAGGTTTATTTTTTTTACTTGTTCGTTTTAATACTTTACCGGCCGCAAAACCCAGCTTTAGCGCAAAATCAGGTGTAATTGGAAGTTCCCCAAATTTTCCACGAATACCATCTGTGCCAAAATAACTCATCTTCTACTCACTTTCTTATTAACGTGCGGTGAAATTTATCAGCCGATTACAACGGAATTACTTTACACCAAAAACAAAAAGGCCGTCATATAAATGACGGCCTTTTGCGTACTTAAATTACTAAAAATCAACCAACGCGGTAGTTTGGCGCTTCTTTGGTAATCGTCACATCATGCACATGCGATTCTGACATGCCCGCTGAAGTGATTTTCACAAATTTAGCGTTTTGACGCAGGTCATTAACCGTTGCAGAACCGGTATAGCCCATAGATGAGCGCAGGCCGCCCATCATTTGATGCACGATGTTGCCCATAGGACCTTTATACGGTACACGGCCTTCAATGCCTTCTGGCACTAATTTTTCCGCACCCGCTTTAGAGTCTTGGAAATAACGGTCAGCAGAACCAGTTGCACCCGCCATTGCGCCTAAAGAACCCATACCGCGGTATGCTTTATAGTAACGGCCTTGGAAGAATTCAACTTCGCCTGGCGCTTCTTCAGTACCCGCCATCAATGAACCCACCATGATGGTGCTTGCGCCTGCGCCAATCGCTTTCGCCATGTCGCCAGAGAAACGAATACCGCCATCTGCGATTAATGGGATCTGCTCTTTCAGTGCATTGGCCACAGAGTCAATTGCAGAGATCTGCGGCATGCCGATACCAGCAACAATACGGGTCGTACAGATTGAGCCTGGGCCAATACCCACTTTCACCGCATCTGCGCCAGCGTCAAGCAGTGCAAGCGCCGCATCGCCAGTTGCAATGTTGCCGCCAATGACTTGAACTTGAGGATAGTTGGCTTTAACCCAGCGCACGCGTTCGATTACGCCTGCTGAATGTCCATGTGCAGTATCCACTACAATCGCATCCACACCGGCTTCGACCAATGCTTCTACACGGCTTGGAGTTTCAAGACCTGTACCAACTGCCGCGCCTACGCGCAAACGGCCCAAGTCATCTTTGCAGCTGTTTGGATACAGTTCAGCTTTACGGAAATCAGTGACCGTAATTAAGCCTTTAAGTTCGTTGTGTTCACCCACAACAATGACTTTTTCAATGCGGTTTTTCTGCAGTAAAGCCTGAATATTCTCTTTAGATTCGTTTTCACGAACAGTTACCAGACGGTCTTGACCTGTCATGATGTTGCTGACCGGCTGTTCAAGATTGGTCTCAAAACGTGTATCACGCCCAGTCACAATCCCGACCACTTTTCCGTCTTTGACAACCGGAACACCGCTGATGTTATTCGCTTGCGTTAATGCAATCAATTCACGCACAGTGGTTTCAGGAGTTACGGTGATTGGATCTTTGACCATGCCCGCTTCGAATTTCTTCACACGGCGCACTTCAGCAGCTTGCGCTGCAATGTCCATGTTTTTATGCAGGATACCGATACCGCCGTTTTGCGCCATCGCAATAGCCATACGTGATTCAGTCACGGTGTCCATAGCTGCAGATACAAGAGGGATATTCAGTTCAATGCCGCGGGTCAGGCGTGTCTTTAGAGAGACATCTTTTGGGAGAACAGTAGAGTAGGCAGGGAGTAATAAGACATCATCGAAGGTTAGCGCTTCTTGAACGATGGTCAACATAACAGTCTCACTGGTAATTTCCGTGCGCTATTATAAACAAATATTCAATTTTTATTCATGCCTATTTCAACCAATGTGCATTTTTTTTGTCAAAAGTTATGCTTTTCAGCTTACAAATGCGCATAACTGCTTATTTTTATATTATTTCTCATCTTTCCATTTTATTTCAGGCCTGCATGACAGAACCGCAGCTCCGCCATGCGTCAATATCATCTGGCTAAAAAACTCAGCAGACTTGATCAAAGCCCTCATCATTTGCCGGATCCGGCGCATCAATGGGCACAAAAGGAATCATATTATGCGCCGCACGCGCCTTATTGCACTGCACATCGGCGATTTGCACTTCTTTGCAGGACGAACTGCGCGCTTCATAGATGCCGCAGCTGACCTGCTGGCCAACTTTCCCTTCCAGCGCAATGCAGCGCGGCGCAGGCTGATTAGTGCCGCTCATACATGAATAAACCGCACTCACAGGTTCGGTATAATGCTCGGGCATATTCAGCCCTTCTGCCCAATAAAATGAAACCCGAAAGAAAGTGCAGCAGGCACCGCAGCTTAAACACGCATCCTGTGTGGGAACTTGAGACAGCATTGTTATAAATTCTCATCATCAAAAGTATTTTTTGAAGCTGAATTTTAAAAAAAACTGCCTTTTCGCTCAATATTTTTTTATCACTTCCCGCATTTATTCTGGAAAAGTAAATACAGATTCATCCATCAAATCGGTGCCGCATTCCAGCTTTTCAATCCAGTCCAAGAACTCATTCACCTGCTCTTTGCCTACAAACGGTGTACCGTGCTGCGGCACAATCATTTCCACATCCATGGTGCGAACCATGTTGACCCATAGGCGGATAATTTTGTTATTGCACATGTAGCGCTGATGGAAGCCTTTCATTTTTGGAATGTGGGCTGCAAAATTTTCCAGCGGTTTAGATGCATCTTCGACCATTGATGCGCCCATATCGCCAGAAAACAGAATTTTGGCAATCGGATCATAAAACTGGAAGTTGCCGACCGAATGCAGAAAATGCGCCGGAACTGCAACAATATGGCTTTCACCCAAATGAATGATTTGCCCATGATCTGGCAGTTCAATCAAGCGGTCCAGCCAGTTGCCTTTCATGCGGTCACTCATAAATGCCGAGTTTAAATGCGGCAAAAAGCGCGCCCACAGCTTGGATGCAACAATTTTTGCATCCGTGTAGACCAGCCAGCGCGGCATTGAAGTGATAATGTCCGGATCCTGATGCGAAGCCATGACCAAATCCAGATTCGTCAAGCGGGTGTATTTGTTCAGCTCCATGGTCAGCGGCACGTAGGTTAAGTCGCCGCCCGGGTCAAGCACTGCTGCGCGGTTATTATCAATAATTAAAAACTGATTCGCCTGAACGCCCTCACCTTTTACCAAGCTGGTAAAGCTGATGCATTTGTGTACACCATTATCAAATAGAACCTGCGATGTAGTACGTTCAAAAGCCATACCAATTCCCCAAATATTGTCGTTTTAAAAGTGTATTTCTACATGTGACTAACATATAGTTTAATACGGAAAGTTACAATAAATAAAAAAATTAATATTATCAAAAATATCAGTGAATTGAGTCACATTTTATGCCAAAAAATCCTGAGTTTATTGCTCAGGATTTATGCTATTTTTCAAGTTTTAGGTTTCATTTTTAACGCATTTTTTCAGCCGATCAGATAGTGCTGCGCCAGCGCAGCCAGGCCAATAACTAAAAATACCAGAGCGCCGATTTTATGAATTAATGCAATCGGAAGTTTTTCTGCAAGCTTATTGCCAATGAAGACTGCCGGCGCATTTACCAGCATAATGCCTAAGGTGGTGCCTAAAGTGACCCAGCCAATACTGTCAAAACGCGCGGCTAAAGCGACTGTTGCAATTTGGGTTTTATCGCCGATTTCCGCCAAGAAGAACAACACAAATGTGGCACCGAATACCCCATATTTTTGCCATTTATTGATACTTTCTGATTCATCATCCAATTCATCTGGAATTAACATCCACACCGCCATCGCAATAAAGCCAAGTGAAACGATCCACAGCAAGACTGTTGGGCTAAGCACTGTGGTGATCCATTGACCTAAGACTGCGGAAACGCCATGGTTGACGACTGTCGCCAAAAAGATTGCGAAGAGAATCGGAACAGGTTTACGAAAACGAGCGGCAAGTAATAATGCAAGCAATTGCGTTTTATCGCCCATTTCAGACAAGGCGACCACAGCTAAAGAAATCAGGAAAGCGGAAAGCATGACGGGTTTCTCTGGCTAGCAAAACAAAATACCAATGACTCACCTCTCCTGCTAGCCAAAATCTGCAGAGCGGTAAATCAAAGGTCTTGCCAACAAAAGAAAGCTTTAAGAAAAGCTCATTTGGTTCTTTGCTATGATGACCATGCTCGGTTTAGAGCAAATATGTTGACCATCACCTTTTTACTTTGCGTAAAAAGCGGCTACTCCCCAATGAAGTAACGCTATTTTACGAGGCAAAACCGGTGAAAGCAACTAATTTTGCTGCGCACGCTATTGCCGGCTGCAATAAAGAAAAGGAATGCCATATTTCCAAGAAAAAACCCTGCCGAGGCAGGGTTTTAAAACATCAGGTCAATGCTGAGATTAGATCAACAAACTACGAATGTCTTTTAGCAACTTAGTTAACTTATTGGTAAAGCGCGCAGCATCCGCACCGTTAATGACACGGTGATCGTATGACAATGACAATGGCAGCATCAAACGTGGATCAAAGCTTTCACCATTCCACACCGGCTGCATGGTTGCAGGCGAAATACCCAAAATTGCCACTTGAGGCCAGTTCACAAGCGGCGTAAACGCTGTACCACCGATGGCACCAAGGCTTGAAATGGTAAAGTTCGCGCCTTGCAGGTCTTTCGGTGACAATTTCTTATCACGTGCTTTTTGACCCAACTCACCCAACTCAATCGCGATTTGTTTAATCGACTTTTGATCTGGATTACGCAGCACAGGAACGGTTAAACCGTCTGGTGTCGCCACGGCAATCCCCATATGGATTTCGTTACG
>JASLHF010000076.1 GCA_030152275.1 Acinetobacter sp. | reverse complement strand
AGGAACAGGACGTTCCGGAACATAAAACAACAATAAAATGTTCAACATCAGGACTGTGAAGCAAGACAGGAGTCATGCTTAAGTACCCATACTGAAAAAGCCCGACAGGATGTCGGGCTTTTTCTTTGCCGCTGATTTTATTAGGCTTGCTCTTTACTCGCTTTAGCCTGTTTACTGTCATCCTGACAATAAAAAAATCCCCCAAGCCGAGCCTTGGGGGCGACAAAGCAGTGTTAACCATGTGTGCTTATTATGCTGATCACGCGTGCTTGTGCGGCATCAAGTTTAAGCTGATTTTGCTGACACAACTTGCTGCTGTTGTGCTTCAAGTTCACGAACCAGTGGCAACACTTTTTCACCGAAGTATTCAACTTCTTCAATAAAGTGTAAGAAGCCAGAAAGTACCAGATCAACTCCAACGCTTTTCAATTCAACGATGCGTTCAGCAATTTGCTGTGGTGTGCCAATTAAGTTGGTTTTAAAACCATCGTTATACTGTACCAGATCTTCAAAAGTCGATTTTGCCCAGTTACCTTCGCCTTCAGCCGTGGCAGCACCTGCTTCACGTGTCGCATCACCAAATGAATTCACGGCTTGGATATTGGCTTTGGCAATGATTTCTTGCAGTACCGCTTGCGCTTCTTCTTTGGTATCGCGGGCAATCACAAAGGCATTCACGCCAATTTTCACCTGATGATGATTGGCTTTGGCTTTTTCACGAATATCATCAATTTGTTTTTTCAACTCGGCGGGGGTATTGCCATTGGTGAAATACCAATCTGATACACGTGAAGCCATATCACGCGCTGCGCGTGAACTTCCGCCTTGGAAAATCTCGATATGTGGCTTTTGGATGGGTTTAGGCGACAGCGTGTAGTCTTTAAACTGGTAATACTTGCCATCAAAATTAAAGTTATTTTGAGTCCAAACGCCTTTTAAGCTACGGATAAATTCTTCAGAACGTGCATAACGTTGGTCGTGCTCAGGCCATTCTTCACCGATGGCATCAAATTCACCGCGGAACCAACCACTCACGACATTAATGGCAATACGGCCATTGCTTAGATGGTCAATGGTGGCCAATTGTTTCGCGGCCAAAGCAGGTTTCCAAGGGCCTGGCAAAATCGCAGCAATCACTTTGAGCTTTTCTGTTTTGGCTAAAATACCATGACTGAAGCTAACTGATTCGTGCTGATTTTCTGCGTTATAACCTGCGGTGAAACGAATTTGCGTCAAGGCATATTCGAAGCCGCTTTTTTCCGCGGCTTGCGCCAAACGCACGTTGTAGTCATAACTCCAGTCGGTACGCTGTTCAATGTTGCTTACCACCAAACCGCCGCTGACGTTTGGCACCCAATAGGCAAATCGAATATTTTTATTTTCTATGGACATTTTGCAAACCCTCTGGAGCTAAGTGCGAATGCAGCATTAAGCGACTTGTGTTTGTGGTGATTTTTTACTGTGCAGGCGAGCCTCAGCTGCATCCAAACTTGGCACGGCAGCAGAGGGAAGCACGTCTTCTTGTTCGATTTGTTTATTAATGCCCAAGTTTTGGTTGGCTTGCTGTGATTTTTCTTTCACGACTTCAGCACGTTGGCCTTTTGCAGGCGCCCATTCAAAAATTGGTAACGCACGTGCAACGGCAAGGGTAATACGGTCACGTAATAATGCACTGTGAATGGTGTATTCAGGGGTGAAGTCTTTATCGGTGGCATATACACCAATTGGCAGGGTTTGTGCTTGGAAGAAGCTGAACAGTGGGCGTAATTGGTGCTCAAGTACCAGTGCATGACGTTCAGAACCGCCTGAAGCTGCAAGTAAAACAGGCACGTCCACCAAGGCTGTTTGTTCAACAAAGTCAAAGAAATGCTTAAATAAACCAGTGAATGAAGCTCGGTACACAGGTGTACCTACAATTAATGCATCTGCAGCTTCGACCGCAGCTAAATCATCCTGCACGCGCTGCGGCAGTTGGTTGCGGTCAATTGCACCACCCAATAGATTGCCAATTTCGCTGAACTTGATGAAATGCACATTGATAGGTGTTGCATCGCCGAGTTCGTCAATAATGGCTTGAACCAATGCTTCCGTTTTTGACGGGTTATTTAGACCGCCGGATACAGCCACAATATTTAAGGGGTTTTGTGTATTTAAAAGAGACATTTTAATCCTAATTTAGAATTTCGTTTGGAATGCCTGTTATTAATGCCAAAGCGCTTAATTCTGTAAAATAAGCAAAAATCTAAACCTTATCTAATTTTGAGATATACTGACTTATGTGAAATATAAAATAATTAATGTGGGCTAATTAATTGAATTTTAGATTTATCTTAAATTTTGATAAGGATTTCCAACCCAAAGATAAAATTTATATGAAAAAATGATTTGAAATGAATATTTAACGAAATAAACAAAAACCGAATAATTTGTGCAGTAAATCTGCACATTCATAAAAAAATAGTTATAACTTGCGTATCCTTAATCCCTCATGTGTGGTTAGAATAGGGTTACTGTGCACAAAGATCTTTCACGCTGCTTATGAATATATTAATCGTTGATGATCATCCGCTGTTCCGTCATGCGCTGATTCAAGCTGTACGTTACAGTTTGCCGCAAGCTCAAATCCATGAAACTGCGGCAGTAAACGAATTTTATGAACGTTTGGAAAATGGCCCTGAGCCGGATTTAGTCCTGCTGGATTTAAACTTGCCGGGCGCATCAGGCTTTTCAGCTTTAGTTCATGTCCGTGCACAGTATCCGTCTTTGCCGATTATTGTGGTTTCGGCACACGAAGAAACATCAATTATTCAGCGCGCAATTGCGCATGGCGCAATGGGCTATATTCCAAAGTCTGCCCATCCCAGCCATATTGGCGAAGCGATCCGCCAAGTGCTGGAAGGCGAAATTTGGCTGCCGCCAAATCTGCCAGCCAATGTCAGCTTTGATCCGCGCGCGGCTGATGAAACGGCGCTGGCGGAACGTATTCAGTCATTGACCCCGCAGCAGTTCCGTGTATTGATGATGGTGGCAGAAGGCCTGCTCAATAAGCAGATTGCCTATGAGCTGGATGTATCGGAAGCAACCATTAAAGCGCATGTCACTGCAATTTTCCGTAAACTGGGCGTGCAGAACCGCACACAGGCAGTACTGGCCATTAATGCGCTGAATATTGAAGAAAAGAAAATGTAATGTTGCCCGTGCAACAGCAAAAAGGCCTCTGAAGAGGCCTTTTTTAGTTTTGGCGGTTATCGTGAATTTTAGCGCTGCAGCATCCGCATGCCGTTATCCGTTTTAGGCAATATAGTCCTGTTTTGGCGTTAAATCTGTGCAGAACAGCGGATTCAAAGCGCACTGCAGCTCATCAATCTGCTCATCGGTGACATAGCCTTTGGCTTTTAAGTATTCTGCAACCCGGTCATCGCGCAGGCTGAGGAAAGCTGCGTCATAGACTCCCATGTCGACAAACAGGGCAGCCGTTTCCAGACTGTTGAAGCGGTCGAGATATACATCATTGCCGTACATCAGGAAGATATGATCTTCCGGAGAATTAACATCGACGCCCAGCCGCTCTGCCAGTTCAAACGGCGAGGTTTTGATAAACAGCAGCTCAGACAGCTCATCAAACTGTGAAGTATCCAGCTGGTCTTGCCCGGTTTTGACTTTGCCTAGCCAGGCTTTAAATACCAGAACAGCGCCGCCGCGCAGCAGCATGCTCCAGATTTGATGGCGGGTGCGGTCATTCAGATCTTTAGATTCTGCCTCCAGCCGCTGCAGCAATTTTTCTTCCTGCTGCGACAGCCGTTCAAACAGGCCTAAGCCTTTCGGCTCATAGGCTGATGGCGCAAACACATCAAAGTTCAGTTCATCAAACACCTGCAGCGCCAAAGGTACGGCGCTTTGGTACAGAGTATCCAGCGCCTGCACGTGAGTTTCGGTCAGTTTGCTGTGAGGAAAAACAGTTTGCCAGCAGATGGCCGGCAACATGGCATTGGCGCCGTATTCACGGTGAAATTGCTGCGTGCGGTGCACGCCATGCGGTACAGATTCAGAAATATTCATAATTCAACTCCGTTAGAGGCTGCCGATCAGCTGGATATTCAGCAAGGGAAATGCGCTGCTGGATGCTGAAAAAACTGACCATTTCTTATGCCATTTTTAGGCCGGATAGAGGGGGTTAGAAATACGACTAAAGTTCTACATCGTTTTGATTATCATAATATTGTTTGTAAAAACAAGACTTTTTTTATTGTAACCAAGTGTGCGTCTGCGGCCGGTATTTTTTGCCATAGGCAAATTTAATTTGATGCTTTTTGCCACCAATTTATGCATGAGCAGGGTGAAATTTGAACGCTTTTGCACATGTTTCAAAATGTTCCGCCAGCAGGCTGCATATTGCGGACTTTTTGATGTAAAAAAAAGCCTATTTCATGTGAATAAAATAGGCGTTATGCTGCGATTTTGCGCAGATTAACTGCTGGAAATTTTCAATCCAGACAGCCAAGACCGCAGTGAAGCAGGCTTCAGCGGTTTTTTCAGCAGCACGATATTCAGCTCTTTTAACCGCTGTGGCAGTTCTGGATCAGAATCGGCGGTAATCAGCGCGGCCGGCACATTTTCCTGCCGGTTGCTTAAAATGAAGTCCAGACCGACTTTATTGTTATTCAAGTGCTGGTCAACCAGCCAAACCTGAATATTTTCAGTTTGAATCATGTCCAGCGCCTGTTCAGGCTCGGTGGCTTTAAACACCTGATAGCCCCATTTGGTCAGCAAGGTGGACATGCCTTCCAAAATGGTTTCATCATTGTCGAGACACAGAATTTTATAGGCTTTGGTTTTCAGCGGCACCGCTTGAATTGGCGCTGCCGTGACTTTCGGCGCTTCTACAATCGGCACATCAATCATAAAGCATGAGCCTTTGCCCAGCTCTGAATAGACATGTACCGGATAGTCCAGCAGGCTGGTCATGCGCTGTACAATCGCTAAACCAAGCCCCAGACCTTGTTCACCCCACGGTGAGGTATGCCCGCAGCGTTCAAATTCCTGAAACAGCTTAATGCGCTGCTCTTCGGCAATGCCCGGACCGGTATCCCATACGCCAATACGGATATGGTTCGGTTTGCCGGCCGCCCGCAGCACGCCAACCACAACACGGCCGCGAGCAGTATAGCGCAGCGCGTTGCTGACAAAATTCTGAATGATGCGGCGGATCCACTGCGGGTCGGTATCAATCCAAAATTGTGCGTCATGCACACTGAACTTGATGCCGCGCTGAGCCGCAATAGACTTGAACTGCAGTTCTAAATCGCTGAGCAGGTCATGCAGCGGATAGGACTGGCGTTTAGGCTGAATTGTGCCGCCTTCAAGGCGCGCAATATCCAGCAGGGCAGAGAGCATGCTTTCTGCGCCATGCAGCGCCCGGTCGAGCTGCTGCAGAGTTTTACGGTCTTCATCACTTTGTACACTCTGTTCCAGTGCAGTGCTGAACAAGCGGGCTGCGTGCATCGGCTGCAGCAGGTCATGGCTGGCGGCTGCAATGAAGCGGCTTTTAGACATATTGGCTTTGTCGGCCATTTCACGCGCCAGCTGCTGTTCGGCCAGCGCATTGGCCAGCTGCTGAGTACGGTCCTGCACTCG
>JASLHF010000253.1 GCA_030152275.1 Acinetobacter sp. | reverse complement strand
TCACCTTGCGCATTTTCTGATAAAAATAACTGGCATCGAAGCTGTGACGCAAAAAGTCATGCACCAGTTCAGAGCTGGCCAAAACTGCAATCGCGTCATGGCCGGTATAAGGCAAATGCAGCACATGCGCCTGCGGCACTATCGGCAGCAAGCAATCGATATGCGCGCGGTCGGCCGCATAATAAGGGTCATAAACCATAATATATTCACAGTCCGGCGCAATATCTTGCACCCGCACCGCCATACCGCTATTCAGTTCAGGCTGAAAGAACATGTTATAGCGGGTATCTTCCACATCCTGCGGATCAATGGAAAACTGTGGTACCAGCGCAACTGCACGCTGCACGCCCAGCAAGGCGGAATATTTAATGGCCGCATAGCCGCCCATCGAACCGCCGTAGGCAATACGCTGGGCAAAGCGCGCAAGGATCGGCGCAATACTGCTCATCATCGCCTGTATAGAGGATTCCGGAAACCAAGACTTTTGCTTCGGCATAATGCCCAGCACATTAAAATCAAATTTATGCAGCGACTTTTCTGCATTGACGGTCAAGCCCTTCGCCCGGGTGATCAAATCGCCAAAGGAAAAAATCAGCTCATCAGAGCTTCCTTCCAAAAATATGACGCGTATCTGCTCATCTTCAAAAATAATTTCTTTATTCATTGCGGTACCGTCACCAAATCCGTTTGCATCAATCATTAAATTTTCTATACGCAGTCAAAAGCTGTAGCCTCGGGGGAGTATGCTATTTTATAACGGAGTCCGGGATTAAAAAGTGCAGAATATGACACAATCACTCCATCCATCCGCAGAAAAAGGCTTTGGCGCTGCTGCTGCCCTGTATCAGCAGGCGCGTCCAGATTATCCAGAAGCGCTGAGCGGCTGGCTGCGTCAAACGCTGCAGCTGAACCCTCAGGATACCTTACTGGATTTAGGCACCGGCACCGGAAAATTCCTGCCGGTACTGCAGGCGCTCAGCACGCATCTTACCGCAGCTGACCCTGTTCCCGCCATGCTGCAGCAGTTGCATGAAGCGCATCCCGATGTCCGTACTGTACAGGCTTTCAGCCATGCGCTGCCGCTGCCGGACCAGTCACAGCGGGCCGTATTTTGCGCGCAGGCCTTTCATTGGTTTGCCAATACTGAAACGCTGCAGGAAATCTGGCGCGTGCTGCAGCCTCAAGGCTTTTTGGTGCTGATTTGGAATCAGCGCGATGTCAGCATTGACTGGGTTAAAGCGCTGGCCGATATGATTCTGCCCTATGAAGGCGATACACCGCGCTATCACAGCGGGCAATGGCAAAAAGCATTTCAGCAGCAAAAGCTGTTCCGCCTGCAGGAGCATACTCAGTTTAAGCAAATGCACCGCGGCACAGTCGAAAATGTGGTATCCAAACGCCTGCTTTCGACCAGTTTTATCGCCGCCATGCCGCAGGCGCAGCAGCAGGCGCTAAAACGGCAGTTCGAACAGACGGTTTTTGACTTTCTGGGCAAACAGGCGCAGGATGAAATTGAGTTTCCCTACACCACCCATGTTTACGTCTTTCAAAAAATTTAAACCAAACCAATAAAATACATGCCCACATCCAATCCATGCTCTCATTAAGGTGAACTATGCACAATGCGCTTAAATTCCTCTGGCTTCCGGCATGCATCAGCGCAGCCCTGCTGCTGAACGGCTGCAGTCGCAATGACACACCGGCCAAGCAAGGTGCAGATACTGCTCAGGATGACCAGATCATGCGTGAACTGTCCTCTGAACCGGTAAGGCCCTTTGCTAAAACGGCCAATGACCAGCACGACATTCAGGCGCTGAATGATTTTGATCAGCGTTTTACCGCAGTCAGTGATGAGATGGAAGATGAACTGATGCGCATGAAAGAACAAGGCACGCTCACGGCTGAATTCGCGACTGAACGCAAGCGCGACAATATTCAGTCCGCCTTGAACATGATTAAAGCGCTGGATTTAAAAACCGAGCAAGGCCGCTATATTCAAGGGCTGCTGTATCAGTATTGGGATGGTCAAAATCAGCAGCTGCAGCAGCCAAATGCTGAAACAGGCAAAACCGCCGGCAATACCAAAGGGCTTGGCCAATTTATTCATGCACAGGAACAGCTGGAGCATTGGCAGTCACAGTATCCGGCACAGCCTGAGGCAACACAAGGCAAAACTGCAGCTGAATAAAAACACGTATAAAAACATGTGAAATTGACACATCTATACATATACAGCCTAGACCAATAGACCGCTGCAAAACCGGTTCATCTATACCGACCGCCTGCGCCTAAACTTCAGCTTATTTTTGATTTGATGGTGTATTTTGGCTTGACTGTTTTGTGTAAAACCGGTCTGCCATAAAAAACCAGATTAAGAGTATCAGCCTCTGCTGATATTTTTATGCATGACACACTTAACGGATGTAAAAAAAGGCTCACATGAGCCCTTTTTTTTTACATTTAGCCTTTGCACTGGCGATGACTAAGGGCGTTCTGCATACTGCGGCAGACTGTCTGTAATTTCATCCCACTCGGCTTTAGAGGCAGCAAAAATATGGCACGTGGGTTTCTGCTGCAGCGGGGTATCCAGTGTGCCGACTCTTAAACGATAAAAATCTGGAGTATCTGCTTTAATACTGATGATCGGCGAACCGCATTCACTGCAAAAACAGCGCTGCGTTGCAGCAGTGGATTGAAATTTTTTTAGAAACTTTTCACCCTGCACAATTTTAAAATCCGCTTTAGCAATCGGCGCATTGACTGCATAAGCGCTGCCGTTCGCCTTTCGGCAGCGGCTGCAATGGCATTCGACTATAGCGCCAATCGGGCCGTTGACTTCGTAATGAATCGCGCCGCAAAGGCAGCTGCCGGTGTATTTTTCTTCCATGATGAATTTATTCTCAAGCAGACATAAAACCCCACCATAACATGCCCGCCAAGACGCAGGGAAGTCTTTGGCAATTGCTGTACTGTGTAGCCAGCCTTGCGTCCTGCCCAAGCCGAAGTGTTCATCACTGCCTGCCTTGGACAGCTGCACCGAACATCCGTGAGAGCGCTGCATTTACTGCAGCAGCCTACCGGCATCGCAGTCTTCTTTAAGCCCCATTGAACACTGCTTCAATAATACATTTTCAATCAAGCTAAATAGATATGAACACCTTCGCCGGCAGCCCGCCCAGTCGCAAAACAAGCCGTCAGCAGATAGCCTCCAGTCGGCGCATCCCAATCCAGCATTTCACCGGCGCAAAATACTGCAGGGTTCGATTTCAGCTGCAGCTGCGCGCTCAATGCATCAGGCTTAATACCGCCGGCACAGCTGATAGCTTCTGTAATCGGACGGAAACCCGTCAACGGTATTTTTAAAGTTTTAATTTGCGCAGCTAACGCATCTGGCTGCGTCCAAAGCGCTTTATCAACCAGTTCACGCACTACATTGGCTTTGGCGCTGTCCAGGCCTGCCTTGCGCCAAATATTGTTCAATGACTGCTTTTTGCCGGGCTGCAGTTTTTGCGCCAGCTGGGCAGCGCTCAGTTCTGGCAGCAGGTCTAAATACAGCGCCATGGGCTGCTGCTGTTTGATCAAATGGCGTAAGGCGCGGCCTTGCTTATAAATCAAGCCGCTTTCTAAACCGTAATGGCTAATCACTATATCGCCCATGCTTTTAGCGCCATTATCCACCCAAGCTTCAACCCGTTTCAAAGGCTGGCCAAACACCGGCTGCATAAACGGAGACCACGCGATTTCCACACCTGCATTGCTGGCCTGAAAAGGCTCCATCTCTGATGCATTCAGCCATGCCTGCCACGCACCGTCACTGCCCAGCTGCGGCCATGACACCGCGCCGCAAGCCAATACTGCCGCATCAAAATGCACCGTATGGCGTTCACCGCTTTTCAGGTCACAAACACGCAGCTGCTGCTGCTCCAGCTGTTCCACTTGATGACGGTAATGGAACTTCACCCCATGCGCAGACAGACGCTGCAGCCAAGCACGCAGCAGCGGCGCCGCTTTCATTTCAATCGGAAATATACGGCCAGATGAACCAGTATAGGCATCGATGCCTAAGCCTTTCATCCAATCCTGAATCCAGGCCGCATCCCACTGCTTGACCCACGGCGCAAGCCAGTCGGTTTGATCATAGCGCTGTATAAATTGTTCAATCGGTTCTGCATGGGAAATATTCAGGCCGGTTTTGCCCGCCATCAAAAACTTGCGCGCAGCCGAGGGCTTCTGTTCATAGACATGAATATCATAGCCGTACTGGCTTAACACCTCTGCGGCCATTAAGCCTGCAGGCCCAGCACCCACAATAGCAATGCACTTACTCATGATTTATTCCGCGGATGTTTCAGGCATACAGTTTTGGCCCTGCAGCGGCTGAAAATCATCAAAGCGCGTGCTGTAATCTGCAGGTTTGGTGATGATCAACTGCTGGCACAATTCACCGCGCTCTAAATATTTAATTTCAAAATGCGTACGCGCCGAATCCTGCGCAACGGTTTCTTTCACAAAAGGCAATTTCCATACCTCAATCAGCTGCTGCTGCGCTTCCGCAATATATTCAGGAATATTGCTGGCCAGCGTCACCGTGCCGTCCGGCTGCAGGCGTGACAGCAAAAACTCAAAAAACGGCATATTCAGCCAGCGCTGCGCCGGATTATGCGGCTCCGGATTAGGATACAGAATAAACAGCTGCTGCACTTGTCCCGGAAAAAGCGCATGAACCACCCACGGCAGCGCATCAGCATGTACGGTCTGCAGATTGTTTTGGCCTTCCGCGGCATGCTGCTTTTGCATTGCCACGAATTTTTCGCGCGTGCGCTCAACAGCTATCAGCTTCTTTTCGGGGTGCTGACTGCTAAACAGCAAAGCATGCTTGCCTTTGCCTGCGCCAATTTCCACACAAACAGGCTGGTTTGCAATGGCTTGAAAATCACGGGGTGCATGCATGCGCTGCGCTTGAAATTGACGAATCGGCATAATCAGATCAAACTAATAAAAACAGCATAAGTCTAACAATTGCGGCTGTATTTGCCTAATTGAATCCACCGTTTTTAGCGAGAACACCGCCATGCCCACCACCTTAACCTGCCCGCGCTGCGGCGAACTGACTGTTTGGGAAAATAATGAATACCGTCCGTTTTGTTCAGAACGCTGCAAAATGATTGATTTAGGCGCATGGGCCAATGAAGAATACAAACTGCCAACGCAGGATGCGCCGCAAGCTGATCCCGGCTCAGAAGAAGATCAATTTTAGCTGCGGATAGGCAGCGCAAAAAACAGGCCGCATAATGCGGCCTGTTTTTTTTACGTATGGGCAATCTTACAAAGTGCTGTATTGACGGGATTTAGGAGCAATCGGCTAAAAGGCATATGCCATAAACCAGATGCCCGCTGCAGACTGCTGCAGTACCAACACTCATTACTCAAGCCGGCAGGTTTGCAATCTTCCCAGCCGGATCATTCAATCATTAATGAATGAGAAAACACCCGCACAGCAGTTTTAGAGATTTTCCAGCACTCATCATGCGGGTATTGTGCGGGTCAAAGCAATCAGCCAGCCTGACCTGCAACAAAAGGATTATGCTGCTTTTCAAAGCCAATGGTGCTCATCGGGCCATGTCCGGAAATGAACTGAGTTTCATCCGGCAAGCTGAAGCATTCGCGCTGAATCGAATCCAGCAGCTGCTGATGGTTGCCGCGCGGAAAATCTGTCCGGCCAATCGAGCCTTTAAACAGCACATCGCCAGTCCACAGCAAGCCATAATGCGGGTTATAAAATATGACATGTCCCGGCGTATGGCCCGGCGCAAACCGCACCTCAAATTTTTCACTGCCCAGTGTTAAAGTTTCTCCGCCAGTCAGCCAAGTGTCTACCTCTACTTTTTCCGGAATTGGAAAACCATAGCGCGCAGACACTTCCTGAATCATATCCAGCCAGAATGCATCCTCTTTATGCGGCCCAATCACAGGCACACTCCACAGTTTTTTCAGCGCACCCACCGCACCGGCATGATCCAAATGGCCATGAGTCAGCCACAGCGCTTTAACAGTCAAGCCCAGCGCTTCAACTTCGGCCCGCAGCTTTTCCGGCTCACCGCCGGCATCAATCAAAACCGCTTCTTTGCTTTCAGAGTCCCAGACAATGGAACAGTTCTGCTGAAATGCCGTGACCGGCACAATTTTGACTTGCAGCATTTGGCTAAACCTCAAAATCTCAGTGGGCTAATGTGTGCTTAAGGGCATCAAGATTAGCCTGAAGCAGCGAATTCAGCAATTGCAAATGATCACTGCGCGCGTTCAGTGCCGGAATATAGCTATAGCTTTGTCCGCCGGCCGCTTTGAACAGGTCAGCATTTTGCATGGCCAGCTCTTCCAGAGTTTCCAGACAGTCCGCAGAAAATGCCGGACTGACCACCTGCACAGATTTTACCCCTTGCTCAGCCCATGCCTGCAAAGTGGCATCAGTATAGGGCTTCACCCATTCCTGCTTGCCGAAACGTGACTGAAAACTGATCTCATACTGTGCATCGCTCAGGCCCAGCGCCTGCGCGAGCAGACGGCCGGTGATGCGGCAGCGGTCAGCATAGGGGTCGCCTTTATCTGCATAAGGCTGCGGGATGCCGTGAAATGACATCAGCAGTTTCTCTGCAGCGCCGTGCTCTGCCTGATAATCACGCACGCTTTGCGCCAGCGCCTGAATAAACAGCGGATGCTGATAATAATCGCGGATAATGCTCAGGCCCGGCAAATTGCGCTGAGTTTTCATCCATGCGCCAACCGCATCATAGAGCGGCGCTGTTGAAGTTGCCGAGTACTGCGGAAACAGCGGTAAAATTAACAAATGATCACAGGGCTGTTCAGATAAACGCTGCAGCGCCGCTTGAATGCCGGGATTTCCATAGGTCATGGCCGGTATGACGTCAAGATCAAATTCTGGATATAAAGACGTTAAGTATTGCTGCGCTGCTTCGACCTGCTGAAGCAGAATTTCCCGCATCGGTGAGTCCTGATTCCAGACTGCGGCATAGGCATGCGCAACACGTTTCGGCCGGAACGGCAAAATAAACAGGCGCAAGATTAATTGCCAGATGGGTTTAGGGATTTCAATTACCCGCTGATCCGACAGGAACTGTTTTAAAAATTGACGTACCGCCGGAACGGTCGGCTCATCAGGAGTTCCTAAATTGGCCAAAATTACAGTTACTTTTGCTTTCGCGGCAACAGACATTGCACCATTCCAGTCGCTATAGACCCGCTTACTTTAACAGTTTTAATAAAATTTAATAAAACAGTTTAATATGAAGTATTAAATTGGAATACCCGATCGTTATCCAGCAAACTGCTTTCCATCAGCTTTTGCGCTTTGGCCGTAACCTGCCACAGCATGCGCTGGCGGTCATCCCGGCCCGACTGGATAATCCATTCATTTTGACGCATCTGCATTTTGATGCTGTGTAAAGCGCGGATATTGATTTGCGCGCGGGCCACAGCATGCGCGCGCGGCATTTCAACACGGGCATCCTGCAAGCCAGTCTCGTTCAAATATTCATTCATGCGTTTAGAAAAATATTCTTCCGGCGTAGGATGCACAAAAGTTGGCCCCAGCACTGCCAGCAGCTGCGCCCATGTCATCTTTTTCTGCACTTTTAGTTCTTTAAAATTACCGTCTTGGTAGGCTTGCATGCGGTATTCAAATGAAAAAACTTCATGCATGGACACCTTTGGCAAGCTGAGAAACGGATCCGCCTCGCGCTTGCCGGCTTCAGTTTCCAGCTGTTCAAGTTTACGCTTTAGCCGGTCAATCTCATCCTGCAGCACTTGCGTATTCTGCGGACGAACCCAGCCCAGCACGGGATAGCGCTCCAGCATTTGTGACATATTCAGGCGCACTGCCATTTCTAAATCGCGCAGGCTGCGGTAAGTAAATACCTGATCTGCCTCATTTTGCAAAAGCTTTCTAAATTCTTTAAATTTTTCTCTTAATTCGGGCTTGTCATCACACAATGTTTCATCACGCGCGCCAGGCTCATCATGCATAAAAACAATAATCGGTTTTTGTTTGGTCACCGCATAAATGTATTCCAAATGCATATAGCCAACACCCGACACCGACTGTTCGCCATAGGAACTGCCCAAAAGGATGACAACATAATCACAGTCATCAATTTGACGGCGCGCAAACGCTGTGCTTAACGGCGTGCGCTGTTCCAATCCCCATGAAAAAAAGCCCATACCCACAAGTGTTTGCGCCAAAATCATCCGTTCCGGCTGCATTTCCGTTCCGGAGGTTGAAATAAAAACCTGATAACGCTTATCTAGCATGGGTTATCCTCATTCCTTGTGCATACTGCTGCCTGATGCAGAAAAACTGCTCAAACCGGCTGCAAATATGGCTGCCCCAATAAAAAATAAATCTATAAATAATTATTTGTAAAGCTGCGCAAAAGGCCAATACAATTTAAGTTACCCCAATTGACCTAGATTGCTGACCGTCCAGCTTAAATCCTGCTGAATCAAATGCGTTAAAACGGGCTTTAATGCTTCTGCATTCTGGCCGCTAACGTAACATTCAATTCGTACAGCATTTTTACAGTCTTGTTCAAATAATAACTCATTTTTTATTAAAATGCGGGCCGTTTGACGCGCAACGGCAAATCCTGAGTCAATTAATGTCAGTTTTTGCCCAAAAATATGCTGAATAGCTGATTTTAGAAAAGGATAATGCGTACAGCCGAGCACTAAAAAATCTGCGCCGTCATTTACCGCCGGCTGTAAAATCTCCTGCAGCGTCTGCAGGCAAGCTGCGCTCATCTGCGCGCCGGATTCAACAAAAGGCACCAAATCCAGATGACTGATTGGCATGACCTGCACCTGTGCCGGCTCGGCAAAACGCGCTATAACATCTTTAATCAGTTGACCTCTAAACGTTGCAGGCGTAGCCAGCACCGCCACTTTTTTACTCTTGCTCTGGAGTACCGCCGGCTTTAATGCTGGAACCAGCCCAATAATGGGAAAATTTTCACCATAATGCTCGCGCAAATAATTCAGACTAAAAGCCGATGCTGTATTGCAGGCCACCACTGCAACTTTGCAGCCTTTACGGTACAGCCATTCAATCGCATGCGCCGTCAGCTCACGGATATCCTGATCATTGCGCGGGCCATAGGGAACATGGGCAGTATCTGCATAATAAACAATGTGTTCATTTGGCAGATAGCGCGCAATTTCCTGCGCCACAGACAAGCCGCCTACGCCGGAGTCAAATATGCCGATCGGTGCGCTGGGGCTGGCTTTCGGCATGGGGTCATACAGCGGATAGATGGGATGGATAGCTGTCATAGCTTCAAATTCAGAAGTCAAAATTCAGATGAAGAAAGCTTAAACCTCAGGCGCCTAATTGCAAGCAAAAATCGCCGCTTTTCAGGCTTAAAACAGTTTCGCCCTGTGCATTTTCTGTCAGTTCACCCATTTCGACTAAATGTAAAAATGCAGCCCGCTGAATCAGCGCATTGATACCAAAACGAACCGGCACATAAGGCCGCATTTCACCGTCAAATTCACGCATAAAAATAGGATGCTGCGCATCGACAATTACTTCATCCTGTGTACTTGAAATCAGCTGGATATAACACAAGCCATTCAGCTCAATGCTGTTCACTTGATTGATGAATAAAGGTTCATCTTCTACCTGTATTTCTATCTGCTCTACAGGGGTCTTTAAATAAAACTTGCCGTCCTCTTTCCACAATACGCTGGAGAACAAGTCAATGAGCGCCTGACGCTTGATCAATTGACCTTCGTGCCACCACTCGCCATTGGCTTTAACCTTTAAATCCATAGCTCCGCAGTGCTTGGGATGCCATTTTTCCAAAGGCGGAATTGACTTTTTGTGACCGGACTGTCCATCTTTTAAGTATTGTGCAATATTCATTAAATTTTTATTATCGCCAAGAGCTGCTGATTTCGTCGGATTTTGTGTTTTTTCTTGATTTTTCATAGCAGAAGACCCTAATGACGGCAAAATAATACGATTCAGCCAATTGGCTAGACCACGGTTTAAAACTATACTAGCCCACAATATAAATGACACGATAGTTTATTTGTGTCTGCAAACTGAGAACACTCATGGCAGCGCCGTTTTTAGAGTCAAACGGTCGCCACCTTTAAACCAGATGAGGAGTCCTACATGGAACACATCGAACGTGAATCGATGGAGTTTGACGTAGTCATCGTTGGCGCAGGCCCTGCCGGCCTTTCAGCTGCGATTAAAATCCGTCAACTTGCAATTGAAAATAACCTGAACGATCTGTCCGTTTGTGTCGTGGAAAAGGGCTCCGAAGTCGGTGCGCATATCCTCTCTGGCGCTGTGCTTGAACCGCGCGCAATGAATGAGCTGTTCCCTAACTGGAAAGAAGAAGGCGCGCCTTTAAATGTGCCAGTGACTGAAGATAAAACGTTCTTCTTATTGTCTGATGAAAAATCACAGGAAGCGCCGCACTGGATGGTGCCTAAAACCATGCATAACGATGGCAACTATGTCATCTCATTAGGCAACGTGGTCCGCTGGTTAGGCGCTAAAGCTGAAGAACTTGAAGTGTCTATTTTCCCAGGTTTTGCAGCCTCTGAAATTCTGTACCATGAAGACGGTTCAGTCAAAGGCATTCAAACCGGCGACATGGGCATCGGCAAAGACGGCGAGCCAACACACAACTTTACTCCGGGTTATGAACTTCATGCAAAATACACCCTGTTTGCTGAAGGCTGCCGCGGTCATTTAGGCAAGCGCTTAATTGCCAAATACAATTTAGACAAAGATGCAGATCCGCAGCATTACGGTATTGGCATTAAAGAGCTGTGGGAAATCGACCCTGCTAAACACAAGCCAGGTCTGGTCATGCACGGCGCAGGCTGGCCTTTGGCTGAAACCGGTTCTTCAGGCGGCTGGTGGCTGTACCACGCGGAAAACAACCAAGTGACTTTGGGTATGATCGTGGACTTGTCATACACCAACCCGCACATGTATCCATTTATGGAAATGCAGCGCTGGAAAACGCATCCACTTATCAAGCAATATCTTGAAGGCGGCAAACGTATTTCTTACGGCGCGCGCGCTGTAACCAAAGGCGGTTTCAACTCACTACCAAAATTCACTTTCCCGGGCGGCAGCTTAATTGGTGATGACGCAGGTTTCTTAAACTTTGCCAAAATCAAAGGCTCTCATACAGCAATGAAATCAGGCATGTTGTGCGGTGAAGCAGTATTTGAAGCTATTGCTGCCGGCGTGGAAAAAGGCGGCGATCTTGCTATTGCCCGTGTGACTGAAGGTGAAGACTTCTTCGCGAAAGAGTTAACTGCATATACAGACAAGTTCAATAACAGCTGGCTGAAAGAAGAACTGTACAGCTCACGCAACTTTGGCCCTGCAATGCACAAGTTTGGTCAATGGATGGGCGGCGCCTTTAACTTTATTGATCAAAACGTCTTTAAAGTGCCATTCACGCTGCATGATTTACAGCCTGACTTCAGCGCGCTAAAAACTGTCGATGCATCAACCTTTAAGCCAAACTATCCGAAACCAGACGGCAAATTAACTTTTGACCGCCTGTCTTCAGTGTTCGTATCGAATACGGTGCATGAAGAGAACCAGCCTGCGCACTTAAAACTGACAGATGCATCTATTCCTGTAAATGTAAACTTGCCTAAATGGGATGAGCCGGCTCAACGCTACTGCCCTGCTGGTGTTTATGAAATTATGGAAGAAAATGACGGTTCGAAGCGTTTCCAAATCAACGCAGCCAACTGTGTTCACTGTAAAACTTGTGATATTAAAGACCCATCTCAGAACATCACTTGGGTAACACCTGAGGGTGGAGGTGGTCCTAATTACCCTAACATGTAATTAGTATCCAAATATGCAATCTCTTTGGAGATAATAAATAAACCCGCTTAGGCGGGTTTGTTTTTAATTATGAGTTCAAATTCTTGATTAAAACTCAGCCTAGTACCAAAAGCATTTCAATGCTTAGATATATGCAAATACAATTACATACTTTATAGCGAGCTTTTCAATTATTGCTATCAATAACCATTGCTAGATTATGCTTTATCACACTTTTTTCTCCATCTGCGGCAATTTAATTTAATGCCATTTCAGGAAGAGTTTCTGATTGATTTGCAATTTCAGGTGCAGCATTTTCACGAGCAATTTGCTCATGAATTGGCCCTAGCTTTTTATCCAGACGTTGACCTTTCCAGCTCCTTTTAGGTTCATACACCGTCCGCTGCCTAAAATAACTGAAAGGCTCCGCATTATAAATAAAG
>JASLHF010000209.1 GCA_030152275.1 Acinetobacter sp. | reverse complement strand
TTTTTTTTAATTCTTCTTCAAATAAGGCTTAAATTTTTTGTTTTTTCTATGATTCTACGAATGGCCCAATTTCGTATTTCAACCTTTGGTATAATGGCAATAGAAATGAACCAAATGAGCTTTACGAATTGAAAATCATCTTTGCGGGAACACCGGAATTTGCAGCGGCTGCCTTAGCTACGCTGATTCCGACTGAACATGAAATCGTGGCGGTCTATACCCAGCCTGACCGCAAAGCAGGCCGCGGACAAAAACTGACTGCATCCGCTGTTAAACAGCTGGCGCTGGAACATCAATTACCGGTATATCAGCCCCTGCACTTTAAAGCCTCCACTGAAGAAGGCTTGGCTGCCCAGGCCGAATTGGCTGCCTTGAATGCTGATGTGATGGTGGTGGCTGCTTATGGCCTGATCTTGCCGCAAGCCGTGCTGGATATGCCGAAATACGGCTGCCTGAATATTCACGGCTCACTGCTGCCGCGCTGGCGCGGCGCGGCGCCGATTCAGCGCGCAATTGCCACTGGTGACAGCGAAACGGGCATAACCATTATGAAAATGGCGGCAGGTTTAGACACCGGTGACATGATGTATAAAACCATCTGCCCAATTGAAGCAGATGATACTTCTGCCAGCCTGCATGACAAATTAGCACGGCAAGGCGCAGAAGCGATTGCGGCTGTACTGGAATCGGAGCAGACACTTGAAAAATTGTTAAATGAACGTGAAGTTCAAGATGAAGCTTTGACAGTCTATGCACATAAACTGTCTAAAGCTGAAGCGAAAATTGACTGGTCTGCCAGCGCCATTGAAATTGACCGCAATATCCGCGCATTTAATCCATGGCCAGTCGCATTTATCCCGCTGGATGAAAACAACAATTTAAGAGTATGGAACTGCCAGCTTTCGGATGCTGATGCTGCACATCAAACGCCCGGCACCATTTTACAGCTGGACAAGCGAGGTGTGCATGTCGCTTGCGGCGACGGCAAAGCTGTTTGCCTGAATAGCCTGCAATGGCCAGGCGGCAAAGCGCTGAACCCGGTTCAAATTAACCAAACTCAAAAACTGCACGCTGGACAAGTATTCGCATGAGCCAAAATCAATCTTCTTCAAAAAATCTGAATTTGCGCGCGCAAGTGGTCAAAACATTATTGGCGGTGCAAAATGGACAATCGCTGGCTTCGGTTTTAAACCAGCATATTAATATCGTGTCTGAACGTGACCGCGCTTTATATCATGAATTAACTTTGGGCTGCTTACGCCAGTGGTATTCATTAAAAGCCATTACCCTGCCGCTGCTGACCAAACCGCTGGACAATGAAGCGCTGGAAAGCTGTCTGTATTTAGGCCTGTATCAGCTATTATGCACGCGCATCCCAGCACACGCGGCCATATCAGAAACCGTCAATGCCGTGAAGCAAATGGGTTTTGAACCTATGAGCGGATTGGTGAATGCAATCCTTCGACGTGTTTCACGTGAAACAGAAGAATTTAAAACTGCATTAAACGCCAGCCACGGCCTGCCAAGCTGGCTATTCAAACGTCTGAAAAAAGATTGGCCGGAACAGCTCGCAGAGCTCTGTCAAAATCTCAAGCAAACCGCACCGCTGACGCTTCGAGTGAACGAACGCCAAATCAGCCGTGATGAATATCTTGAAATTTTGGAAGAAGAGCACATTAACGCGCGTCCATGCGATCTTTCCGAGGCAGGCATTGTTTTAGAACAAACCGCCAACATTACACAGCTGCCGGGTTTTGAGGAAGGCGGTTTTTCTGTACAGGACGAACATGCACAGCTGTGCGCGCTGCTGCTGCCGGATTTAAATGGCAAAGCCGTGCTGGATGCCTGCGCAGCGCCCGGCGGCAAAGCCGCGCATATTTTGGAGCGATTTAATCCTAAAAAACTGATTGCGCTGGACCATGACGCCAAACGCCTGCTGCGGGTCTCAGAAAATTTAGAACGGCTAGAACTTAACGCACATGCAGATGTAGAGATCATTACTGCTGATGCAACATCATGGACTGCCGCGGAGCCAGTCGACTGCATCGTGCTGGATGCGCCATGTTCGGCCATCGGCGTCATGCGCCGCCATCCGGACATCCGCCTGCTGCGCCAGTCGTCTGACATTCAGCAAACTGTCGAGCTGCAAAAGCAAATTTTAGACAATATGTGGAAGCAGCTCAAACCAGGCGGCACGATGCTGTATATCACCTGTTCAATTCTAAAAGCGGAAAATGAGCAGCAAATGGTCCAATTCTTTGAAGATCATGCTGATGCTCAAGAAGTTAAGATTGAAGAAAAATGGGGCCTTAAACAAGTCCACGGACGCCAGTTATTGCCCGAAACTCATTTTGGTGATGGCTTTTACTACTGCCGTATTGAAAAAATGGCTTAATGGGTACAGCTTAGGTTTGTAGGCAAAACAGCTGCAAGCCCAATAAAAAAAGACGGCTCATGTGCCGTCTTTTTTTATGAATAAATGCTGAAGATTTATTGCATTTTAATCCCAAAATACAAAGACTTTTCTTCTTGCGGCAAGAGTGAGGAAAAGGTGGTTTTCACTTTCGATGCATCATCCTGCACAGCTTCGCCGCTGCTGGTCATAGGTAACACTGAACCCGATTTCCATGCATTGGTATAAGCCGGATACATATCATTAACCGCAACATTACTCAGTTTTGAGTCACCAATATTGGTCACTGTAATACGGTAAATCAAGCAGTCTTTAACACCCATTGTCACATTACTAATCGAATATCCAGCAGCTTTGACTGCCGCTGCATCCATATTTGTGCAACCGGGCTGCATAAACTGTGTCTTATGGATTTTTAATTGGTTAGTCCCGACAGTGATACTGTCTAAGTTAGACAGAACAGCAAGACTCATGCTTTGGCCGTTATTGTCTGGCACAGCCTCTAATTTGACTTGGCTGCTCATACCGTTTGTGGCAGTCGCAGGCGCTTGAACTTTGATCAACAGCGCCAATTCCGCCTTCGCTAAAAGCGAGAAAGCCCGATTGCTGATCATGATATCTTCTGCATCTAGAATACCGTTTTTGTTTTTATCTTCAAATAATGTATATAAAAAATCATCGGCTCGCACTGGCGTTAAAGTAAATGTAATATTTTTTTCTTCAACGCTGCCTTGGTTAATTAAACGATGCGGGAAAACATAAGTACCGCCAGCGTTCACTTGCGCTGTTTGATCATTCACTAATTCCATTAAACGCTGAACTAGATGATTAGAAGTGACAGCATCACGGATAACATCCCCCAGACCAGACTGCA
>JASLHF010000202.1 GCA_030152275.1 Acinetobacter sp. | reverse complement strand
CGGTGAATTTGACCTTCAGCATCTTTGATGTGAGAGATATAGCGTTCTACCATACCAACCACTTGATCGCTTTGATCTGGGTGTACTAAAAGTACGATTTCGTAATGACGCATTGTCAGCTCCTTACGGATTATACAGCCCCTAACGCAATTGTCAGAAGCAAGGAGTCATAATTAAACTGTTAAATAAGCGGTTTAATTATGTCGCAGAATATGCGAAGCGTGAATTTTAGTGCGTTTGAGGCTGGAATACAAGGTATTTCATTAAAAAGCCTTAATTATTTTGTGGAATACTCTCGGGTTTCGAATGCAATAGAAATACCACATAACTTTTAAAATTAGGGTCTTGAGCTAAATGTTTGGGTGCTTGCCATTGACCATGCTGCACCAAGCCAATTTTATAGGGCAATTGCAGTTGAGCGACTTTGGCTAAATAGGCTGAATAATTGCTAATCGTCGTGCTGCCGCGGTGGGTTTGAATGGCAATGTCATCTATATTTTGCCGCAGTAAAGTTAATGTGTTTGGATTTTGCAGGTTCGTCCAGTCCATAAGCCCGGTAATACTCAAACGATATTCTTGCGGCAGTTGCTGTCTTATCTTTTGTAGAAAAACTGCATATTGCTGCAAATTTTGAGTTTTTGCATCAAAGTCAATTTGTAAGCCCTGAATGTGATTTCCTGCATTTTTCCATTGTTGTATCACCATTTCAACATTCGCCTCAGACCAGTTTAAATGATGGCTGCAAATCACCAGCCAAATTTTCTGCTGAGGTTTTTGCAGAATAGCTATGCCTTGCGGGATAAAAACAGAAGTACGCTTAGCGCGATCCCAATTCATTTCACCTTGCAAAATGTAGAGCTCTTTCGCATGGTGTAAATAAGCTGCGCTAGAAATATTGCCCCAAATCCAAAAACTGGAATATTGCTGTGCATTGACACGTTGATCCGTTTGGTTTTGAGGCTGAGCGATATCTTCTGATTGGGTAGGTGAGCATGCCACACACAAGGCGATGTTGATAAAGACCAGAATGAAAAATAGTCTTGAGTGCTTAATGATCTGCCAACTCACAATGCGTTACCAATAATATTTCAAAGATCTTGTCCATGATGTATCTGGATAATCTCGCTGAATTTGATCGAACCATTGCTTTCTGACAGACGTTTGCAACGTCTTGGTCTTGGCAATCATTCGTGCCATTTGGGGAATAACACATAATGGAACGGTACAGTGCATAAGCTTTTAATTCGCCAGCTGTACTGGTTTTGACTATATCTTTATACACTTGACCGCGCGCAAAGACAGCGCCTTGGAAACTGCTATGTTCTTTTTCGTTATAGGTTAGGTTTTTGACACTATAGCCTTGCTCAGAACGGATATATTCACCTAAGCATAGCCGTAGATTGAGGTCTTTGGGTGATTTTTCGAGTGTTTGAGTCAGGGTGTATAAATCAGGACATTGCAAAGTGTTGCTGATTTTGTTGCCTTTCCAAACAAAATTGCCAAGTGGTGGCTGATTTTTATAATGTTCAAAACTTTCAGTGTTATAGACATATTGTGCGGCATTTTTTGGTAATTGTTGATAGGCTTGATTGAATAAACTGTAATTTTGATGAATCAAGGATTTTTTGCAGCACCGTATAGAGCGCTAAATTTTTTTGATCTGTTTGTGTAGTTTGATCTTGAAGGATGTGCATCAAACAGCGTTCATTGGCCATGTTTTCTATAAAGCTTTTTTTGCAATGCGGCTTGTTTGATTTTGGCTTATGCGCCCACAAAAAGAGCAGGGTTATTTTGCTTGGCATAATATGAATAAAGCATAAGCTCTGCTAAGTCACGTTGTTCTGCGGTTTTACTGGTCGTCAGTAAGTTTTCCCAATATTGCTGTGTGGCTGGCGCTTGTCCGCTGCTTTCTAAAATTCGGCCTTTTAACCATACTTGACTTAATTGAAGATAGTTTGTCAGATTGGCTGGATTATTTTGCGGCAAATATTTTAATGCGTCTTGCGCTCTGTTTTACACGTAGAAAAAATGATTGGTCTGTCAACACTGGAGCAGTTCAGGTGGATTTTTGAAGTCATTTTTCTGTGCGTTCAGATCTGCCCAAGAAATTACAATATCATCATTAGGTTGTTTTTTTTTCTCATGTGCATAAGGTTATAAACGCTGAGAAAAAAAGGATCTTTAAGATTTTTGGGATTAAAACGCGTGCTTTGAAATACGTGACGATCTATTTCATACACCAAATTGGGCAGTTCTAAGTTATACACGCTGGATTTTGGGTTGTTATTGATTAGACATAATGCACGAAAAATTATTATTGTGGGTGCAATGGCAGCAAATTCAAAAGTGTGAAAAAAGAGCTCGTGTTATAAAAAGAAGATAAAAAAAGATAGAGAGAACTCTATCTTTTTTAAAACAGGGGTAAATGTGGCGCAGGTGAGATATAGCTAAAACTAAAACTAAAACTTAATGCAGTAATTAAAATGACTGAATATAAGAAATAGCGTTTTGCCCAAACCTGATCATTTTCAGCTTTAAAACCAATGATCGACAAATAAACCCAATAAGCAGAAAGCGCATTAAAGGTAATTAAGAAGAACATGTTGGTATAGCCAAAACAATACAAACCATTTAAGACAGCAGCGAACAGCAAGACATAAATCAAGCTTTCAACTTTCGTACGGAAAATTGAACGCGCTACAGGCAAAATTGGAATGCCGGCATTTTTATAGTCGTTGAATCGGTAAACAGCAATTCCCCATGAATGCGGCATTTGCCATAACGCATATGCTAAGAAAATTAGCAGCGCAGCAACGTCAAATTCATTTGAAACAGCGGTATAGCCAATTACTGGAGGGCTTGCGCCAGAAATGCTGCCAATCACAGTTTGGTGAATGGACGTGCGCTTGCTCCAAAGACTGTAAAAAATCACATAAACCACAAAACCCAGCACAGCGAAGCCAAAGGCATAGGCATTAACAAAGAACCACAGCAGGGCAAAGCCTAAAATTCCAAGCACTGCAGAAAACAGCAAAGCAATAGAAGGGCTAATGGTTTTTGTGACTAATGCCCGATTCATTGTCCGTTCCATCTTTCGGTCAATGTCTTGATCGATGACGTTGTTGACAACGCAGCCGGAAGCGACAACTAAAGTTGTGCCAAGCAGGGTGATGAATAGAAGAAGGAAATCTACAGAGCCCTGGGCGGCTAAGAAGAAGCCGCCCAGAGTGGTAACGAAGTTACCAAAGAGAATTCCTGGTTTAGTCAGGAATAAATACTTTTTCAGCATGACGACCAGTTTAGATCATCATGTTGTAGTGTAAGTAGTTCATGATCCATACAGAACCGACCAGCAGAATAGCAACAGTCAGAATCGTATACACAAATGCGATAACGTTCCAGCGCTGTTCTGAAGAAGAGTTCATGTGCAGGAAGTAAATCAACTGCACCAGGATCTGAGCAACAGCAGTAATAGCAATTGTTGCAACCACAATACCGCGACCGAAACCGCCTGCCATAACCATGCCAAAAGGAATAATGGTTAGGACAACTGACAGGATAAAGCCGATTGTATATTGCTTAGTATTGCCATGCGCTGCGCCAGCAGAGTTATGATCGTGGCTCATTATAGAACTCCCATTAAGTAAACTACGCTGAATACACAGATCCAAACGATGTCAAGGAAGTGCCAGAACAAGCTTAGGCAAGCAAGGCGGCGAGTGTTTGGAAGTGTCAAACCATTTTTCTTGATTTGGAACATCAACACCAGCATCCATACCAAACCAGAAGTTACGTGAATACCATGCGTACCTACTAGAGTGAAGAACGATGATAAGAACGCACTAGTGCTTGGACCATGACCTGCATGTACAAGGTGATTGAACTCATACAGTTCCATGCCGATGAAGGCAGCACCAAATAACCAAGTAATCGCTAACCAAGTTAAAACTTGGCTAACGTTTTTCTTGTATGCAGCAAGTACAGCAAAACCAAATGTTACAGATGAAATCAACAGGGCAAAAGTTTCAGTTAAAACGAAGCTTAAAGATTCGCCAAACAGTTCTTTTGCGCTTGGAGTGCCCATTGGAACATGGCTGCTTAAAACAGCGAACGCGATGAAGAGTGTCCCGAACAGGATCAAGTCACTCATCAAGTAAGTCCAGAAACCAAAGACTGTGATGTCAGTATCATCGTGGTGATGATGCTCATCATGGCCGTGGTTGTCGTGATGAAGTACTTCAGCCATCGTCTTAGTCCTTCTTCAAGTGTTTTTCAAGAATCGCATAACGTTCATTTTCGATGCGCTCAACCTCAGCAGCTGGTACATAGTAATCCACTTTCTTAGTGAAAGAAGACACGATGAAGCTGATGATTGATGATGCGAAAGTAATCGCTACTAACCACCAAATGTGCCAGATTAAAGCGAAGCCCATAACTGTAATAAACATTGCAATTACAAAGCCTGCAGCACGATTGGTTGGCATATGAATATCTTCATACTTGGTTGGTTTCGCATATGCAATACCGTTTTCTTTGTCAGTCCAGAAAGTATCAATACCATTGATTTTCGGCATGTGAGCAAAGTTATAGAACGGAGCAGGTGACGAAGTAGACCATTCAAGTACACGGCCATCCCAAGGGTCGCCAGTAAGGTCTAAGTTGTTATTGCGTTGCAGGAAGCCGACAACGATTTGCATAACAAAACAGAAAATACCGATAGCAACAAGGATAGAACCGAAGAATGCGATAGCCAAGTATGGATCCCATTCAGGGTTGTCATATGTGTTCAGACGGCGAGTCATACCCATGAAACCAAGGATATACAGCGGCATGAATGCAAAATAGAAACCGAAGAACCAGAACCAGAATGCAGCTTTACCCCAAGCTTCATTTAATTTCCAGCCAAACATTTTTGGCCAGTAGAAAATGATGCCCGCAAACATTGCGAATACTACACCGCCGATAATTACGTTATGGAAGTGAGCGATGAGGAATAAAGAGTTGTGTACCAGGAAGTCCGCAGGTGGAACTGCCATTAACACGCCTGTTAAACCGCCAATACCGAAAGTCACAAGGAAGCCAAGTGTCCAAAGCATTGGAGTTGTATAGGTGATGCGGCCCTTGTACATAGTGAATAACCAAGAGAAGATTTTCACACCAGTAGGGATCGCAATAATCATGGTCATGATACCGAAGAACGCGTTAACGTTGGCACCAGCACCCATTGTAAAGAAGTGGTGAACCCACACAACGAATGACAATACTGTGATTGCGATAGTTGCGTACACCATTGATTTGTAGCCAAACAAAGTTTTGCGCGCAAATGTAGATGTAACTTCTGAGTAAATACCGAAAGCAGGCAATACAAGAATGTATACTTCTGGGTGACCCCAAGTCCAAATCAAGTTCACATACAGCATTGGACTTCCGCCCATGTCGTTTGTGAAGAAGTGGAAACCGAAGTAACGGTCAAGTGAAAGCATTGCAATAGTTGCAGTTAACACAGGGAAGGCCGCAATGATCAGTACAGCTGTACAAAGCGCAGTCCAAGTGAAAATAGGCATGTCCATAAGTTTCATGCCAGGCGCACGCATTTTAATGATGGTAACAAAGAAGTTAACACCAGTTAAAAGTGTACCAAGACCTGAAATCTGAAGTGCCCAAATATAGTAGTCTACACCTACGCCTGGAGAGTATTCGATGCCTGACAGCGGCGGATAAGCCATCCAGCCTGTTGCGGCGAATTCACCAATTGCAAGTGAAGCCATCATTAAGCCTGCAGCGCCGGCGAATAGCCAGAAGCTTAAAGAGTTTAATAATGGGAAGGCAACGTCACGCGCACCGATTTGAAGCGGTACAGAAACGTTCATTAAGCCAACAACAAGACCCATTGCTACGAAGAAGATCATGATTACGCCGTGGGCAGTAAAGATCTGGTCATAGTGTTCTGGGTGTAAGTAACCTTCGCCGCCGCCTTTGGCAAGGAACAGCTGAAGACGCATCATGATCGCATCTGCAAAGCCACGCACCAGCATGACAATTGATACGAAGATATACATGATACCAATTTTTTTATGGTCTACAGAAGTGAACCATTCAGTCCATAAGTAGTTCCATTTTTTAAAGTAGGTGATACCTGCAACAACTGCGATACCGCCGAGGACCATCATAGCAACAGTTACCAGCACGATTGGATCGTGTGGAATTGCATCAGGACCTAACTTACCTAATAAGCTCATGTCTTATTCCCCTACAGAAGCAGTCGCATGATCAGCACCTGCATGAGCTTCAGACGCGGCAGCGTGATCGGCGCCGTGGTAGTTGCTCATGTATTTGTTGATCACAGATTCGAACAGTTTAGGTTCTACTGAAGAGTAATAAGTCACTGGGTGTGGCTTAGATGGATAAGGCTTCATAGCTTCAGCAGCTGCCTTCTCTTCAGGAGTAGTTGCGTGCGCAACTAAAGCTTCGATTTGGTGTTTAGAACGGTTGCCATCACGTAAGGAAGCGAATTCAGCTTGGTCTAAAACAGTTTTTTGAACTGCTTGAGGGTTAATTGAAGTACCGTTACCAGCTTTAACTGCATTTACCCATTCGGCAAACTGAGCATCTGTCACAGAGTGAGCGCGGAAGCGCATTTGTGAGAAGCCATAACCTGAATAGTTAGAAGAGAAACCACGGTAGCCGTCAACTGGGCTAGTTTCATTTGCTAAAAAGTTCAGGTGAGTCTGCATACCCGCCATTGCATAAATCTGACCAGATAATGCAGGGATGAAGAACGAGTTCATTGTGAAGTTAGAAGTCAAGCGAAGGCTTACCGGAGTTTTCTCTGGGAAACGCAGTTCGTTAACAGTCGCAATGTTTTGTTCTGGGTAGATGAAGATCCATTTGAACTGTTCAGCAATAACTTGAACGGTCAAAGGAGCCTTGTCTGACTCAATTGGACGGTATGGGTCATACTTGTGGGAACCCCACCAAGTTAACCAAGCTAAAATACCAATAATAATGACAGGGATACCCCATACTACAACTTCAATCGCAGTAGAGTGTGCCCATGTTGGTTTATAGTCTGCGTCTTTATTCGATGCGCGATATTTCCAGCCAAACCAAAGTGCCATAAGTGCTGATGGAATCACCACTAAAAGCATTAAATAGATCGCAGTCATCATGAGGTCTGATTGACCTTGAGCGACTGGACCTTTTGAGTTTAGAAGTACAATATCACCGCCACACCCTGTTAAGAGCGCAGCCATCGCAGATAAAGACAATACAGCTAAAATCGTTTGTCTCATTTTACAACCTCGGTGAAGAGTCCCATTCCCTAATTAAATATGGGATAGCGATTATAGTGTCGCATGATTGAGAATTTTTCTTTAGACATAGAAAAGCCTTCTCAATCATGAGACACCGCTACGTTGTAGGGCATTATGCCTCATATCGACCAACTAAGCTATACATAAGCATGCTTTAAATGACTGTTATAAAAACCTATTTTGGCGGTAGGAATTGACCTTTTAGACAGTTAATTTTTTTTTAATTTCAATGTTCTGTAAAATAAATGGGATGAAAAATCATCCCATTCATTTTTTCGTTTTTTATTGCTTTATGACCTTGGTTTTTGCGATTTTGTCATGCAAAGTCTGGCGTTTTGCGCCAAGACCGAAGGCAATATCGATGATAAAGATAAACATAAAGATAAAATTCAAGAAAATAAACAGCACACTTCTGATTGTGAAGGCGCGCATGAGGGAGGTTTTTTCACCGGTTTCAGCATCTGCGATTTTGATTTTAGTCAGTTTTTTGCCCACAGATTGACCTGATTTGGCAATCAAAAATGCTTGCAGCGCCAGCATAGCGAACAAATAAATGCCCATCGCAAGCCATGCTTGCTGAGAAAACATTTCAATCATCTTGGTTTGCGTTTCTTGCGCTAAGGCTGGATTTGCAGTTGTGCCAAATACTGCTTCCATAAATTGTGTATTTAGTGCATTGAACTGCTGCACTTCTTCTTTTGAGAAGAATCCGGTCAGAATGTAAGTCGCGGGTACCCAAAGCAGCAGATCGACGATTTTGGCTAAAACCCGGCTAGGAATTGATGCTAAAACTTGCTGATTTTGTTGATTCTTTGCTGTGTTTTGATGTGATTGAGCTTGTCTATTGTCTTGCGGTGCGCCAAAAGGCTGCTGTGCTGGTGCAGTATATCCTTGAGGGTTATAGACAAGTTGACCCTGAGTGAGTTCACCAAGCGCTTTCCATTCGGTCATGCCTTCGTGCCAAGCAAGATCAGTTAAAAGCACTTGTTGGCTCGCAAGCATTTCATTAACTTGCTCTAGGCTATATGGTCCGGCTTGTTGATTATTTCTGGCCAAGTAAATTTGCATAAAACTAAAATCTCAAAAACGTAATAGAAAGTATAGATGAAAAAAAAGACCCAAATGTGGGTCTTTTTTTAACACAGAATCTTAAGCTTGTTGAGCTTTTTCTTCAGACAGGAAGAACCAAGTGTCTAAAACTGAGTCTGGGTTAAGTGAAACAGATTCAATGCCTTGTTCCATTAGCCATTTTGCAAGATCTGGATGGTCAGAAGGGCCTTGACCGCAAATACCGACATATTTTCCGGCTTTACGGCAAGCGTGGATTGCCATTGAAAGAAGCGCTTTAACAGCAGCATCACGTTCGTCAAACAGGTGAGAAACAATGCCTGAGTCGCGGTCAAGACCAAGTGTTAGCTGAGTCAAATCGTTAGAACCGATAGAGAAACCGTCGAAGTGTTCAAGGAATTGTTCAGCTAACAGCGCGTTTGTTGGAAGTTCACACATCATGATCACTTTCAAGCCATTTTCACCGCGTTTCAAGCCATTTAAGCCTAAAAGCTCAATAACACGTTTAGCTTCAGAAACTGTACGGACGAAAGGAATCATGATTTGAATATTGGTTAGACCCATTTCATCACGTACTTTCTTCAATGCGCGGCATTCTAATTCAAAGCAGTCACGGAAGTTGTCAGAAACATAACGGCTCGCACCGCGGAAGCCCAGCATTGGGTTTTCTTCTTCAGGTTCGTACAGTTTACCGCCGATCAGGTTTGCATATTCGTTTGACTTGAAGTCAGACATGCGGACAATTACTGGTTTGTCTGCAAATGCTGCTGCAAGTGTAGAAATACCTTCAACCAATTTTTCAACATAGAATTCGATTGGAGAAGAGTAGCCTGCAGTACGCGCCATTACAGCTGCACGTGTTTCGCGTGGAAGGCTGTCAATGTTCAGCAATGCTTTAGGATGTACACCAATCATACGGTTGATGATGAATTCTAAACGAGCAAGGCCGATACCTTCGTTTGGAATTTGAGCGAAGTCAAATGCGCGGTCAGGGTTACCTACGTTCATCATGATTTTGAACGGAAGTTTAGGCATGGATTCAATCGAATTCTTTTGGATTTCGAAATCTAAAGCGCCTTCGTAAATGAAACCAGTATCGCCTTCAGCACAAGAAACAGTCACTTCCTGACCATCAGTTAATACTTCAGTTGCATTGCCGCAGCCAACAATTGCTGGAACACCAAGCTCACGCGCAATGATTGCTGCGTGGCAAGTACGGCCGCCGCGGTTAGTTACAATCGCTGCGGCGCGTTTCATAACTGGTTCCCAGTCCGGGTCAGTCATATCAGACACAAGAACGTCGCCGTCTTGTACTTTGTCCATTTCTTTAATAGAGTGACAACACGAACTTTACCAGAGCCGATGCGTTGACCGATTGAACGGCCTTCACAAATTACTGTACCT
>JASLHF010000141.1 GCA_030152275.1 Acinetobacter sp. | reverse complement strand
GCGTCAGCCGCATCAGCTTGCGCAAGCGCCTGTTCTGCAGTGACGGTTACATAAGATTTTACTTGTGCATCGATTTTTTCAATGCGTTTTAAATAGTGTTCAGTCAATTCGCGTGAAGAAAATTTAGCACTAGCCAAACCTTCAGACAGTTCACGAATGGATAAGTGATGTAAATCAGTCATAAGAAATATTTCTTTACGTTTAATTTGAATAAAAGGTTTATCTGAATAAAAATTATTCAATCACACGAGGAACAAGGTACAAACCTTCTTGAACAGAAGGAGCAACCGCTTGATATTCTTCACGATGATTGCTTTCAGACACCACGTCTTCACGTAAAGGCTGTGGATTGTCGAACGGACTTTTTAGCGGTTCAACACCGTCGGTATTGATGCCTTTCAGGGTTTCCATCATGCCTAAAATTTTATTTAAACTTTGAGCATATTCAGCAGATTGCGTCTCATTTAGCGATAATCTTGCCAAATGAGCAATCGCTGAAACTGTTTGTGCATTGAGATCTGCAGAATGCTGTGCATCCGATGTAGACATAACATTACCTAATCAGTATTAAAAAAATTCAAAATATCATGGCTTATGATAAGCGATTGACTTGTCCAAATCATCACATTTAGTTAAAGTTGCCACCTTGCGTCCACATAAAGTTTAATCGAGAACGTCTCCGTGATTTTAAAACGACTAATTGGCTTGTTTTCGCCCGATCTAGCCATTGATTTAGGTACTGCAAATACACTTATTTATGCACCAGGACGAGGCATTATATTAAATGAACCGACGGTTGTGGCGATTCGTCACAGCGGTTCGCAAAAAATTGTATCTGCCGTTGGCCTGGATGCAAAACAAATGCTTGGTCGTACCCCTGCGAATATTTCTGCAATCCGTCCAATGAAGGATGGCGTAATTGCAGATTTTGAAGTAACTGAAACTATGTTGAACCACTTTATCCGCAAAGTGCATGAGAAACGCCTGTTTCCGCCTGCACCGCGCGTTGTGGTGTGTGTGCCTTGCAAATCGACACTGGTTGAACGCCGTGCGATTCGAGAAGCGGTTTACAATGCAGGCGCGCGTGATGTGCGCTTAATTGAAGAACCTATGGCAGCTGCAATTGGCGCAGGCATGCCGGTAGAGCAGGCTTGCGGTTCAATGGTGGTAGACGTGGGCGGCGGTACAACTGAAATTGCGATTATTTCTCTGCAGGGTTGTGTTTATGCAGATTCACTGCGTATTGGCGGCGATGTATTTGATGAACAGATCATCAACTATGTGCGTAAGGCTCACGGCTGCGTGATTGGTGAAACTACTGCTGAAACCATTAAAAAAGAAGTGGGCATGGCATTGCCGGATGAAGGCGCGAAAGCTTTAGAAATCGAAGTCCGTGGCCGTAATTTGGCCGAAGGTGTGCCGCGCGCGATTACCGTAACTTCAGATGAAATCACTCAAGCAATTTCTGATCCGCTGCAAAGCATTGTTTCTGCAGTCAAGTCTGCATTAGAACAGACACCGCCTGAACTTTCATCAGACATCGCAGAACGCGGTATAGTCTTGACCGGCGGCGGCGCGCTGCTGCGCAATCTGGATAAACTGCTGGCTCAGGAAACTGGCTTGCCTGTAGTGGTTGCAGAAGATCCTTTAACTTGTGTGACTCGCGGCGGCGGCAAAGCTTTGGATTTCTTTGACAATCCAAACCATGACATGCTGTTCGTAGGCTAAGAAAAGGACTGGGCGGGTGCAAACTCAACTGTTTTCAAGACAGCCGCCATCTTTTCGCTCATGTATCATTGCCGTGATTACATGTTTGGTGGTGCTTTTCTTTGATTGGCGCATGCCGCATGTAATTCAGCCGGCAAGAGATGTCTTGAATGCGGCGTATAATCCAATTTATGCCGTGGCAAGCTATCCAGTGCTGTCGAGAGAATGGCTAAATCAGCAAACCAAGTCTGAAGCGCAGCTGCGCCGCGAAAATACCGCGATGCAGGCAGAGCTGCTTCAGGCGCAAGTGCGTTTGCAAAAACTCTCTGAACTTTCTGCAGAAAATACACGTTTGCGCGGTCTTTTAGATACGCCGTTAATTATTGACGGGCGTATGGAAATTGCCGAGGTGATCGGCACTGATGCCGATCCGCTGCGCCATATTATTGTGATTAACCGCGGTGCGAACAGTAATTTGAGAGTTGGGCAGACGGTGCTGGACGATAAAGGCATTATGGGGCAAATCGTGAATGTTTACCCGCACAGCAGCCGTATTATGCTGCTGTCGGATAAAGAGCATTCACTGTCTGTGCGTCTGGAACATACCGGCATGCGGGCAATTGTGTCGGGCACAGGTGATTTAGGGCGCTTAAAAATGGAATATGTTCCAACCAGCGCCAACATTAAAGTAGGTGAAAAAGTGTATAGCTCAGGGCTAGGGGCGCATTTCCCAGCAGGCTATTTGGTTGGCACGGTGTCTAAAGTGCAGCGCCATAATTCAGGCGAATTTGCCAAAATTGACGTGATACCGGCAGCGCAGCTGGCAGGCGGACATCATGTGGTTGTGCTGTTTTCAGACTCCTTAGCGATGGAGCAGCCGAATGCTGACCGCTAAGTTAAGCCGACCGACACAACGCGATCCTCTGGCTGCAATCATTATTTCAGTGATTGCAGCCTCAATTTTAATGGTCTATCCGCTATCTTATGAATTGTCGGGCTGGCGTCCGCTGTTTATGCTGATGGTCATGCTGTTTTGGGTGTTGTGTCAGCCAACATGGTGCGGTGTCTGGTTCGCTTTCGGTACCGGCATTTTTGTTGATTTATTGGTAGATGCGCCATTAGGCATGAATGCGTTAAGCTTTGTGCTGATTACTTTTATTACGCGGTTTTTAACGCGTGAAAAGCGGATTTTAACCTTTGGCAACTTGTGGGTCATTGCCTCGCTGGCAATTTTGGCACATCTTTTCTTTGTTTGGCTGTCGCAAGTCATGAGCGGCATTCATTTCTCATTTGCGCGTCATTGGCTGCCGCTGTTGAGCAGCATTCTCATTTGGCCTGTCATTTACTATCTGTTGAAGAAATGGCGGATTTAATACTTGCCTCAAGCTCGCCGCGGCGACGCGAACTGCTGCAGCAATTGGGACTGAATTTCGAAATTTTTAGTCCAGACATTGATGAGTCTGTCTTGGCACATGAAAGCGCCTCTGAGTATGTAGAGCGTTTAGCGCGCAGCAAAGCGCAAACCGTGCAGTATCAATTTCCTGATGCAGTAATCATTGCCGCAGACACCAGTTTGGGGGTGGATGGCCAAATTTTGGGTAAACCGGAATCAAAACAGCATGCTTTTGAGATGTGGGAAATGATTTCTGGCCGAAAACATGATGTGTTTTCAGGTGTTTGTGTGCGTACAAAACAGCAAATATGCAGTATAGTAGTGCGTACGCAGGTTGAATTTCAGCCCATTAGCTTACAGGATATGGAATCCTATTGGGCAACGGGCGAACCTTTAGGCAAGGCGGGAGCCTATGCAATTCAAGGCATTGCCGCGCGCTATATCCCGCGCATTGAAGGCAGTTATTCCAATGTGGTTGGCTTGCCGCTGCATGAAACAGTTCAGTTGCTGCAGACAGTTAAGGTCCTAAATTAACTGCTGAAAAAAAGAATTTTTATAATGTTTTGAGTTTTATTATGTCTGACGAGTTGTTGATTAACGTCACACCAATGGAATGCCGTGTCGCATTGATAGAAAATGGCACAGTCAATGAATTGTTTGTTGAGCGTACGGTAAAACGCGGTTTAGTAGGCAATATTTATAAAGGAAAAGTGGTGCGAGTGTTGCCGGGTATGCAGGCAGCCTTTATTGATATTGGCCTTTCTCGCACGGCTTTTTTGCATATTAATGATATGGTTTGGCCGCGCAGTCAGCCTACCCCCAATGTCTTTGAACTGCTGCAGCCGGGCCAAATTCTGACAGTGCAGGTAATGAAAGACATGCTGGGCACAAAGGGCGCCCGCTTAAGCACAGATCTTTCCATTCCTTCACGCTATTTGGTCATGATGCCGTATGGCAGCCATATTGGCGTGTCTCAGCGTATCGAATCTGAAGAAGAACGTGACCGTTTGCGCAGCATGATTGAGCGTATTCAGAAAGAACACCAGCTGCCGGGGTCGGTGATTGTCCGTACGGCAGCAGACGGTATTGCGGAAGAAGCGATTGCCCAAGATATGGCTTATTTAGCGAAACTTTGGGAGTACATTCAGCGTAAATCTCAGAGTGCGCTGGTGCCATCACTCATTTTTGAAGAGTTACCGCTGCCGCAACGGGTGATCCGCGATTTAGCCAATGAAAATACGTCAAAAATTCATGTCGACTCACGTGAAATTCACGGCAAGCTGAAAGAGTTTGTGGATGAATTTGTGCCGAATATGCATGATCGGCTGATTCATTATCCTGGCGAGCGTCCGATTTTTGACTTATATAATGTTGAAGAAGATATTCAAAAAGCGCTGCAAACCCGTGTTGCGCTGAAGTCTGGCGGTTATTTGATGATTGACCAGACTGAAGCCATGACCACCATTGATGTGAATACCGGTTCTTATGTGGGCGGGCGTTCGCTGGAAGATACGGTCTTTAAAACCAATATGGAAGCGACACAGGTTATTGCGCGCCAGCTGCGCCTGCGTAATTTGGGCGGGATTATCATTATTGATTTCATTGACATGCAAGAAGCGCATCATCGCGATCAGGTCATGAGCCAGTTTGAAAAAATGCTGGAGCGAGACCATGCCAAGACCAAGATTACGCAAGTATCCGAACTGGGCTTGGTGGAAATGACCCGCAAGCGCACTCGTGAGTCGCTGGAGCATTTACTGTGCGAATCTTGTCCGACCTGTCAGGGGCGCGGTTATGTGAAAACAGCAGAGACAGTGTGTTACGAAATTTTTCGAGAAATACTGCGCTATGCGCGGGCATTTGAAAATCAGAGTGGCTTTACTGTTGTCGCCCATCCATCGGTGATTGACCGTTTGCTAACTGCAGAGGCACCTGCAGTGGCGGATTTAGAGCATTTTATCAGTGGTGTGATTAAGTTCCAGGTAGAAAATCTGTATACGCAAGAGCAATACGATATCATCTTGAGCTGAAATTGTAACAGAATATCGTTAAACACTTGTTACATCTGAAATTTTACTTTTGACCGGTATTTTTGAATACTAAACGCATTGAATAGCCAAAGCCGTTTTTCTAACGGTTTAGCAAAATGAGGTGCAATATGGGCGTAAGTAAAGCAGTAATGAATACAGGTTTGAAACATATGCTGGATGCTAAAGCGATTCAGAGCGCGTACATTGTCGATGAACGAGGCAATGAAGTGCAGATTACTGCAGCGATGATCCGTGGCGCCTGTATGCAGCTATTAAAACAATGCCGAAACATTAAAAATTAAGGGGCCTTTGAAAAGCCCCTTAATTTTTCCTTTCTTTTTTAATTTTTTTGAATTATCTGCAAAGATTTTTCATTCATTCGATTGGCAATTTCTACCGCCGAAAAGCGGTTAGCTAACCGCTTGCAGCTTTGGGTTGTCTTTGCTCACAATTCGTTCAAAACGCTGAATTTCTTCTTCCAAATGTGTTAGCAAATTCTGCATTTTTGGCAGGGCATTGCGGCAGGCAGTTAATCCTACTTCCAATTTATCCAAATAGCTGGTCATTGTGATGTTTAGGGCTTGGCCGTCCAGTACAATGGATGCCGGGTAAAGTGCATCTAAACGCGCGCCATTCCAATATAGCGGTTCACGCGGGCCCGGCACATTGGAAATCACTAAATTGAATGCCTGACGCTTTGGCATGAGGCCAGAAGCAATATTTAACCCCGCAGCGCCATAGACAAAAGCGCTGTAGTTTAAAATTTGATTGGCATTCATACGTTTAAAGCGCTCTTTAGCGTTGAGCACGCTGCGGCGCACAATTTTCAAACGTTCCAGCGGGTCTTCTTTATGTGTGCCTAAGTTTGCCAAAATCATGGTGATGCGGTTAGACATATCAGAATCGTCTGTGCGTACAGAAGCGGGCACCATTGCTATTAGCGGTTTTTTCGGCAATGCATTTTGGCTAATCAGATACTCGCGCAGCGCGCCGGAGCAAATGGCCAAAACAATATCGTTAATGGTTACACCAAGCTCTTTTGCAATATGTGCGAGTCTTGAAAAATCAAAGGATTGTGCTGCAAAACGGCGAGATGAGCTGACACGCTGATTTAAAATAGAGCTTGGCGCTTGAAAACTGGAAACATAATCTGGATTACGGCCCATATCTTTCATTACAGTTTGCGATAACTCATACATGACGCGCGGTGTTGATTCCAGCTGACTTTTCAGGCCATCAAAAATGCCGCGGATACGGCTGACTTTTGCTGTTTTTAGGCGCTTAGCGCGCGGGCCTTCAACACACCACGGCGGTACAATGCGCTTAGCATGCGGGTCATCGGACAGTGATTTTTCTACTAAACGCATGCCTGCAATGCCGTCTACCATCGCATGATGAATTTTGAAATACATGGCAAAACGGTTGCCTTCAATCCCTTCAATGATGTGGCAGGTCCATAGTGGCTTAGCGCGGTCAATTAAGGTGCTGTGCTCTTGGGATATATAGGTCAATAGTTCACGGATACGGCCGGGCTGCGGCAAAGCGATGTGGCGGAAATGATGGTCTAGATCAAACTCTTCATCTTCATCCCAAAAAAAACCATTTAAACGGTTGCTGAAAGGAGCGATTGGAATTGATTTTGAATTGCGGATATCGGTAACTAAGTCTTGTATAAAACTGGCAGGCGCATTCTCTGGAATTGTAAATAAAAACAAGCCTCCCACGTGCATGGGCTGTTGACGCTTCTCTAATGTCAAAAAAATGAAATCAATTGGGTGTAATGGACGCATAGCGTAGATTGCCTCACTGCAATTTCTAGGGGCGCTCTTGTGTGAGCCGCCTTGTTAGAATTATTAAATTACCTAGAAAGTATAGCTGGTTTAAAGCAGAATGAAACAGCTTTATGTGTAACTGTGAATATAAAAAAGCCACTGTTTTTACAGTGGCTTTCATGTGATTATTTCTTTAAATTTCCGGCATGTAGCCCACATTCTTTATGTGTGGCATCTTCCCACCACCAGCGGCCTTCGCGTTCATGCTGATTAGGTAATACGGGGCGTGTGCATGGCTCGCATCCGATAGAAATAAACCCGCGTTCGTGCAGTGGATTGTATGGAATTTCCATTAGACGGATATAGTTCCAGACATCTGCACTCGACCAATTTGCTAAAGGATTATATTTAATTAACTGTTTGCCTGGACCTGAAAAAACCGGGTCAGCTTGAACTACCGGAATTTCATTACGGGTGCCAGGGCTTTGGTCTTTGCGCTGTCCAGTAATCCAGCCATCAAGTGTAGCTAGTTTTTTACGCAGCGGCTGTACTTTGCGAATGCCGCAGCATTCCTTGTGTTCATCTTGATAGAAGCTAAAAAAACCTTTTTCTGTGACCAGTTTTTGAACGGCTTCAGTTTCAGGGAAACAAATTTCAATGTTGATGTTGTAGTGTTTACGCACTGTATCAATAAACTGATAGGTTTCTGCGTGCAGACGGCCGGTATCAAGGCTAAATACTCTAAATGGTTTGCCTAGATGCGGGGCCATGTCAATCAGCACTACATCTTCGGCGCCAGAGAATGAAATAGCGATCTCACCTTGCTGCTCTAAAGCCAGCGCTAAAATTTCATTGGGCGATTTATCTGCATATTCAGATGCAAGCGCATCAACGATATCAATACTCGGAATGGTTGTCATATTTGTCCTGGCTATAGGCTTGGAACGTCAAAACCTATATTAATTTATTTCGCTCATATTTTAATGGAATTGATAAAACAGACTTATCACTAAAAAATAAATACTTATGAAAAAAATAGATTTAAAAAAGAGCAGTGCAAAATTCAATTCTTCGGCTATGATAATGCAAATTTTTTAAACATCTCGAAGGGGAAACTCATGGAAGTCGTATGTCTGGATTTAGAAGGCGTTTTGGTTCCTGAAATATGGATTAATTTTGCAAAAAAAACAGGAATTAAAGAGCTGGAAGCAACGACTCGTGATATTCCTGATTATGATGTATTAATGACACAGCGTTTAAACATTCTTAAACAACATGGTTTGGGTTTAAATGATATTCAAGACGTCATTGCAGATATGGGGCCATTTGAGGGCGCGAAAGAGTTTGTAGAATGGGTAAGCACACATTTTCAACTCATTATTTTGTCAGATACTTTCTATGAGTTTGCGCATCCGTTAATGAAGCAGCTGGGCTGGCCAACAATTTTTTGCCATAAGCTTGAAGCTGATGAAAACGGCATGATTACCGCATATAAACTGCGCCAGCCGGACCAAAAACGTAAAGCGGTTCAAGCGCTGCATGGTTTGAATTTCCGTGTCATTGCGGCAGGTGACTCTTATAACGATACAACTATGCTGGGTGAAGCTGATCAAGGTTTCTTGTTTGATGCGCCAGAAAATGTGATTGCGGAATTCCCGCAATTCCCGCCAATTCATGGCTATGCTGCGCTAAAAGAGGCGATTCGCAATGCATCAATCCGTGATATTCCAGCATAATTGATTGTAAGAGCTGAATAAGAGAAGGGCGCCAATGGCGCCCTTTCTTGTTTAATCCTAATTTTCGAAACGTAAATTAGAAGCGGTAACCCAGTTTCAAGCTGTAACCAATCGCGTGGTTATCTGTGAAGTCTGCTGCATAGCGGCTATCATAACCAAAGTCAGAGGCAACTTGTGCTTTTGCATCACCCAACCAGAAGTATTTCACACCAGCTTGGATAAAAGATTGAGGTGTTGGGCTGAATTGACCGCCTAAACCTGCTGACCAGTATCCTTCTGTTGGGCCTAAAGTTGATACAGGGTTGCCTGCGCCAGAGTCCCAGCCAACCATTACAGTTCCTGCCCATTGGTCATTGAATTTACGGCCGACACCCACGTTTGCAGAAATTTGGTCTTTATCATAAGCAACTAAGTCGAAGCCGCGAGGATCTTTGATTTTATATTCAGTTAATGCAGATGCCATTTGACCAAATTTATTTGGGCGAATTGAAAAGTTAGACCAGTCTACCCAGCGTAATTGAGCGAAAGCCACGGTATTTGCCATGATACCTGTTTGAAAGTCTAAGTTAACAGACTGCGGGGTTTTAATATCTGTTGATGCTTCACTATAAGCGTAGCCTGCTTTAAATACGGGCATGAAAAGACCAAGAGTACCGTGACTAGGCATGGATTCTTCAACATCTACGCTATGTTTGATTTCAGAGCGGTAAGTTAATGATGCTTTTAGCGCAATTTCAGGGATTTGATATGCAAAGCCTGCTAACCAGCCATAAGAGTCATCTTCTGAAATTTTTGCGCTATAGCCTAAAGATTTTGCGCCAGTGGCGTTATCTTTAAAGCCTGTTTGACAAGATACAACCGCACAGTTTACTGCGCCAAATGGGCCGTAAGCAGAACCGCGCAGTTTTACATCACCTTTAACTGTTTGATAAACAGGGCCTGCATAGATATTCCAGTTTTCATTTGGCTGAAAGCCGAAAATTAAAGACAAGTTCTGTGTTTGTACATCGACTTCAGTTCCTTCGCCGCCGTTATAAAATGCACCTACACCATCACTGGTTAAATTGACAGCACCTTTTTGACGGCTATCAGTTGTAGAATATTTAGCTTTTGCGCCATAAGGCTGATCATAGAGTAGACCAAATGAGAAATGCTCGTTTACTTGTACTTTTAACGCTGCACTTGGGAAATAATAAGATTCAGCCATATCACTAAGGCTGGTTCCTTGGAGGCTTGCACCTTGTGCGACCGTGCCGCCACCTGGCTCAAAGTTATCTTGTACACGGCCAGACACGTCTGCATCTAATACAGAAATGCCTGCTTCAAAGTAATTCCCTGGCTGTAAGAATGCTGCGATTGATTGGCCTGAACGGTCTAGTGCAGCTGCAAAAACAGAAGTGGCTGGCAGGCTGGCGAGTAAAATGGCTGAGCTTAATGCTGTAACTTTAGACATCATATTCCTTGACTCTTCGATGTAAAAACACGTATCAATGTGTTAATTAAAACAATGGATATGTAATTTATTTTTTCTCATACCCTATAGGCGAAAATTATCACAAATAAAAAAAGAGTAAAGGCTCTAAATTTAATTTTTGGTAAAATTAAGCAATTGACTTTTTAAAAATAGAGTATTTGCTTTAAAAAATATTTTTTAAGATTATGAAAATTAAAGAATTATTAAAAAGTCTTAAAATGGTATGATTTGAGCGTGTTTGCTTATTTTTTAATCTTTATGTAAGTTTATATAAATCTATACTGTGAAAAATATCACATTTATAAAAACAAAAAGGCTCTAAGAAGAGCCTTGTTTGCACAAAAATATTAGAATTTGTAACCAATTTTTAAGCCATAGCCTAGAGCATGGTTATCAGTAAAGTCTGCTTTTACTTGTCCGCCAGTTTGCGCTTCAGCATC
>JASLHF010000185.1 GCA_030152275.1 Acinetobacter sp. | reverse complement strand
GAACGCGAATGTTCAATAGGGTTGCCGATTACGGCGAACTGTTTGCTCATCGCACAAAGTCCATGTGGTGAAGAATTGGCAAACAATATACGTGAAATAGCGCTCAGACTAAAGTTTAGCCTGCCTCGGCTGAGGTTTGATAGGCTTTGCTGCAGCGTGAATCAAATCAGGAAAAGCCGTTTTAAGGATTGCAAATGGCTAATACGGCATTCATTAGAATTTGCGCTGCGCTATAAATCAGACCGGCAGTGGCCAGCGCCATAAAACCCATTGCAGCATTGTCATGCCAAACCGCCTCAGAAAAAACCGCAGTGCTGATGGCGCTGCACAAGATTGCAGTGAAACTCCAAAAAATGATTACGGAGGTATTGGGTAAAGCTATTGGGGCGGATTGAGTGTTCATACGCGCTATTCCTTATGGGTCAGTCAAACAGTTAGTCACATTGACAGCCTTAAAGCATAAGTGCTGAATGAAGGTCAGACTACCGCAAAGCTGTTTAATTCATGTGACATTGTTTAAGAAAGCGCTAACAAAGTAAATGCTTGAAATTTGAGTATGGAGAATAAATTGTATCAATATTATTTTGTTTATCAGGGGGTAAGCAGTCTCTAAGAGGCGCCTCGAGACTGCTGCGCTCAGGATGTTTTCCGGTGGATTTTAAAGCGCTGTTAACCAATCCTGTGGCTTAAGGTAATAATCTGTCAATTTTCTTTCTGCAGAATTCATATCCCATTCCGGACGGTAAGACCAGCCTGCCAGCGGCGGCATACTCACCAAAATCGACTCGATACGGCCGCCGGTTTGCAAGCCGAACAGTGTGCCGCGGTCATAGACTAGATTGTATTCGACATAGCGTCCACGACGGTACAGCTGAAAATCACGCTGCGCTTGAGTATAGGCTTTGTCCTGATTGCGCTGGAAGATCGGAATGATCGCATCTAAATAACCATTGCCTACAGCCTGCATATATTTAAAACAGGTTTCAAAATCCCATTGATTGAGATCATCAAAAAATAAACCGCCGACGCCGCGCTGCTCATCGCGGTGTTTGAGGTAAAAATAATCATCACACCATTTTTTGTGTTCCGCATACACCTTGTCGCCAAATGGTGCGCAAAGATCATGCGCTGTTTGATGCCATGCGCGTACATCTTCATCGTTAGGATAAAACGGAGTAAGGTCAAACCCGCCGCCGAACCACCAAATCGGATCTTGCCCTTCTTTTTCAGCCACAAACAGACGTACATTGGCATGTGAGGTTGGCACATTCGGATTTTTCGGATGAATCACCAAAGATACACCCATTGCCTGCGCTTTGGCGCCGGCAATTTGCGGATGGCGTTCTGTTGCCGAAGCCGGCAATTTGGAAATATTGATGTGTGAGAACATCACGCCGCCTTTTTCAATCACGGTGCCGTTTTGCAGCACACGTGAGCGCCCGCCGCCGCCTTCAGGGCGTTCCCATTCATCTATTATAAATTCGGCTGTTCCGCCGCCGGCGCTTTCCTGCTGCGTAAGCGCATCGCAAATACGCGCCTGCAAATCAGTAAGAAAATCGTGTACACGCTGAATATCAGCTGAAGTCGGATGCTGCATCTGAACCTTCAAAGAGCAAAAATCAAAACTGTTTCAATCAAAGCACAGATTGCACAAAAACTTAAGGGCTTTTTCCCGATCGTCATGATGGGCTGCTTTAGCTGATCTTTTATTTTGTTTGGGCATGCTGGTGTTATCCCGACCAAAAGGCTGGGTTGAATTCAAAAATGAAGCTCAGCAGAATAGAACGCAATAGATCATTTTTATACAGATGGGGCAACGCATGCAGCAGGCGAAATCACTCATTCAAAAGTACAATGTGCCGGGACCGCGTTATACCAGCTATCCGACTGTGCCATATTGGGATGAGCAGTCATTTTCGCTGGAGGCTTGGAAACAAACCCTAAAGCGTTCATTTGATGAATCTAACCGCAGTGAAGGCATCAGTCTGTATATTCATCTGCCATTTTGCGAAAGCTTATGCACCTTTTGCGGCTGCCATAAAAAAGTCACTAAAAAGCATGAGATGGAGCAGCCCTATATTCAGGCCGTGCTCAAAGAATGGGAGCTGTACTGCGCGCTGCTGCAGGATACCCCCGTAATTAAAGAAATTCATCTCGGCGGCGGTACACCAACCTTTTTTTCGCCACAGCATCTCAGCCAGCTGATTCAAGGCATTCTTTGCAAAGCCGAAATAGCGCAGCAGCATGAATTCAGTTTTGAAGGCCATCCCAACAATACCAGCCGTGAACATTTGCAGACGCTGTATGACTTGGGTTTTCGCCGGGTCAGCTATGGTGTACAGGATTATAATGAAACGGTGCAAAAAGCCATTCACCGCATTCAGCCTTATGAAAATGTCGAGCGCGCGACGCAATGGGCGCGGGAGATCGGCTATAGCTCTATTTCACACGATTTGGTTTTTGGCTTGCCGTTTCAAAGTTTGCAGGATGTATTGCATACCATCGATCAGACTAAACGCTTGATGCCTGACCGTTTAGCGTTTTACAGCTATGCGCATGTGCCGTGGATTAAAGGCAATGGCCAGCGCGGCTTTAAAGATGCGGATGTGCCTAAAGACGAAATGAAGCGTCAATGTTATGAGGAAGGCAAAGCGCAGCTGTTGGCGCATGGCTACCATGAAATTGGCATGGATCACTTTGCATTGCCGTCCGACGCAATGCATCAGGCGTTTCAGCAAGGCCGGCTGCACCGCAACTTTATGGGCTATACCGCGTCAAAAACGCAACTCATGATTGGACTGGGCATGTCATCCATCAGCGACAGCTGGTACAGCTTTGCGCAAAATGAAAAGAAAATTGAAGATTATTATGCGCGTTTAGAGCAGAACGAAATCCCTGTTTACCGCGGGCATGTGCTGTCTGCAGAAGATTTGATTATCCGCAAACATATCTTAAATCTGATGTGCAGTTTTCAAACCTCATGGCATGAGGCATCGCAGACTTTCCCTGAACTCGCTCAAGTGCTGGAACAGCTGGCAGAGATGCAGCAGGATGGATTGCTGCAGATTCATGAGAAAAATATTCAGGTGACTGAACAGGGCAAACCTTTTGTACGCAATATTTGCATGGCGTTTGATTTGCATTTAAAACGCAAAATGCCGCAAAGCCGGATTTTTTCGATGACAATTTAAAATCCCTCCAAACCTCCCTTTCAAAAGGGAGGCTTTTTTTTCACTTTTTCAAAGAGGGAGTAGGGGAGATTATTAAAGATCTTAAAAGTCATCCTTATCATACATATGCGACATGCGCTCATGTTTAGTTTTCAAATAGGCTTCATTATAAGGATTTAGCCCCACAGTCAGAGGTACACGGTCAACGACATTGATGCCTTGATCTTGAAGCGCTTTAATTTTTAATGGGTTGTTGGTTATTAAACGCACGGCTTTGACTTGTAAATGATCCAGCATGATGGTGCACATATCATATTTACGCGCATCTGCAGGCAGATTCAGCATGAGATTGGCGTCTACGGTGTCATGACCTTGATCCTGCAGGGCATAAGCGCGGATTTTGTTGGTCAGGCCAATGCCGCGGCCTTCTTGCCGCAGGTATAAAATTACCCCTTGACCAGCCTCATTTATCAGCTTTTGTGTGGCCTGTAGCTGCGGGCCGCAGTCACATTTGAGTGACGCAAAAGCGTCACCAGTCAGGCATTCTGAATGAATGCGGACCAGCACAGGCCCTTCCGGCGCACTATCAAGACCTTTAGACAGTGCAACATGTTCTTCACCTGTTTGCGGATCTTGAAAAACCGTAATTTTAAATTCGCCAAAAGCTGTGGGCAATCGAGAGGTTGCGACAAATTCTATAGGCACAGTCAAACCCGTTTCTTCGTTTAAAAATTGGCTAAAGTATAGCGTAATGCTTGGACATTGGTAGAATAGCAGCGATGAATTTATGCAGAACATTTTCTTTTTTGTATAAAGCGAACGATAATAGTTGATAAATAGTAAGATTATTCAGGATAATCTGTCCCATTCAATGAACACCCGATTTTTTGAGCGCTGTTCAAAAATGCATCGCTAGAAATATGGCTGATTGCAGGGGATACAATCCGACAGTATGATCGGATATCCATTTGACCTAGCTTAGGATTTGCCAGGCTTTAGAAGGCTTTGCCATATTATGCTGTATACAGAAATACCGTCACAACGTCCCAAAACACCGCTGCTGGATCAGATTGATCATCCAAAGCAGCTCCGCTTGCTCGAACGCAGTCAGCTTGAGCAAGTGGCGGACGAGCTGCGCCAATTCATTTTGTATGCGGCAGGACAGAGCGGCGGGCATTTTGGCGCCAATTTGGGCGTGATTGAACTGACCGTGGCATTGCACTACTGCTTTAACACACCCAATGACCGCTTGATTTGGGATGTTGGCCATCAGGCCTATCCCCATAAAGCATTGACTGGACGCCGTGAACAGCTGGTAACAATCCGTTCTAAAGACGGTTTGGCAGCTTTCCCTGCGCGCGAAGAATCTGAATTTGACACTTTTGGCGTTGGCCATTCATCTACTGCTATTTCTGCGGGTTTAGGCATGTCTTTGGCGCGCCGCTATCAAAAAGATCCGTGCGACGTCGTGGCGATTGTCGGCGACGGCGCGATGACCGCTGGTATGGCCTTTGAAGCCATGAACGATGCAGTGGCGCACAATGCTGATTTAATGGTTGTGCTGAATGACAATGATATGTCGATTTCCTGCAGTACCGGCGGATTTGCCAAGCATTTGGCTGCGCTGTGGGAGCGCGGGGAGTCGGTCAGCATTTCAGATGACGGCGAAGCCTATGTGCAGCCGCATCCGGAGTGGGCGTACAATTCGCGCCTGCATTGCTCAGCCACAGATGCTGCTGATAATTTATTTAAAGCTGTTGGTTTTGACTATTTTGGCCCATTTGATGGCCATGACGTCAATCAGCTGGCGCAAGTGTTTGAAGCGCTGAAAAAGCGTTCAGGCCCTCGATTGATCCATGTCTATACCAAAAAAGGTAAAGGCTTTGCGCCTGCTGAAGCAGATCAGATTAAATATCATGCCATCAGCAAAATTGATGCGCCTGCAGCAGTGAATACCGCGCCTAAATATTCTGATGTGTTTGGCCAATGGCTGTGTGATGAGGCAGCGCAGGATGAACGCCTGCTCGCGATTACTCCAGCCATGTGTGAAGGCTCGGGCATGGTGAAATTTGCTCAGGTATTCCCAGAGCGTTTCTTTGATGTGGCGATTGCGGAGCAGCATGCGGTAACACTGGCTGCAGGTATGGCGTGTGAAGGCTTAAAGCCAGTGGTGGCGATTTATTCGACTTTTTTGCAGCGCGGCTATGACCAGCTGATTCATGATGTGGCGCTGCAAAATCTGGACGTTACGTTCGGTATTGACCGTGCAGGGCTGGTGGGTGAAGACGGCCCGACGCATGCCGGCGCCTATGATTATGCGTTTATGCGTACTGTGCCGAATATTGTGATTATGGCGCCAAAAGATGAAAATGAATGCCGTCAAATGCTGCACACTGCTTATTTGCACAATGGGCCAGCTGCGGTGCGTTATCCGCGCGGGAAT
>JASLHF010000113.1 GCA_030152275.1 Acinetobacter sp. | reverse complement strand
GCGGTGCGATTGCTTTCTTGGAAGACAGTAAAATTGAAGCGCTTGAAGATGCGCAAGTCATTTGGTTTGATTTGCCTGAAGCGGTTCAGTAATTTTAAAAGCCTTCTATATGAAGGCTTTTTTATCATGTTTTAGCTTCATTGGCTTTGTCACACAAAGCCATTTCACTCCAACATTTATTATCTAAGTGAATAATGAACTAAACGTACATAAAAAAGCCCCTGCATTGCAGGGGCTTTTGAATATGGCGGAAGCGGTGAGATTCGAACTCACGGAGGACTCGCGCCCTCGTCGGTTTTCAAGACCGGTGCATTAAACCGCTCTGCCACGCTTCCATGGGCGTCATCATACGGAGCTTTTTCTCCAATGACAAGCGAAACTTGCACTTCGGCTTTCAAATGAATATTGTTTCACCAACTCGTTTATAGTTTGGCCGCCAGTTCTGCGCCTTCACGAATTGCGCGCTTCGCATCCAGCTCTGCCGCCAGTTTTGCACCACCAATAATATGATAATTCGCCAAGGTCTTCTCCCCTTGTTCAGGCATCAAATGTTTTACAGACTCCTGACCAGCACAGACCACAACAGTATCTACACGCAGCAATTGATCATGTCCGCCCATTTCAACCCATAGGCCTTCATCGGTAATTGCTTTGTATTGAACACCGCGCAGCATGCGCACCGCATTTTTCTTCAATTGTGCACGGTGAACCCAACCTGAAGTTTTTCCTAATCCCGCACCTAATGCTGAGGTTTTACGCTGCAATAAATAAATTTCCCGTACTGGTTGTTCAATTTCAGGGGCTTGCATACCGCCTTCACTGACATAATTTGGATTTGGGTCTACCCCCCATTCACGCTGCCATTCTGCCAAAGGCTGAGGCTGGGGCTGATGCGGCGGTTTTAACAAAAACTCTGAAACATCAAAACCAATCCCGCCGGCACCAATCACTGCAACTTTTTGTCCAACTTCTGCACCTTTCAGCACTTCAGCATAAGACAAAACATTCGGTGCATCACTGCCGCTGATTTTTAAGCTGCGCGGTACAACACCGGTTGCAATTACAACTTCTTCAAATCCTTCACGTTCCAGCTGTTCACGATTAACGCGGGTATTTAAACGCAGATCTACACCAGATTTTTCAATCTGCACTTTAAAGTAGCGAATCGTTTCATGGAATTCTTCTTTACCCGGCACAACTTTTGCCAAGTTAAACTGACCGCCAATCTCACTGCTGGCTTCGAATAAAGTTACATCATGTCCACGGCTGGCCGCCACGGTTGCCGCCGACATGCCTGCAACACCACCACCGACAACTGCAATGCGTTTGGCTTTTTTGGCTTTCACATAAACCAATTCAGTTTCATACGCTGCGCGCGGATTGACTAAACAGCTGGCGCGCTGATTTTTAAATGTATGGTCTAAACAGGCTTGGTTGCAGGCAATACAGGTATTAATTTCATCAACACGGTTGGTCGCGGTCTTATTCACCCAAAAGGCATCCGCCAAGAGTGGACGCGCCATTTGCACCATATCGGCTTTGCCTGAAGCTAAAATGTCTTCGGCCGTTTCCGGCATGTTAATCCGGTTCGACGCAATCACTGGAATCGATACATGCTTTTTCACTTCTGCAGTGTAATCTGCAAAGGCAGCCCGCGGCACCGAAGTCACGATGGTTGGAATACGCGCTTCATGCCAGCCAATCCCAGTATTAAGCAGTGTCACTCCAGCCTGCTCTAAAGCTTGCGCAACAGTAATCACTTCCGCCATAGTGTTGCCGTCATGCACCAAATCCAGCATCGACAGACGGAAACAGATGATAAATTTTTCCCCAGCTTCAGCACGGACAGCTTTGACAATTTCTACAGCCAAACGCATACGGTTTTCAATTGAACCACCCCATTCATCATCACGCTGATTGACGTGTCGGCTTAAAAATTGATTCAGCAAATAGCCTTCCGAACCCATAATTTCAACACCGTCATAACCGGCTTTTTTAGCCAATCCCGCCGTTTTGGCATAGTCTTGAATGGTCTCTAAAATTTGTTTGTGACTCAGCTGGCGCGGCTTAAACGGAGAAATTGGTGATTTGATTGGGCTGGAAGACACCACAAAAGGCTGATAGCCGTAACGTCCAGCATGCAAAATCTGCATTAAAATTTTAGCGCCGTGCTTATGTACGGCATGGGTCACTAAACGGTGCGGCGCAATATCACCCAAGGTATTCATGGTGCCGCCCGCCGGCAGTAACCAGCCTTGACGGTTCGGCGAAATACCGCCAGTAATAATCAGGCCAACACCGCCTTTAGCACGCTCGCCAAAATACGCCGCCAATTTAGGATAATTATAAAAACGATCTTCTAGACCGGTATGCATTGAACCCATCACCACGCGGTTTTTAATGGTGGTAAAGCCCAAATGCAGCGGTTTTAAAATGTTTGCATAGCTAGTCGTTGTCATGAAGAATCCTTATATTTGGCTTTGCAACTTGTTGCATACTACTTTAGCGGTTTTTGTTTATTTTGGGATGGCAATTTCAACAATATTCTTTGCGCTTTAGGTCAATTCACTGCCTGACATGCTGCATTTTTAACATTGCAAACATTTCAATTTGCTTATTTTTTTAGCATAGCTGAAAAATAAAAAAAGCCAATAATTCTCTATTATTGGCTTTTCCATCTTATAAGGCTTGGAAAGTTGATTATTTCCAATACTTTAATTTGCTGGTCTGCCCAATACCCACATTAAAGCTATTGGTTGGATCAAGTTTTTGATAATGATTTTTCAATGCAGGCTTCGCCACATACAGGTGCCCGACATTATGTTCTGCCGGATATTCTGCACCGCGGTCATCCAGCAAGTGCCACATTTGATGTTCCATCGCCAAAGGATCGACGCCCTTTTTGACAATATAATCTTGATGGAACACGTGGCAAAGAAAATGCCCATAATAGAGTTTATGAATAATCAGCTCATCCATTTCCTGCGGCAAGGTTTCTACCCATTCACGGTCATTACGGCGCAAAGCAATATCCAGTGCAACAATATCCTCTACCTCTGAACGGTGCGTATCGCGATAGCGAATGGCGGCGCCAGCCACGGCAAAACGGTGCAGAAAGGCTTTACGGCCTTCTTCATCGCTGCAATGGAAATAACTGCCGGATACTTTGTCTTGAAAATAGTTTTTTAGAAAATTTTCTGCCACATCCGCATCCTGATTTTCGATCCGAATCATCAAATGATGTTCATATAAATCACGGAATTCATTCATGCGTTGCGGTAAATGATTCGGCAGCATTTTGGTGAACATTTGCAGCACTTTGTCGGATAAACCGCGTAAACCGAGTTTTTCTAAATAGCCATCGACTTTATCTTTCATTGCAAAGGCAGCTGGCACTTTGGCCGTACCAAATTTTTCAATAAACATGAAACTGTCTTTGCCATATTCCGCGCCAATGTCATACGCCACACGGTGAATGTATTCCCCTGCAATTGGTAAACGCGGTAAATCTGTCAGTAAAAAACGGCGGATTTCAGTCAAATCATCATGTGAATTGGTGCCGACATAAAACACTTGGCTGGGGATCTTTTCAAAAGTGTCTAAACGCACGGCAAATACACAGACTTTGCCTGCAGAACCAGAGGCTTCAAATAAACGTGATGAATCTGCATTAAAACGTGCTGGGGTGTTTTCATCGACCTGTTTTACATCATGCGCATAACGATGGTCGGAAGCGCAGCAGCTGGCATTGTTAATAATATCATCCAGCTGATACTGTTTATTTTCCAAACGCGTCAGAATTTGTTCCGGCGTATCACCCAAGTTCACGCCCAAATGATTGACCAGTTCCAACTCGCCTGCATCATTGACCTGCGCATACAAAGCCAATTCGGTATAGGCTGGGCCGCGGCGAACCAATGCACCGCCTGAGTTATTGCACACCCCACCGAGCACCGAAGCACCAATGCAGGAAGAGCCAATCACCGAATGCGGTTCGCGGTTAAATTGCGCCAAGTCTTTTTCGAGTTTATCCAGTGTCGCACCCGGCAAGCAAATGACCTGTTTGCCTTCGTTAATGACTTGAATGCCCGCTAAACGGCGTGTGCTCATTAAAATTACAGGACGGTCATAGTCATCGCCAAATGGTGTTGAACCGCCTGTCAAACCAGTATTGGCGGCCTGCATAATGACGATGCAATCGGCATCGACGGCTGTTTTCAGCACTTGCCATTGTTCTAGCAATGTGCCCGGCATCACCACTGCCAGCACTTGGCCAGAGCCATAACGGCGGCCTTGGCGGTAAAGGCGTGTATCGCTGTCATCGGTCAGTACGTGCTGTTTACCGATAATGTCGATGATTTTTTGAATAGTTTGCTTTGTATCTGATTGCGTGAACATATTTCTAATCCTGTTCTAAAAGTGTTTTTGAGTTATTCATCACTCTTCTCATACGCTTTAGAAATATCGTCATAACTCATATTTGATACGCGAAAACGTCATCCGTTGCTGTCTGAGGCAAACTGAAATAGGCGTCGTAATGTTTCTGCGAAAAATTCATTCGTTTTGTTATTTGACGAGTTCAACGGGTGACAAATGCCTTTGGTTACTTTGGGCAAAACCAAAGTAACAGCTGAGCTCCTCATATTTGCTTTTTCACGATAAGACGCCGTCTCAACTCATCTTACTTAAAGATACAATCGATATGATGAACATCGACTTAGAGAAAAAAAATCAAAACATGCGAAGCTATTCATGGTCATTTATACATTATTAAAATCTCCCCTAACCCCTCTTTTAAAAGAGGGGGAACTTCTGCTTTATAAAAGTCAGAAGCCATGACTGCATAAGGGAGAAATTAATGATGCGATAAACTTAGCCCGCCAACTCTTTTTCTAACTTCACCAAACAATCCGAAGTAATATCCGCAATTGTTTTCGCGCCGGTCAGCGTCATCGCCACACGCATTTCTTTATCAATCAATTCAAGCAGATTTGAAACACCCTCACCGCCTGCAGCGCCCAAAGCGTACACAAATGCACGGCCGAGCATACACGTATCGGCACCAAGCGCCAGCATACGCACCACATCCAAACCGTTGCGAATACCGGAATCGGCTAAAATTTTAATGTCGCCTTTAACTGCATCGGCAATTGGCGGCAATGCCCGTGCTGAAGACAACACGCCATCCAGCTGACGTCCGCCATGGTTTGATACCACGATACCGTCTGCGCCAAAACGCACCGCATCTTTAGCATCTTCAGGGTCTAAAATGCCTTTAATCACCATCGGGCCATCCCAAAATTCACGAATCCACTCAAGGTCTTTCCATGAAATAGACGGGTCAAAGTTATTGCCCAGCCAGCCAATATAATCTTCCAGACCCGTTGGCTTGCCTAAATATTTAGAGATATTGCCCAAGTCATGCGGACGGCCCAACAAGCCGACATTCCACGCCCAATGCGGGTGGAAACACGACTGCATATAACGGCGCATCGCTGCATTTGGCCCGCTCATGCCTGAATGTGCATCACGGTAACGCGCGCCCGGAACCGGCATATCCACAGTAAAAACTAAAGTGGAACAGCCTGCAGCTTTGGCGCGTTCCAAGGCATTTTTCATAAAACCTCGGTCACGCAGCACGTACAGCTGGAACCACATTGGGCGTTGAATTGCTGGCGCAACTTCTTCAATCGGACAAACTGAAACCGTCGATAGCGTAAATGGAATGCCTTTTTTATCTGCCGCAACCGCTGCCTGCACTTCACCGCGGCGCGCATACATGCCAGTTAAACCCACTGGCGACAATGCCACCGGCATCGACAAAGTTTCTTCAAACAGTTTGGTTTCTAAGCTCAGCTGCGACATGTCATTCAGCACACGCTGTCTTAATGCAATTTTTGATAAATCTTCCACGTTGCGTTTCAGGGTATATTCCGAATACGCGCCGCCATCAATATAGTGAAAAAGAAACGGCGGCAAACGGCGCTGCGCGGCTTCACGATAGTCATTCGCAGAAGAAATAATCATGCTTATATCCTGTTTAATCTACTGGCACGCTGACGGCGGGCAACTTCCTCGTCAATCAGCCGTACCTGTTGAACTACAAACTCAATGTGTCCACACACTGCATTGCGCGCAGCGTCCGGATCACGGCGTTCAATCGCGTCCATCACTTGAAAGTGCTGGTCACGCAATTGATCAAAACGATGCGCATCGCTATAGACTTTACGCCGTCCTAATACGACGTTCAGTTTCAGCAAGTCAAATAGACTGCGCATCATCTGTATTAACACTAAATTATGTGAGGCTTCCGCAATCGCCAAATGAAATTTAACATCCGCCATGGATGCCTGAATATCATCTCCAATGGATTGAAAATAGGAGATTTGTTCAAAGCACTGACGGATATTGGCTAAATCTTCAGGCGTTGCGCGCTGGGCTGCATACCAAGCGGTGCCGCCTTCCAAAATGCTCCGCGTTTCCTGTACATCAAAGCGGTACGCGGGATCTTGACCAATCAAATCGCTCAAAGGCTGTACAATTTGATGATTCGACCAATTGGACGGCAATTGCTGTAAAAAAGTGCCGGAGCCAGCTTTGCTTTGCAACAGCCCCAGACTGATAAGATGCTGGATCGCCTCGCGCAGTGATGAGCGCGACACGCCCAGCTGTTCACATAATTTTCGTTCTGCAGGCAAACGATCTCCAACCTGCATATTGCTTTGTTCAATCAATATGCGGAGCTGCTGTACGGCTTGGTCGGAGACTTTCATCTGCTTTCTCTACTTTTCATCCATCCCCAATTAAGGGATCATCCACGGGAACACATAAGCTTGTAAGGTAATCATAATACCCATCATGATTGTGAACGTTATACTGTGTTTTACCGTAAAACGGAACAAATCAGATTCTTTACCGACAAGACCTACGGCTGCGCAGGCAATGGCAATGGATTGCGGAGAAATCATTTTTCCGGTTACCCCGCCGCTGGTGTTGGCTGCGACCAGCAACACTTCAGGCACACCAATTTGCTGGGCAGTGGTTGCCTGCAATGCAGCAAACAGTGCATTGGCAGACGTATCTGAACCAGTTAAGAACACCCCCAGCCAGCCCAAGAATGGCGAGAAGAAGGTAAAGGCATTGCCGGTATGCGCCAGCGCCAAAGCCAAAGTTGCAGACATGCCTGAATAGTTGGCAATAAACGCAAATGCCAGCACCATACCAATCGAATAAATCGGCACTTTCAGTTCATTTAAAGTTTCACCAAAAGTCACCACGGCATCTTTCGGTTTCATTTTTAAGAAAATGATGGTGATGATGGCTGCAAAAATAATCGCTGTGCCTGTAGCAGAGAACCAGTCAAATTTATAAATCGCGTCATAGTCTTTCATTTCAGACACAACTGGCGGCATTTTTTGTACCAGCTGATGCAGATATGGCACTTTGATGGAAATAACCCAATCCTGCAGCGCGCCATCTTTGGCAAACAAACTCTTAAATGGCTTAATGCTCCAAATCGTGACCATCAGCGTTAAAATTGCAAACGGTGACCACGCTTTGGCAATTTGACCCAAGCTGTATTTTTTCTGCTTTTGCGCTTCTAACGCTTCATCCACATTGCCGTCTTCATTCGAGAAACGGAAAATGTGTTTAGGCTTCCAGAATTTCAACAGAATCGTCAATGACACCAATGATGCAATGGCTGCAGTAATATCCGGCAGTTCAGGTCCAACGAAATTCGAAGTTAAATATTGCGCCAAAGAGAATGAACCTGCCGCAACAAATACCGCTGGCCAAGTTTCTTTCACACCGCGCCAGCCATCCATAATCGCCATGATCCAGATCAGTACAATCGGCACCATAAACGGCAGCTGACGGCCCACCATCTGACTGATTTCCATGGTTTCAACACCTGAAACCTGCCCTGCGACAATAATAGGAATCCCCATCGCGCCAAACGCAACAGGTGCAGTATTCACAATTAAACACAACCCTGCGGCATACAGCGGTTTAAAGCCCAAGCCCACCAATAAAGCGGCCGTAATCGCGACAGGCGCACCAAAGCCGGCTGCACCTTCAAGGAAAGTACCAAAGGCAAAACCAACCAAGAGCATTTGCAAACGCTGGTCTTCGGTAATGGACAAAATAGACGAGCGGATAATGTCAAACTGACCGGTCTTCACTGAAACTTTATACAGGAACACCGCGCCAATAATAATCCACGCAATCGGCCACAAACCGTAGAAAAAGCCATAGACCATAGAGGCAAAAGCCATCGCCGTCGGCATTTGATATGCAAATAAAGATACCAATAAGGCCAAAACCACTGTAATAGTACCGGCTACACTGCCTTTTAAACGGAAAACCGCTAATGCGAGGAAGAAGAAAATAATTGGAATCAGGGCAACTAAGCTAGACAGCCAGATGTTCCCCATCGGATCATAAATTTGTTGCCATTGCTGAAGCATTGTCATC
>JASLHF010000015.1 GCA_030152275.1 Acinetobacter sp. | reverse complement strand
ATTCTGTTTAATTTATCTAATTGAATTAATGCATAGGATTTGCATATTGATTTTTTATTTCTATGCCTGTTCAGCTTAAATGCTGAAAACTTCAACTGCCAAAACAGCGGATTCTCTGTATAATGCGTTAACTTAACGATAAGGAATCTCTCATGCACTTGACGGCATTGCATACACCGAGCCAGATTCAACTCAACCAAGATGGTAACCTTAAACACTTCCTCACCATCGAAGGCCTTTCTAAAGAAACTCTCACAAAAATATTGGACACTGCGCAGTCCTTTTTTAATGACCAAAATCAGCTTATTACCAATAATCTTCTAGAAGGCCGTACGGTAATGAACCTGTTTTTTGAGAACTCTACCCGTACCCGCACCACTTTTGAAGCAGCAGCAAAGCGTCTGTCTGCAAACGTATTGAACATCGATATTGCGCGTTCAAGTACATCAAAAGGCGAAACACTGCGCGATACGCTGTGGAATTTAGAGGCAATGGCAACCGATATTTTTGTGGTTCGCCATTCTTCTTCAGGCGCGCCGCATTTTATCGCCAAAGATGTTTGCCCGCATGTGGCAATTATTAATGCCGGTGACGGCCGTCATGCGCATCCAACGCAAGCGATGCTGGATATGCTGACCATTCGCCGTGAGACTAAAAAGAATTTTGAAGATATTTCCATTGCGATTATTGGCGATATCAAACACTCGCGTGTAGCGCGCTCCGATGTGGCTGCGTTGCAAACATTGGGCTGTAAAGATATTCGTGTGGTGGCGCCAAATACACTGCTTCCTTTTGGATTTGATGATTATGGCGAAGGCATCCGCCTATTTAATAAAATGGAAGACGGCATCCGTGATTGCGACGTAATCATTACTTTGCGTATTCAAAATGAACGGATTGATTCGCCTGCATTATCGTCACAAGCTGAATTCTACAAAATGTATGGCTTGAACAAAGAACGTTTAGCGTTGGCGAAACCGGACTGCATCGTCATGCATCCCGGCCCAATGAACCGCGGTGTAGAAATTGACTCCAGCATTGCAGACGGCAAACAGTCGGTGATTTTACATCAGGTGACCAACGGTATTGCGGTGCGTATGGCAGTGCTGGCGCTGGCTATGCAGGGCCAGCTGCAAGAAAAAGGTTTGTTAGAAGCGATTGCGGGATAAGGGAAAAGTCATGACTATTGTAAAAATTGAAAATGTGCGTGTCTTAGACCCAATCAGCAATACTGACAGCGTGCAAACCGTTTATCTTGAAAATGGCAAAATTGCAGCGGCAGAACATATAAACGAAAGCACTGCGACTGAAACCATTGACGGTCAAGGCAAATGGCTCATGCCGACCATGGTGGATCTGTGCGCGCGCCTGCGTGAACCGGGCCAGCAGCAGCATGGCACTTTAAAATCTGAGGGTAAGGCTGCCCGCGCGAATGGCATTTTGCATGTATTTACGCCGCCGGATTCGAAACCGATTGTGCAGGACAATGGCGCTTTAATTCATGGTCTGGTGGAAAAAGCCATGCTGGACGGCGGCATTTATTTACAGGTGATTGGCGCGCAAACTCAGGGTTTAAAAGGCAATCAGCCGGCAAATATGGCTGGCCTGAAAAAGGGTGGCTGTACAGCAGTATCTAATGCCAATGCGCCATTTGCCGATGACGATGTGGTGATCCGCACGCTGGAATATGCGGCCGGTTTAGACATGACCGTGGTGTTTTATGCAGAAGAGCCGCAGATTGCCAAAGACGGCTGCGTGCACGAGGGTTTTGTTGCATCGCGTCAAGGTCTGCCCATGATTCCAGCTTTGGCTGAAACTGTGGCGATTGCAAAATATTTGCTGATGGTGGAAGCGACTCATGTCCGCGCGCACTTTGGCTTACTGTCTTGCGGCGCGTCTGTCGAGCTGATTAAGCAGGCTAAAGCCAAAGGCCTGCCGGTGACTTGTGATGTTGCGATGCATCAATTGCATTTAACCGATCAATTGATTGACGGCTTTAACTCGCTGGCGCATGTGCGTCCGCCGCTGCGTTCTGAGCAAGACAAAGACTTATTGCGCCAAGGCATCAAAGACGGCGTGATTGATGCGATCTGCACGCATCATGAACCGCTTAGCAGTTCTGCGAAAATGGCGCCATTTGCAGAAACACAGCCGGGCTTTACTGCATTTGATACCTATATACCGTTTGGTTTAGCGCTGGTGCGCGAAGGTTTGTTTGAACCGCTGCAATGGGTAGAAAAAGTCACAGCTGCGCCAGCTAAAGTCGCCAATATGTATGAACGCTGGGTAAAAGAGGCTGGTTGGGTACTAATTGATCCAGAAGCAGAATGGACAATTAATAAAGACAGTATCGTTTCTAATGGCAAAAATACACCTTTGACTGGTCATACCGTAAAAGGCAAAGCTGTAGCTTTATACGTAAAATAATTTGCCTATTCTCAGGACCAGAAAAAGCCAGCAGATGCTGGCTTTTTTTATGCGCGGTGTTTAATGATGCTGTTTCGGGATACTACAATTTATTACAGAAACATGGGGTATTCGGCTTAAACTGGATAATAAATGAGCAAAACAGAATGAAAACAACATAAACGGATCAAACCTGAACAGATCCTGCTTAAATCGATAAGGAATACGCCCATGACCAACAATTTAATTGATTTGCTGAAACAGCAGGTTTCTGCAATTGTGCTTGAAGGCGAAACTGCATTTTTGCCAGAAAAAAACTCAGCATTAAATAATTTTTATCCTATTTTGTTAACCATCTTTAAAAACAAGCCGCATTTGCTGGATGTGCTGAAAAATCAGCTTAATCCGCGTTTAGGCGATTTATTTCAAAGCAATCCGGGGCTCAAAGGCCAATTTCTTGACGCGATTCGCGGCGGCGCGCCATCGATGGAAATTGAATCGACGCTGTCAAATTCAATATTGCCTACTGTTGGTTTCTTAGAAAATCAGGCGGGTTCTTCAGACCCAGATGCTATTGCGCATTTGATTGATACTCAATATGACAGTGTTCACCGCGCGCTGCCTTCATGGGCGGCGACTATGCTGGCAGCTATGGGCGTTAATACCGCTTATGGGCAGACGGTACATCAAACACCGGAAACCGTCACACCTGTTGTAGTACAGGAAAAAAAATCCAGCGCATTATTGCCAATTATTGCCATTATTATTTTAGGATTGCTGGCAGCATTTTGGTTCAAAGCCTGCTCCGATAAAAAGACTCAGGAGCAAACGGCCGTTCCAGCGCCGGTACAAACTGCAGCCACTCAACCTGCTTCTTTACAATTAAGCACCAATGACAAAGGTGAGTTAGTCACTTGTCAGATGTATGTCAATAACAGCAGTTATATTGATATTCTGCAGCAGCAGGTTAAACAGATTTTCAATAGCCCGCTAGGCTGCGGCGCAGCGGCGGAAGCCAGCTACCATACAGAATACACAGATCAGGATGCGATTCCATCGGTCTTGAAACTGTTGCATGGCGTGCCAAATGTATCTATGAATTGGATAGGCGATCAGCTGACCTTGCAAACAGGCAATCCAGCTGAAACTGAACGCTTGGCTAGTCAAATCCAAACGCTTGCAAAAAATATGAAAATTACGGTGAACAAAGCGCCGGATGCGGCAGCCGCTTCAGATGTAAACACAACAGTGGATAATAGTATTACAGATTCACAAAAAGCATTGGCTGCGATTAATCCAGATCATGTCCGCGCACTGGATGTTGCAACTGCGCTGAACATGCAGATCATTAATTTCCCAAGCGCTTCAGCGAATATTCCAGATGCCAATAAATCCATCTTGGATCAGGCTGCAGCTTTGATGCAGCGTGCTAAACATGTGCAGTTGACTGTAACTGGCTACACGGATGCGACTGGCAATGCTGATGCAAATAAAAAGCTGTCTTTACAGCGTGCTAAAGCTGTGGTGGATTATCTGGTCAGCAAAGGTGTAGATCCTGCGCAGCTGCGTGCTGCCGGTATGGGACAGGAAAATCCGGTTGCCGATAACTCAACACCAGAAGGCCAGTTTAAAAACCGCCGTATCGAGTTTGAAGTGTTGAATAGTGATACTGGTGTAGTACGTGAAGTTGATGCCAATGGTGTAAAAGAACAGTATTAATTCGCACATATAAATAAGTGAATAGAGCCAAAGCGCCATAAACACTTATACAAACAGCCTAAAATCCCTGTCTTTATGCAGGGATTTTTTTTATTAAAATGATAGCCATTAGGCTAAGTTTTTGTTTAAATACGCGCAAAATTATAAAAGTGAATGGTTTAACCGTAATGAACAAAAAAATAATGATTGGTTTGATGTGCAGCGCAGCAATGTTTTCTGGCTGTGATTATTTTAAGCATAAAAAAGAACAAAGCGCAGATGAAGTTAAGGTGCAAAAAGTGCAGGATTTCAGCTGTACCGCCAAAGATAATGTTGAGCAAATTCAAAGTTATTTGAAAGAAGAATATTTAAAAGACTTAGACCGGCGCTTGCGCAATTCAGAATATGAATCTGATCAAAATTTGCTGGATAAAATCCGCAAAAATATCAAATTTGAAATCAGCCATATCAGCACAAAAACAGACGATCCAAAGCAGTCTAACACTTTGCAGTGCAGCAGCTTAATTACGGCTATTTCGCCGAATGGCCTGCAAAAACGTGCTGAAAATGCATTTTTGGATGCGCCTTGCGCTGAATGTGATGGAGATATGGAAGATGTTTCAACACTGCAGGATTATTTCGATCAGGCATTTTCCGGCTTAACATTGAAGAATGACCGTTTAAATGGTGTCGATTTCATTTTTCATATTGATAAATCTGACAGTAATGAGATCAGCCTGACGATAGAGAACCATTCTGTGATCAGTCAAAGCGCCTATATCACAGAGCTTGCAGTTCAATATGCCTCTTATATTAAGGCCAATGAGAAAAATAAAGAAGATTCAAAAAAATACGATCAGCAAAATGCTGAACAGATGAATTTGGCGCAGAAAGCTTTGGATGTGCGTCAAAAAGAACTCGACGGCGATCAAAAAGCGGCGGTGGAAAAACTCAATGCTGCGTGGGAGCGTTTAAGTCCGGAACAGCAAGAATCATTGCAGCAGGATCAGTCGGACTGGTTTGAAAAACGTGATGTCGACTGTAAAGTTCTGTCGCAAAAAAGCGTGCATTCGATTGATGAAAAAGATTTAGAAACCTATCAGAAAAAATCTGATTATTGGGACGATAAAATGTCAGCGCAAAATCAGGCGATTCAGTACAGCAAATGCTTTATTCAAAAGAGCAAAGAGCGCGCTGTTTATTTAAATAATGCATTTAACTAAACATCGTTCATCTTGCATGCAGTCAGTTTGAC
>JASLHF010000241.1 GCA_030152275.1 Acinetobacter sp. | reverse complement strand
AAGAAAGAAATCATCGATTACGCAGAATAATTCGGTACTATTGAACATTAGGACTAGAGCTTTAAGTTTAGTGTGGTAACTCAACTGATGGCTCTAGTTCCTTTATTTTTCAAGTCAAGTTCTTATCCGCGATTCGGGTTAAAATAACTAATACAAATTAGAAGCTATTACATTTTATCCCATGCATCTTTCACAGCATGTTTAGCGTGTTCCCATTTTAAGCGAGATTCAGCTTTCAGTTCTTCCCATTTTACTTTTAAATCACTTTCAGAATCTTCAAATTTGGCATCACGTCCATATTTGCTTCGCGAATTCTGACCGAGCTCATAAGCAGAACGTAGATCACGATCATAATCTACATCAGGAAGATCTTTTTGAATATCACCATAATAGGGTCGATTATTATAATCTGTACGCCAGTCATGTTTAACTGAGTTTCGATTTTGATCATCATTTAAAACCATCATTATCTCCTATGCCATTCAACATATGCAATGTATTTGATTTATTACTGTTTCAGATGCAGTTCATTTAAACCGCTGCAACAATGAAGCATTCAGTTCAATCAGCAGATTGATTCGCAATTACTGCTGTTGTTGCTCTTGCAGTTGACGTCGTTGTTCTTCCTGTTGCTGCTGACGTTGTTGCTCAGTTTGCGGTTGTTGTTGCTGTTGACCAGTTTGTTGATTGCCTTGCTGGTTTTGCTGACGTTGTTGGTCACTTTGCTGTTGTTGCTGTTGTTGCTGTTGTTGACCAGTTTGTTGATTGCTCTGCTGGTTTTGCTGACTGTTTTGTTGATTTTGCTCTTGACGATGTTCTTGATTTTTTTCAGAGATATTAGCCATTTGATCCACCTCTTATATATTATTTAATTCATAAATAACTATTAAACAGCTTAATAGATGTCTTATTATTAACATATCAATTTAAAAGTAAGAGCCTAGAGGTGTAACATTTCTTTTAATCGGTTGTTTTTATATAAAAAATAAAATTAAGTATTGATTTTGATTAAATTTTAATCACTAACGCTTCACAAATAATAACAATATTGCATTTTTTAAATTTTTTGTAATTTTAAATTTCACAAAATATATCAATCAAACATATTTACACCCATTAACACAAAGATTAAATCCATTTATAAATTTTGAGCATAAATTATATATTTATTAAAAACACAAAACATATTATAAAAACATAAATCAACACAGAAATATTGAAGATAAATTTGATGTATTAATCTCTATTTTCTGATCTATTTAAAAATACAAATACGATTGGATAGATATTTAGGTTTTATCAATTTAATATTTTTTAGCTTTAATTTATAAGCACATCAACAATTTATATTTTTTATTCAACTTCTATGCGAGAAATTTATTCGCACCCCCAAATACTAAAATTGTAATAGACTCATTTCTAAAGTTTTATCGCAAAAAAAGCCAAAGTATAGGGGCATACTTTGGCAAAACAGGTGCTGCTTTTACAGTTCGAATTAAAGTTAAAAGCAAAGTTATAAGCAAAGTTAAAAGTACAGTTCCAAGCAATGACGGATTAAGCCACCTGCCCGTCGATGTTGCCATCAATGATGCCTTGGGCTTTAAGCGCCTGCAGTTCTTCAGCCGTTTTAAAACGCGATAAAATCTGCACAGTATGTTCACCCAATTGCGGCGGTGCATGGCGGTATTCCACTGGGGTATCTGACAATTTAATGGGCGAGCCGATGACTTTAAAATGATCGTTTAACGCATGCGGAATATTCACCACCATTTCTCGGTGCTGAATTTGCGGTTCATTCAATGCGTCTTCAACAGAATTAATCACGCCCACCGGTACTTTCACCGCATGAATGGCATTGACCCATGCTTTAGCGTCTTTCGTTAAAAAGTATTCGGACAATTTCGGAATTAATTCCTCGCGGTATTTCACTCTGTCTTGATTACGCAGATAATTTGGATTATCCAACAGTTCTGCATAACCGATCGCAAGGCACAAATCCTTAAATTGCTTATCATTGCCGCAAGCGATAATAAATTCCTTGTCTTTGGCTTTAAAAGTTTGATAAGGCACAATATTCGGATGCTTGTTGCCCATGCGCTGCGGCGCTTTGCCAGAGCTTAAATAATTCATCCCTTGATTGGCTAAAGCTGCGACCTGTACATCCAGTAATGACATATCAATATATTGACCGCGTCCAGTGTGTTGGCGCGCCAGCAACGCTGCTTGAATCGCAATGGTGGAATACAGGCCAGTCTGAATATCCACCACCGCTACACCGACTTTTTGCGCTCCGCTGCCTGCGACTTCATCCGGTTCACCGGTAATGCTCATCAGACCCGACACGCCTTGAATGATAAAGTCATAGCCCGGTTCTGCTGCGCGCGGGCCATCTTGACCAAATCCAGTAATTGAACAGTAGACAATATTTGGATTCAGCGCGCTTAAGGATGCATAGTCCAAACCGTATTTAACCAGCGATCCGGCTTTATAGTTTTCAATGACGACATCGGCAGTTTTGGCAATTTCCCGCACCAAAGCTTGACCTTCAGCACTGGCTATATCAATTGCCACGGAGTATTTATTGCGGTTGGTGCATTGAAAATAACCAGATTCGCGGGTGGCATTGCCTTGCTGATCCGGCATCCACGGCGGTCCCCACATGCGCGTGTCATCACCTGCCTGCGGGCGCTCAATTTTAATCACTTCTGCGCCTAAATCTGCCAGAATCTGTCCGCACCAAGGCCCAGCCAGTACACGGCTTAAATCTAAGACCCGAATTCCCTGTAATGCACCCATTTTCAACTCCTTACAGCCTTAAAGCACACCTTCACTTTGTGGCCTGTTTTACGCTTTATTTAGCGATCATCTCAATTGTTAGCTTTTGATTTCGTATTTTAGAAAGACCGGACAGCGGATTAAACTCACGCTGCCAGCTTCACTAATCTGCTTGTTTATCCCGTTGCAGCGGTTTTGCTATTGGCTTTTTTTAGCTCAGTTTGTGCCTGTGCATCCATGTCCTGCTTTTTCTCCTCGACCTCAGCATCTGCAGACAACGTCGCCTGCTGCGGGTCGTATTGACGTTCACGAATAAAGAAGCCCGGAATCACACCCGCAATAAAGTACGCTGCGCCCATCACAATAAATGCCATGGTGAATGAACCGCCTGCGGCAATAAAACCAATGGTTGCCGGAGCAATGGCTGCGCCTAAACGCCCCATGTTGTATGCGCCGCCAATGGCTGTACCGCGCACATCGGTAGAAAAACTTTCCGCCATATAAGTGGCATTTACGCCGTATGGAATGCCGTATAAGAAACCGAAAGTCACCAATAAATATGCAATATTGTTTGGCGTGTTATAGAAAATGATGATTGGCAGGAATGCAGCCGTTGCCACCGTACCAAACACAAAAGTGATGCGGCGGCCAAATTTATCCGCGGCATAACCGGCAAGGATTTTACCCAAGATCATCGCGGTATATGCACCCACCATATAACCGGTCATGGCTTTAAAATTCATGCTCAGTTCAGTTTCTAAATAGGTCGGCATCCAGTTGTTTACGCCGTAATAACCAAACTGAAGGAAGGCCGCTGTCGACATCCATAACAAGAACATTTTGCGGTGATTCGTGTGTCCAAAAATTCGCTTATAAATACTTTCCGATGGCGCTTTTTCGGCAGCAGCCATTTGCGGTGTAAGGTCTAGATTTAAACTGCGGCGTTTCATCTGCTCAATTTTGGCTTCTTGCCAAGACTTTGGCTCAGGCACAAAACGCATGAAGATCAACGCAAATGCTGCCGGTACAATGGTCACGTAAAACAGCATGCGCCAGCCGTGTTCCGGAATAATCGCGCCTGCCAATAAAGTCGCCACAATATAGCCCACGGTCTGACCCGTTTGCAGTGTGCCCAGCACGGTCGTACGGTATTTGGTTGGCACATATTCTGCCATCAGCGTATTACACGCCATGTACAGCGAACCCAAACCGAATGCGCCAATAAAACGCAGAATTAAAAATTGCTCATAGCTTTGCGTCAAACCCAGAATACAGGTCATGATGGAAAAAAATACCACTGACCAAGCAATGGTTTTCACCCGACCGAATTTGTCGCAGGCCCATCCGCCAGAAATGCCGCCCAGTGCCATACCCGCCAGCGATGAACTGCCGAGCATGCCGGCCTGAAAGGTGGTTAAGCCAAATTCGGCTTTTAAACTAGTTAAACTAAATGACAGCAGCATAATGTCTATGCCATCAATCACCAGTGAAACAAAGGCGAAAATAAACGCCATCTTCCATGTGTTACTGGTAATCCGGTGGATGGTGCCGACATTGCTTGGCAGTTTCAGCGCGCCTGCGCCATTGTGCATTTCATTGCTCATTATCCATTTACCTCATTTTCCCAAATGAGTCATCGACATTCCTATGTCTCTGCGCCGAACTGATGCTTATTATTATTTTTCTAAGTTTTGCTGTGCTAAGTTAACATTCATTGTTTAAGCCAGCACAGCAATTCAGCAACCTGCAGATTTACAAGAGTATTTCACGATGAATCCTTTACTGTGACAAATTATCTTCATATTTTTTGACGCAAAAAACTCCTAAAGATGCCCATCAATGAGCATCTCTAGACGGTTTTAAAACTTAGTTACCGAATGCAGCGATACCGGTTTGTGCACGGCCAAGAATCAAGGCATGCACATCGTGTGTACCTTCATAGGTGTTGACCACTTCTAAATTCACCAAATGGCGCGCAATGCCAAACTCATCTGAAATGCCGTTGCCGCCGAGCATGTCACGTGCAACACGGGCAATGTCCAATGCTTTACCGCAGTTATTGCGTTTAATTAACGATGTGCCTTCAACTGCGGCAATGCCTTCGTCTTTCATTCGGCCAAAACGCAGCGCTGCTTGCAAGCCGAGCGCAATTTCAGTTTGCATGTCTGCCAGTTTCTTTTGAATCAGCTGATTGGCTGCTAACGGACGGCCAAACTGTTTACGGTCCATTGTGTATTGATGCGCGGTGTGCCAGCAGAATTCCGCTGCGCCCATTGCGCCCCAAGCAATGCCGTAACGCGCACTATTTAGGCAGGTAAATGGGCCTTTTAAACCGCGGACTTCTGGAAATGCGTTTTCTTCTGGAACAAACACGTTGTCCATCACAATTTCACCGGTGATTGAAGCGCGTAGGCCGACTTTACCGTGAATTGCCGGAGCTGACAGCCCTTCCCAGCCTTTTTCTAAAATAAAGCCGCGAATGTCACCGACATTGCCCTCAGCAGATACTTCTTTGGCCCAAACCACAAATACATCGGCAATTGGACTGTTGGTAATCCACATTTTTGCGCCGGTTAAACGGTAACCGCCATCCACTTTTTTCGCGCGGCTGATCATGCTGCCCGGATCTGAACCGTGATCAGGTTCAGTTAAACCGAAACAGCCAATGTATTCGCCAGTTGCCAATTTTGGCAGATATTTCTGTTTTTGTTCTTCTGAACCAAATTCATTGATCGGCACCATGACCAAAGAACTTTGCACACTGGCCATTGAACGGTAGCCTGAATCCACATATTCAATTTCACGCGCTACTAAGCCATAGCTGACATAATTTAAACCTGCACCGCCGTATTGTTCTGGAATGGTTGGGCCGAGCAAGCCAAGTTCACCCATTTCACGGAAAATTGCCGGATCGGTTGTTTCATGGCGGAACTGTTCCAGCACGCGCGGCTGTAAACGGTCTTGGCAATAAGCATGCGCAGTATCGCGAATCATGCGTTCTTCTTCAGTGAGCTGCTGTTCCAATAAAAATGGATCTTGCCAGTTAAATTGAACCTTCGCTTTTTTTACATTGACCATTTGATTCATCGCTTCCTCTGCTTTATCAGGCTTTCTTTGTTTTATTCGATGCTATGGGTGAAAAGTATTTCATTCAAACGATAAATTCGCATGCAGATATGCGCAGTACGCATATCTTAAATTTACTTTTATCAAAATAAGCATTTCTGCTACTGCATTGTCAGTTGCTATGCCTTATTTTTAGCGCATTGCAGCATATGAAAATCATTCTTATATGCTATTTTGTGATACCAGCATATAAAAGGATTTTATCAATGCGGCGCAATATTCCCTCTTTGCAAAGCCTGATTTGTTTTGAATCAGCAGCCAAGCATTCCAGCTATACCCATGCTTCACAGGAATTATTCATTACCCAAAGCGCAGTATCACGCCAAATTCAACAGCTGGAAGATTATTTAGGTGTGCAGTTATTTAGCCGTACCCGCCACGGCGTCGAACTGACGGAAGCTGGCAGGCAATATGCCAAAAACATTAAGCCGCTTTTGCTTGGCATCGAAAAAACCACAGCAGACCTCATGTCGCATAAAGGCTTGGGTGGCACGCTTAAAATAGGTGTAGTGCCGACCTTTGCAACGCGCTGGCTGCTGCCGAAATTGCATAAATTTAATGAAATGCATCCTGAAATTACCGTGCATTTAGAAACCAGCACCAAACCGTTTTTATTTCATGACAATATTTTTGATGCCGCGATATTTGCCGGCACACAGCAGCAGATTGAACATTGGCCGGGCATTCAGGCGCACTATTTAATGGACGAAGAAGCCGTGCCGGTCTGTTCGCCGCAGCTGATTCAGCAGTATTTTCCACATGCTGAAATGACTGGCGCACACAGCTTCGATTTAAGCGACGATGAATTAATGCAGCTGCCGCTGCTGCAGCAGACTACTCGCCCGACTATTTGGCAAGAATGGTTTGAGTCGCACCAAATGCAGCATGCCAAACCTTTTGACGGGCAGCGTCACGAACTGTTTTCCATGCTGGCGGTGGCTGCCAGCCACAATATGGGCATGGCGATGATTCCGCAAATGCTGATTGAGTCTGAACTGCAAAACAATCAATTGGTGATTGCTTCCAGCAAGAAAATGCAAGGCAGCCGTCAATATTATTTGGTGCATTCCGTTCAAGACAGCACGCCACATATCCAAACTTTTGTGAATTGGGTCATGCAGGAATTAAAATAATTGTGTCATGCAGGAATTTAAATAACAGCGTTCCTCATGTCCGAATGTTTTTTAGAACTTTGAGTGCTTATGGGAGATGTTTATGGATACGATGATGTTGTTATAAGTTGTAATAAATTGATTTCAACAAGCTCAATTTAAAAGCTTCAATTTTCAAAAAGTTGCAATATTTAAAATGCTTAAATAAAAAGTCTTAAGCTTAGCGCAAGACTAAGGATAATCCATTTATCTGCGTCATGCTGTTTTGAGCGTCATAGCATTGGGCAAAATAATGTGCTGCCCTTAAGCTATACTGGTCAATCATTTAAAAAGTAGCTCTATCCGATTTAAAAATATAGGCAGGCTGACATGAAAAAAATTACGGTGTTTTCTGGTGCCGGCATGAGTACCGAAAGCGGCATTCAGACCTTTCGCGATGGCGGCGGTTTATGGGAACAGCACCGCATTGAAGATGTTGCAACGCCGGAAGCTTGGGCGAAAAATCCTGAATTGGTGCAGCGCTTTTATAATGAGCGCAGAAAAAATATTATGGCAGCCGAGCCCAATACCGCACACAAACTGATTGCGGCTTTAGAACAAAAATATGCAGTACAGGTCATTACCCAAAATATTGATGACCTGCATGAACGTGCTGGCAACCAGCATGTGCTGCATCTGCACGGCAATATCCGCCTTGCCAAAAGCTCTGGGCCGAATGCCCAATATTCGCAGGAGTTTTATCCCATACACGGTGCAGAATTGAATTTGCAAAAAGATTTTTGTCCTGCCGGCTATCCGCTGCGCCCACATGTTGTGTGGTTTGGCGAAGCGGTGCCTGCCTATGAACAAGCCAACCTTGCCGTACAGCACGCAGATATTTTTATTGTGATTGGCACCAGTTTGGCCGTATATCCGGTTGCGGGCTTGGTGCATGACATTTCAGCCAATTGCACGGCTTATTATATTGACCCGAAAGCCGACCATTTGCGTGTGCCGAAACAGTATCAGCTGATAGCGCAAACCGCGACTGCGGGCATGCAGACGCTTTATGATCAGCTTATGGCTTAGCTGTTAGTTTATGGTTTTAACGATCAATCTATGGCTTAACTTTCAGTTTATAGCTTAATTTTCAGCAATATTGGCTTAAATCAGCACCAATACCTTAAAAAAGCTATAAGGCTGAGGGCGATCTGCTGATGGCACATTAACCATTCACAGCCCAAAGCGCTGCACCGATGACATGCGCTATTTTACTGCAACTGCTTTAAATTATAGCAGCTGCAATTTTAACAGCATCCTAATTGTTTTAATAAAGCATTTTAAAACAATAACTTAAATTAAATAATCGATTTATGCTCTGCGCCATTGGCACTGTATTTGCTTAAGCAGTATTACGTTTTATTAAAATTGTAATATTGAGGGGCGGCATATATGAGCTACGTTGCACGCGAACTTAGCCCAAAAAACAAAGTGTTGCTGGGTTTAGGGTCTTTTTTAATACCAATTCTGATTTGGTGTGCTGTCAGCTATTTACCCTTTATTTGGCATCCGCAAGTACAAATCACCAATTCAGGCAGCGTACCTTTTTTACAAATCGATAGCCGTGTAGATAAAGCCATTTTTTATGCTGAAGCCCAGACCGCTGTCGATAGCGGTCAAGCCCCACCGCAAGGAATTTTGGTCAATCCAATCTATCTGCCTGCACCGCATGAAGTGGCAAAAGCATTAGTCACCGCATTTACCACGGCGCCTGTTCAAGCCAATGCTCCGTGGTTTCATGAAAGCCTGTGGCATAGTATTAAGTTGGTGTTTACTGCATTTTTTATCTCATCCATTGTGGGTTTACCTTTGGGAATTCTATGTGGCTTTTCCAATAAAATTTCCCAATTAGTTGAACCTTTCGTAGAGTTTTTCCGTTATTTACCTGCGCCTGCTTTTGGCGCACTGGCAGTTGCCATTTTGGGTATTAATGATGCGCCGAAGATTGCCATTATTGTGATTGGTACGCTGTTCCAACAAATCCTGATTATTGCCAATACCACACGCTTGGTGGATCGAAGCCTGATTGAAGCGGGCTTTACCTTGGGCACCAATAAACTGAAAAGCTTATTTCATGTGGTTATTCCTGCGGCGTTGCCTGAAATTTACCGTAATTTACGCGTGCTTTTAGGCTGGGCATGGACGTACTTAATCGTGGCTGAACTGATCGGCAGTACATCAGGTATTACATGGTTTATTACCCAACAAGCGCGTTATCAGCACTTTGACAATGTGTTCGCAGCCATCCTGATTATTGGTGTGATTGGTTTAATTTGCGATGTGATTTTAATGAAATTGGGTCAACGTCTATTTAAATGGAAAGCGGGAGCAAACTAATGCAAAACAACTCTCAAAACGCAGAATTTGATGCTCGTGAATATTTTGACCATATTTATCAACGCCCAGTCATTTTAGAAGCCAAGCAGCTGACACAATCGTTTAAACATGGCAAAACTGAACGCACCATTTTGAATGCTATAGATTTAAAAATTCATAAACGCGAGTTTATTTGCGTGATTGGGCCATCTGGCTGCGGTAAATCCACGTTTAGCCGTGTGGTGGCAGGACTCGATCCGTATAGCAGTGGGGAGATTTTGGTTGATGGACAGCCAATCTTGGGGCCGAGTCCAGAACGCGGCATGGTGTTTCAGGGCTATACCTTATTCCCATGGAAAACCGTGAAAGAAAACGTGATGTTTGGGCCTAAAATGAAAGGTCAAAGTCAAGCCACTGCTGAAGCGCATGCACGCGAATGGATCAATATTATTGGCTTGGAGAAATACGAAAATCAGTATCCGCATGAGCTTTCTGGCGGGATGAAACAGCGTGTTGCGATTGCGCGTGCCTTAGTCAATGAACCCAAAATTTTGCTGATGGATGAACCATTTGGTGCACTCGACCCGCATACCCGGCAAAAAATGCAACGCCATTTAATGGATCTTTGGCAAAACATCGACATCACTATTATTTTTGTCACCCATGATATGGATGAAGCTATTTTACTTGCAGACCGCATCGTGGCATTAAAAGCCAATCCCGGTGAGATTAAAGAAATTATTGAAGTTGATTTGCCCCGCCCGCGTGATGCTGAGGTGATGCTCACGCCTGAGTTTAAGAAACTGCGTCAGCGCGTGGATTATTTAGTCCATGCTGATGAAGACGAATTAGATCCTGCTTTAGAAAATTTGCCGAAAATTCCACGGATGACGCAAATCTCCAGCAGAAAATAAGTTTTTCAGTACAAGGTCTTTGGGACGGCCCAAAAGATGTCATCACAGTTGGACGGCCAACAAAGGACAGTCGGATGAATACAGAATATGTATTGCCCATGGTGGATATCAGCTTGCTCAATAGCCGCCGTCTTGAAGACCGGATGCAGGTCGCAGCGGCACTGGATCAAGCCTGTAAAGAGGTTGGATTTCTCTACATTCGCGGCGAACAGCTGAATAGCCTAGCAATGCAGGATTTGCTAAGCGTTGCGCAAGCCTATTTTCAGCAACCGCTAGAAGACAAACTTCAAAACTATATTGGTAATTCAAAAAATCATAGCGGTTATGTGCCTATTGGCGAAGAACAGTTTGCCGGCCATAGTTATGATTTGAAAGAGGCCTACGATATTAACTATGACTACCAAGGCAGCCGAACCGACTGCCCTCTGCTTGGGCCGACACAGTGGCCGGAGTTTCCCAAATTTAAACCTGTGGTTTCTGCTTATTACCGCCATTTAAAGGCTATAGGTGACCAAATTTTCCGCGCCTTCGCACTGGCGCTAGCACAGCCAGAAAATATTTTTGACCACTGCATTCAAGATGCGCCCAGTCAACTGCGCCTGATTCATTATCCATTCAACGCCGAAGCACAGGATGCAGAAGGTATCGGTGCGCATACGGACTATGAATGTTTTACCTTGCTTTTGCCAACTGCGCCGGGACTGCAAGTACTGAATAAGCAAGGTGAATGGATTGATATACCTGTACTAGACAAGACCTTGGTCATGAATATTGGCGACATGATGGAAATTTTATCCAATGGCAAATATTTGGCAACGAAGCATCGAGTTAAAAAAGTACAGGAAGAACGCTTTTCATTTCCGCTGTTCTGCGGCTGCAACTACGACCATGTCATTGCACCAGTGAACAGTGCAGAAACACCTAAATATGCACCCTTGGTTGGCGGTGAGCATTTATTTAACCAGACTGCACAAACCTTTAACTATTTAAAAAAACGAATTGCCGCCGGTGAAATGCAGCTGAAAAATGCCATACCGCTATCCTCTTTCGGTTTAGCAGAAACGGAGGCGCTATGAATCTATTTGAAGTCCTGCAGCAGCTGCCAGAAACATCTTTAGCGGATGCGCCTATTCCAGCCTCATTATTTGGCGCATTTCGGCGCAAAAGCATCAGCTTTTACAATGGCTTGACCGATGAAAACAGTATTGTGTATTGGTTTCAGTCTAAGAGCTTCACAATCGACCTGCGTTTAAAGCATGTCAGCCGTACACCTTTGAACGAACGTCAAGGCTGGATTGCGCATACATGCTGGGATCAAACCCATGAACTTCTTTCTTGGAAAATGATCAGCAGCTATCAGAACCATATACAGTGGCCTGAACCCGCTAAACTGCATGCTGTTGGCAACTGTATACTCGAATTTTCACCTTCCAATGCCTATGTCGAAGATTGGCGCCAACAAGCCGGACGAGGCCCTTTCCTCGGTCTAATATTAAAAGAAGCCGTGCATGTAAATTCTGGACAGCGCATTGCCATGAATGGCGGGTTGATCATCTGTGCTGAATATATTGCTTATGCCCAGTCACGGCTTTCTGAGCAGCAATCTGCCGTTGAATCATCTGCTGAAATGAACAATTTATACCGCGCAGAATCAGAGATGATAGATGCTGATTTAGCCCAAGCCATTGAAGCCTATGAAGTCTCAATCAGCTTATCCGATCAGGAAATTGCTTACAGCACGCAAAACAGCCGCGCAGGGCAAAAGCTGAGGCTTGATGGTTTTAGCATAGTGAATGATCAAATGCTCCGGCAGTCCAAATTCATTGGCGATGAACCCTATGATTTGCTGTTCGAAGTTGATACTTGGCAAAAAGACTACCTGTTCCAGCGTTTCACCTCGACAGCCGCAGAGAGTGAACAATGGTTTGCAAATGAACAGGCTCATTTGGCGCATCATGCCGCAGAAGTTTTTTAACCCGTCGCGGTACTGATCGAATTTACAGGAAAATATGGCCTTTCTTTATTTATTGATTGCTGTCATTGCAGAAGTCTTAGCGACTTCCGCAATGAAAGCCTCACATGGTTTCAGCGTACTGCTGCCCTCTTGCTTCACCGTATTAGGCTATGCCATTGCAATTTATTTTTTGTCTTTAGCATTTAAAGTCATTCCCATGGGAATTGCATATGCATTGTGGTCTGGCGCCGGCATTATTTTCATTTCGATGGTCGGCTGGATTTATTTTAAACAGCATCTGGATGTTCCAGCTGTCATTGGGTTGGCTTTTATGATTATTGGGATAGTGATTATTCAAGTCTTTTCTAAAAGTGTTGCGCATTAACTGTTTCAGCGGCAGGATTTTTAGCAGATATTTTTCATCAAAAATATCAAAATACTGTGTAAATTTTGACAAGTGAATAGATGTCTTGGCCAATACATCTATAAAAAAATTTGATCTTAAGTCATTGTAAATTTTATTTTTATAAAAATTCTCAACCACAGTTATTTCATTAAAATTTCATGGAACATATGGCGCAGCCATTGATGGCTGGTTTTATGATGGCAAGACATATGCCAATACTGTTTAACCGCATAGCTCGGAAAGGTAATGGGCGCATCAAAAATTTTTAAATTACCGCGTGACAGCAGCACTTCGCTTAAATAATACGGCACAGTAGCAATAGCATCGGTATCCTGCACCACCAGGCCAACCCCTAAATAACTGGGCAAACGCATTAAAATATTACGCTTCAACTCAAGATTCAGCAGCTCATTTTCAATATGGTAATGTCCCATGCCCGCATCAATATCAATATGCGATTCGCTCAGATACTGCTCGCGTGAAATAGCGGTTCCTGTTAAACGCGGATGATCTTTGGCTGCAATCACTACATAATACTGTTCAAACAGTTTTTGCTGATAAAACCCATTTTCCAAATGCGGTAAAAAACCCAGCGCCAAATCAATTTCTCCATTGGCCATTTGATAACTGGTTTCTGTGGTAATCGGACGCACATTTAAACGGATTTGCGGCGCATGTTTTTTTAAATACTGTGTAATTTTCGGCAGCAGCACCAAATGCGACACATCGGTCATCGCCAGCGTAAACTGCTGCTGTGAGCGGGACTCATCAAAATCCACACTAAAATTATTAATAATTTCGACTTTACTAAGCGCTTCGCTGACCAAAGGAAACAGCTGTTTGGACAGCTCTGTCGGCATCATTTCATTGCCAATGCGCAAAAACAGCGGATCATTATAATGCTGGCGTATTTTATTTAGAATATTGCTGACTGTCGGCTGGCTCATATCCAAGTGTTCAGCCGCAAGCGACACACTTTTATATTTATAAACATAAAAAAAGATACTGAGAAGTTTACAGTCCAGTTCAAACACGAAACATTATTTCCTTAAATCAATAGAATTAGGCCAATGCCCCATCATCTGCTTTTTTCGAAACAGTGCCAATGCCTAAATCTTACTTTAGGCAATTTTACGTGGAAAATCCCGCCTATTCTAGAGCAACAACTTTAGAATACATGGTATTTTTCATGCCAAATTCCCCGCTTTTACCTGTTATACACCCAATTAATATTTATTAAAACTTTTCAATATTTCCTCTAGACTTTAATTCGTTGAGCCAAAATTGCATAATGCAGCGGCCTTATGCAAGAACCCGCTAAAAATGCTGAAACAGAAAAAATTGGTATGTTTTGATTTAGATGGCACCCTGATAGATTCAGTTGGAATTTGGAATCAAGTTGATGCACAGCTGATTTTCAAGCTCTCTGGCCAGTCCGTAGATTTATTCGCCGTTCAGCAGCAGCGTGATATACAGCTAAAAAAATTCAAACAAAGTGCAGACCCGTATTTGGACTACTGCGGTTTTATTCAGCAAAACTACGCTATTCAAGACTTAAGCGCTGAAGAGATAAAATTACAGCGCTATGCGGTGGCGCATCATTTTTTAGATCATGTAATTGCTTTAAAACCTGAAGCAGACATCTTTGTGAAAGCCTTGCGTCAGCGTGGCCTATTCACAGCAGTGACTACCACAACCAGTTTAAGCAATATTCAGCGTTATCAGCAAAATAATACCGGTATTCACAGCCGTTTAGATTTTCAGCACGATTTTGATCTTATTTTAACCCGTGAAAATGTACAGAACATCAAACCGCATCCTGAAATTTACCTCCAAGCTATGGAGTATTTTCACCTACAGCCGCAAGACTGCTTCATTATAGAAGACTCTTTGATTGGTGTTGAAGCAGCCAAACAAGCAGGAATTGAGGTCATCGCCATTCATGATGTGTATTCAGAACATGAGAAAGAGCAAATTCAAGCACAAGCTGATTTTTATGCTCAGGACTTTAAAATGTTATTGCAGTACATCGGCTAAAAAACGCAAGAAAGTCTGTAAAAATATTGAAAATTAAATGCAGCAGAAAAATAGACTGCAATTTCAATAACAGTACATGGGATGTACAGCACATAACTGGCAATAAAATGCCTGCAGATAAATCATAGCGATTTGCGGTACATGATTTTTAGCAGGCAAGCTTTAAATTTTATTTAATATTTTATGCTTTATTTAACTTTTTTATATACAGCGCCCGAACCGACTAAGTTACCGGTTTTTTCATCAATTGCAAACTCCACTGGGCCAGTGCCGGCATTGACCTGCAGCAAGCCAGTTTGGCTTAAAGATGCAGGTACAGGGTTTTTCTTTTCAGTTTTACCGCTTTCCTTATCCTTTAAAGTATTGGTAATAAAATAATTGTCAGCGTTTTTACTAATGACCAGCGCATTTTCAAACTTTGCATCTTCAGCACTATTTTTCCAAGTTCCCTGATAATCCGGCGCTGATGTTTTCGCGCATGCTGTTAAACAAAGTGACAATGCAATGCCTGAAATATATAGAATGGATTTCAAATCTTTGACCTTAAATATTGCAAGGCGCTCATTATAGAAATATTGAAATAAATCTGTGGCGGTTTCTTGTGGTCAAAGCGTTTCGGCTGAATAGGCTCTGTTTAAATTTAGAGGTATTTGATTTTTCTTTGTTGCTTTTTTGCAAGATACAAGATTCAACACAATCTCGCCATAAATGCTCATTTAGCGCATCACAACAAAAAGACCTGTCATGTTGACAGGTCTTTTGTTCAAATGTTTAAAAAGCCGCAAGATATGCCACTAGCCTATTTTTTCATACTGCCGCTTTCTTGGAATTGAGCATGCCAAGACAGCGCTTCACGCAGTACATGCGGCGTTTGTCCGCCGCCTGCGCAAGCGCGCTCGAAGTAGTCCATTAAAGCCTCACGGTAATCCGGATGCGCACAAACTTGAATAATTTTGCGCGCGCGTTCACGCGGTGAAAGCCCGCGCAAGTCCGCCAATCCCTGCTCTGTCACCACCACATCTACATCATGTTCGGTATGATCTGTATGGCTAACCATCGGCACTACCGAAGAAATTGCGCCGCCTTTGGCTATCGATTTGGTCACAAAAATCGCAATATGCGCATTCCGGGTAAAGTCACCGGAACCGCCAATCCCGTTCATCATTTTTGTGCCTGTGACATGGGTCGAATTGACGTTGCCGTAAATATCAAATTCCAGTGCTGTATTAATCGCAATAATGCCTAAACGGCGGATGATTTCAGGATTATTGGACAACTCCTGCGGGCGCATCACAATTTTATCTTTGTATTGATCAAAATTTTTCATCACATGCTGAGCGCAGGGTTCAGACAGCGTCATGGAACAGCCCGACGCAAATTTCATTTTGCCCGAATCAATCAGCTGGAAAGTGCAGTCTTGAAGCACTTCAGAATACATTTCCAAATCGTGGAAATTGGAATTCTCAAAGCCTGAGAATACTGCATTGGCAATTGAACCGACACCAGACTGCAATGGCCCTAAATTTTCCGGTAAACGTCCGGCAGCGACTTCAGCTTCAAAGAAAGTAATCAAATGCTGTGCAATAGATAACGTTTCGGCATCCGGTTCATCCATTTTAAACTGAGTATCCGGCACATCATTCAGTACAATGGCAGAAATTTTTTCCGGATTAACCTGTATGCCTATGGTGCCAATACGGTCGCCAACATGAATCAACGGAATGGGCGCACGGTTCGGACGTGCTTTAGGTACATAAATGTCATGTACGCCTTCCAGTACAGGATTAATGGTATTGTCAATTTCAACAATTACATGATCCGCTATTTCGATAAAATTGGCTGAGTTCCCGCAAGATCCTGTTGGGATAATTTGACCGTCTTCGGTAATAGCTGTTGCAGCAACTATCGCGACATTAATACTGGGCAAATTATGATGACGAATGTTGTCTGCCATTTCCGATAAATGCTGATCGATATACATCACTTCGCCAGCATTAATGGATTTTCGCAGCCCCGGATCTGCCTGATATGGATAGCGCCGTTCAATGGCATGCGCTTCATTTAAGCGTCCGTCAATGCTGTTGCCTAAGCTTGCGCCTGTAGCTAGCGTAATTTTCAAGGGATGCGTTTTTGCATGTTCTGCCAATGCTAGAGGCACTGTTTTCGCCTCACCCGCACCGCCAAAACCGCTTAAACCAACCACGGAACCATCTTTAATTAATTCAATCGCTTGTTGGGGCGACATTACTTTATCGCGCAGGGAGAGTAAGCGAATGCGATCTAAACCGTTCATAATAAAAATCTCAAAATAAACATCTGTTATGCCGCCATCCCAGCGCACTGAAATGGCATTTGTTGCTTATCTAAAAATTAATCATTGAGGCAAATTATACAAGTTCAACCGCAATTGCTGTTGCTTCACCGCCACCAATACAGAGCGCCGCTACACCTTTTTTACCGCCTGTACGCTTTAAGGCATGAATGAGTGTCACGATAATGCGTGAACCGGAGGAACCCAACGGATGGCCCAGTGAACAAGCGCCGCCATTGATGTTGACTTTTGCTTCATCCAATTCAAATGCATCTATTGCAGCCATAGTGACCATGGCAAAGGCTTCATTGACTTCCCAAAGATCAACATCTTTGGCATTCCAGCCAGCTTTTTTCAGCACTTTTTCAATCGCGCCGACTGGTGCAATCGTAAATTCAGAAGGGTGCTGTGAATTTGATGCATAAGCCACGATTTTAGCTGCCGGCTTTAAGCCCCGAGCCAGTGCAGTTTCTTCTGAAGTGACGACTAATGCAGATGCACCGTCAGAAATTGAGCTGGCATTGGCCGCAGTAATAGTGCCGTCTTTTTTAAATGCTGGACGCAATGTTGGAATTTTTTCCGGTTTTGCGCTTAAAGGCTGTTCATCAGTATCAACAGTCACTTCACCTTTGCGGTTTTTAACGCTGACCGGTACGATTTCATCTTTAAAATATCCGCCATTAATAGCAGTAACGGCTTTATGTAAAGAGTTAATTGCGAAAGTATCCTGCTGTTCACGGCTATAGCCTTTTTTATCCGCCATATCCTGTGCCAAAACACCCATCGACAAGCCAGTTTCTGCATCTTCTAAGCCTTCTTGGAACATATGGTCTGTAGTTTTACCATGCCCCATGCGATAGCCAGCGCGTGCTTTTTCCAGCAGATACGGCGCATTCGACATGGATTCCATACCGCCTGCGACCACGATTTCCGCAGAACCCGCTTTAATTGCATCCGCTGCCTGCATTACGGCTTTCATGCCTGAACCGCAAATCTTGTTAATCGTTGTTGCGCCTGTCGAATCCGGCAAACCGGCTAAACGCATCGCCTGACGTGCCGGGCCTTGTTTTAAACCAGCCGGAAGCACGCAGCCAAAAATAACTTCATCAATATCATTCGGCTGCAGGCCAGAACGCTCTACAGCCGCTTTAATAGCAGCTGCGCCAAGTTCCGGCGCGGTGCATGAAGAAAGTGAGCCTTGAAAACCGCCCATTGCAGTACGCACACCATCGAGTATCACGATCATTTTTTATTTCATCCTATTTTTACATCTTGTATGCCCAAAGAAGCATAAGCGCTTCTTTGGGGTTTTCCATCGCTTTTTAACTGCTGGCACTATTTCTTAAGATTGAGCGGTGAAATATTCCTCAGGCAGCTGCATCATCAACTCAGCTCCAGCTTTAATGCGCTGTGTGCGGGCAGCCAAATCCGGCAGAACTTTGGCAGCAAAGTACTGCGCCAGCACCAGTTTATTTTGGAAGAAGCTTTCTGATTTTGCTTGCGCAGCCTTGCTGATACGCGCATACATATACGTAAAGCTCAATAAGCCAACTGCATGCAAATAGTCTACTGCAACTGCATTGCTGAAGTTTGAATCTTGTTTCGACTGCTCTACCACAAACTGGGTCAATGACTGCAATTCATCACACACAGACAGCGTTACCGCTTTAATGCTTAACGTATCATCCATTGCAGAGGCAAATGTGCGGATTTCATCCATATACTCTGCAATAAACGCGCCGCCGCATTTAATGGTTTTACGGCCAATCAGGTCTATGGCCTGCACGCCGTTGGTGCCTTCATAAATCTGCGAGATGCGCAGGTCACGGATACACTGCTCCATGCCCCACTCGCGAATATAGCCATGACCGCCAAAGCACATTTGTGCATCTAATGCAGACTGCAGCGCGGTATCAGTTAAATAAGCTTTGGCAATCGGGGTCAGCAATGCAACACGGTCATTGGCTTTGCGGACTGCATCAGCATCGGTTGAGAACTTTGTAATGTCCAGCTGCTGGCCTACATACACAGCAAATGCGCGTGATGCTTCATTATTGGCGCGTACATTCAGCAGCATGCGGCGCACATCACCGTGAACCAAAATAGAATCAGCCGGTTTGTCCGGATTTTTAGCGCCCGTTGCAGCGCGGCCTTGCAGGCGGTCTGTTGCATACTGCGCCGCATTTTGGCAGGCATACTCAGAAGCGCCCAGACCTTGAATGCCCATAGACAGCCGTTCATAATTCATCATGACGAACATGCCAGCCAGGCCTTCATTTTCCTTACCCACCATAAAGCCTTTGGCGCCGTCAAAATTCATTACACAAGTTGCAGAACCTTTAATGCCCATTTTGTGTTCAATTGAACCTGCAGCGACTGCATTGCGTTCTCCCAGCGAACCATCTGCATTGACCAAAAACTTCGGCACAATAAATAGCGAGATGCCGCGCGAACCCGCCGGAGCATTTGGCGTTTTTGCCAACACCAAATGGATAATGTTTTCACATAAATCATGCTCGCCGCTGGTGATAAAGATTTTAGTGCCGGTAATATTGAACGAACCGTCTGCATTTGGCTCTGCTTTGGTTTTAATAATGCCTAAATCTGTACCGGAATGCGGCTCTGTTAAGCACATAGTGCCAGACCATTCACCAGTATAAAATTTTGGCAAATAAGTTTCTTTTTGTTCTTGCGAGGCGCGGTCATTAATGGCCATACCGGCACCAACAGTTAACAGCGGATACAGCATAAATGAAGGGTTTGTACTCCAGATCATTTCATCTGCAAGCACGGTCAGCATTTTCGGCATGCCTTGACCGCCCCATTCTTCAGGAGCGCCTAAACCGACCCATCCGCCATCAGCAAACTGCTTGAATGCATCTTTGAAACCCGCTGGGGTTTTAACCGTACCGCCAGAAAACTCTGCGCCGCCAGATTCATCTGCACTTCGGTTTAAATCTAAAATGACATTTTTAGAAAATTTTGCCATTTCTTCTAAAATAGCATTGGCAGTCGCCATGTCCACATGTGCAAGATTTTCATTGGCTTGCCAGAATTCATCGGCATTAAACACGTCATTTAAAATAAATTCCATGTCCTTGAGTGGCGCATTATAGATAGGCATAGCTGCTTCCTTATACGATCAATGCAGTTCATTAAGTCTGCATTTTCTACAGATAAAAGTACCCCATGTGAAACCGCGAATGTGATTTCATCTGAGTAAAAAGTGTGTAATTTTGTGTTGAGTCCTGCCAGCGTATTCAGCGGCAAAAGATCTTAAGGCTGCGTTCGGGCCGATAAACACTGAATAAAATGAATCGTGCCTGCAAATTGATGCTGAAATGAATCGTGCATAAAAAACCTTAAAAACCAATATAGAAACGGGAGAAAAATAAAATTCATGAACAGAATTTCATACAAACCGCTGTATTTGTGTACATTGACAATAGAATAAATTAGTTGAAAAAGAAATTATATTTCTCTTAAATGACCTCTAGGGTTCACTTTTCTTGACATGGGCGAACGAGTTATGAGAACAGCGGTCATACAAAAAAATCAGATGGCTATTTTTAACACAATTTCGAGCATATTCTCGACGTTAGTGCTATTTTAGCGCATGGAAAATCATCGTAATCTGAAATTATGTACTTCGCAGATGTATTTGGGACATTGAGATGACAACAGTACGCCAACAAAATTTTCTGCACCGCAAAGAGAAAATTTTAGCGATGGCAGAAACGTTATTGCTTGATAATCATCAAGACATAACGCTAAGCGAATTGGCTTCAGAATTGGATATTGCCAAGGGCACCATCTATAAGCATTTTAAAAGTAAAAACCAGCTGTATTTGGAACTGATTATTTTAAATGAACGCAGGCTGCTGGAGATTTCAAAAAAATATAATCACGATATAAAAACCTATGTTTCACAGTACATGCTGTACAACATGCTGAATTCAAACCGTACCATTTTGCTGCATGTGATTGAAGAGCGGCTCACCAACAATGAACGTAAATTAAAGGATTTATTCGAAGAACTTTATCAAATTCGCGAGCAGCGTATTTTAGAAATTAAAGACATTTTTTCAGAATATTTAAAAATTTCGAACAGCATTATGTCGATTCGAGACTATCTGTCTTATATCTGGACGGTAACTTATGGTGCTTCACTGCTGCTAAATTCAACCCACTATCAAAAATCTATTGGTTCGCGGGAACGGCTTATTAAGCTATATGTCAACCAAGCATTAATGACACCAGATAAGATTTCCGCACATGGCTAAGACTGTGGGGTTTGGCAAGAGTTATTCCCTGCGGTGAAATATGCTGGGAATCAACTGCTCGCTGGCATTTTCATACGAATCAGCTTGGCGCTTAGACAGCGTGTTTTAAAAATTTAAAACAGTTTCGAAAATTGACATCATCCAACATAAGTAAAAACATCGCCGTCTAAAAGTGACTTAAACGGCGATTGCAAAACACATCTTCAGACTACTGCTTTTGAGCCGGGAAACCGTCTTCAGCCAAGGCTTCTAAAATTTTCTGTTCATCTGCAGCTGAGCTGACATTGACCAGTTTAGACGCAACATCAATATCTACAGACGCTTGCGGGTCGATCTGTTTAATGGTTGCAGTTACACTTCGCGCACAGCCGCCGCAAGTCATCGCATCAATACGTAATTTCATGGAATCATCTCCTAAGTGAGGTGGATAGAATTCATTTGTTGAATGAAATATAAAGCTTGCCATAATGGCAAGGTCAAGCTTAATTCGCTTATCAGCTTTTTTATTATGCCGTCGAATCAATAATGCTTCAGCCCTTCAGCATGGACACACGATGCAGCGCTTTATAAGGCCGGTTCGTTTTCCTTGCGAAGCGGCGTTTCACTGCATTGAGCATTGTTTATTTAAAATGAGTAAATCTCGCAATTTTCGCCTTGTACCGGGTGGACAATCTTGTGAGATATCTTCCCTGCCGCCGCAATAGGCAAAGCGGCAACACAGCCTATTTTTTTTGCTGAACAGCACCCAATTCAATTTGGTTCAAGATTTCGCAGTCGGCCTGCTGGTTACCGGCACAGCAGCTGACAGACTGCTGCAATGCATCCACCATAGCCTGCATATCGGCAATTTTCCGGTTCAGCGCATCAATATGTTTTTGCGCCAGCTGCTTAACTTCAGCGCTCTGCCTGTCTTGATTGCGCCATAAATCCAGCAACTCTTTCATTTGCTCTGTGGAAAATCCCAGTTCCCGCGCATGCTGAATAAATGATAAGGTTTTTAAATCCTGCGCGCCATACATGCGGTAGCCGGCATCAGTGCGCTTTGCCGGCGCAAGCAGGCCAATCTCTTCATAATAGCGGATCATTTTGGCGGAAATGCCAGACTGTTTGGCGGCCTGTCCAATATTCATCTCGGTTTTCATACACATGCTCCTGCCCTGTAAAAACTAAGGCTGAAATCGTTTTAAACGCAGCGCATTGCTGATCACAAAGACTGATGACAGCGCCATAGCTCCGGCTGCAAACATCGGTGACAGCAAGATGCCAAAAAAAGGATACAGTGCGCCAGCTGCCACAGGTATCAGTGCGGCATTATAAACAAAGGCCCAAAATAGATTCTGCTGGATATTATTGATGGTCGCTCGGCTCAGGGCAATCGCTGCTGGCACAGTTTGCAGCTGGCCAGCCATTAATACCACATCAGCGGATTCAATCGCGATGTCTGTACCTGTACCGATCGCCAGTCCAACATCAGCCTGCGCCAAAGCCGGCGCATCATTAATACCGTCACCAATAAATGCCGTGCTTCCGTATTTTTGCTGCAGCTGCTGAACCGCCTCAACTTTTTCGTTCGGACGCACTTCCGCAATGGCATGCTGTATATTCAGCTGGCGGGCAATCGCATGCGCTGTATGCGTGTTATCGCCAGTTATCATGACTGTTTCAATGCCTTGTGCATGTAAAGCCCGTATTGCCTCTAAAGCGCTTGGCTTCACTGGGTCTGCTACAGCAATAACTGCAGCCAGTTTACCGTCTATGGCAACATAAAGCGGTGTCTTGCCCTGTTCACCTAAAGCAGCAGCTTTTTCGCTAAATTCATCAATGGATACATTCAGCTCTGTCATTAAGCGCGAAGCCCCGATCTGCAGCAGCCGTCCATTTACAGTCGCTTGTATGCCAGAACCAGTCAGCGCCTCAAATGTTTGCGCCTCTGGCAATTCGAGCTGTAAAACTTCGGCCGCTTTTAAAATTGCATGCGCAATAGGATGTTCAGATTTTGCTTCAGCAGAAGCTGTCAATGCTAATACTTCATGCTCATCAAAGCCTTCGGCCACATGAAAATCTGTCAGCGCAGGCTTACCTTCAGTTAAAGTTCCTGTTTTATCAAATGCCGCTGCGCGTATTTCCTTTAATTGCTGCAGGGCCTCACCTTTACGGAACAAAATGCCCATTTCAGCGCCGCGTCCAGTCCCCACCATAATTGAGGTCGGAGTTGCCAGCCCCATTGCGCATGGACAGGCAATAATCAGTACGGCAACTGCATTCACCACAGCATAGCTTAGGCGCGGGTCTGGCCCAGCAACATACCAAATTAAAAAAGTCAGCGCCGCCAACAGCATCACTGCTGGCACAAACCAAAGCGTCACTTTATCGACCAGCGTTTGAATCGGCAGTTTCGAGCCTTGCGCCTGCTCGACCATTTGGATAATTTGCGCCAAAACAGAATCTTGACCTACAGCTTCCGCCCGCACTGTTAGGCTGCCATTTTGATTGACAGTGCCGCCGACTACAGGCTGGCCTTCAGTTTTTTCTACAGGCACCGGTTCACCGCTAATCATTGACTCATCGATATAACTGCGGCCGGAAACTACTGTTCCATCCGCAGGAATACGTTCACCCGGACGAATTTCCAGCAGCATGCCAGATTGCAGCTGTTCAATCGGCAGCTCAGTCAACTGGCCGTTTTGCTGAACACGCGCAGTTTTAGGCTGAATTGCTGCCAGCTGCTGAATCGCCTGCGAAGTTTTGCCTTTGGCCTTGGCTTCTAAATAACGGCCAAGCAATATCAACGCAATAATGACCGCAGCCGATTCAAAATAGACGTGCACTGTGCCTGCCGGCAGCAAATGCGGCATAAATACCGATACACAGGAAAAAGCATAGGCTGCCAAGGTTCCAACCGCCACCAAAGAATTCATTTCAGGCGCTAGACGCAGCAATGCCGGTATGCCGTGTTGATAAAACCGTCGGCCCGGAAACAGTAAAATCAGCGTAGTTAATACAAATTGAATATACCAACTGTTCTGCATACCAATGGTGTTATGAATAAACTGATGAAATCCCGGAATGACATGTGAACCCATTTCTAAAACAAATACTGGAACTGCAAGCGCCAAAGCAATCATCAAATCGCGTTTTAAAATAGCCTGTTCATGCTGTTTTTTATCTGCTTGTACAGCTTCATTGGCCTGCGCCACAATTTGCGCGCTATAGCCGGCTTTCTGCACAGCAGAAATTAAATCAGACAGGCTGCCGCCATCTATATATGCTTTTTCAGCGGCAAGGTTCACAGTTGCCGATTGAACACCCGGAACAGCCTGCAGCGCTTTTTCAACTCGGGCAGCGCAAGAGGCGCAGGTCATTCCTTCAATATTTAATTCTGTCCGCGGGGCTGAGACCGAAAATCCCGCTTTTTCAACCGCCTTACGCAATTTACTTACCGGAGTTCCGCTCATCAGCTGTACAATCGCCTTCTCAGATGCCAAATTCACAGAAGCATCCACCACACCCGGCACTTTTTTCAGCGCTTTTTCTACCCGTGCCACACAAGAGGCACAAGTCATTCCCTCTATTTTTAGCTGAAGTTTTTGCTGTACTACATGATAACCAGCCCTTTCTACTGCATCGATCACCGGCTGCAGCACAATCGGCTGCGCACTGCTGATCCAGGCTTTTTCCGTCGCTAAATTAACCCCAGCTTGATCAACACCATCAAGCTTTTGCAGCGCTTTTTCAACGCGGGCTGCACACGAAGCACAAGTCATGCCTTCAATTTCAAAGCTTTGCTGATATTTCGCAGCAGTATGATTTGAATCCATAAGTCCCTCACGCTTTTAAGCTTAATGCTGTCAAATAAAAAAAACGTCTGGCGGTTTTGCCTATTGGATAGCTTAAACATTGCCATAATGGCAAGGTCAAGCGCAATCATTAAGCTTCTGAATCAGCTGAAGCATTTCTGAAAATTAATATCAATTATTTTGATCACATCGCAAACACATAAACTTTTAAATTGATATATCTGCAGCAAAAATGCGGTATAAATAAAATGATACCGAAACCAACTTAATTTGGTAAATTTCACTCCAATGCTCAAGCTCTCCAACCTGTTTTTCAATCTTGGCCTTTTTATCTTATTAATCTTTATTTCATTATGCTGGGCTTTAGATAATGTCGAAATTTGGGTGCGCTCAATTTTACTTCCGGTACTAGCCGTCTGCACCGGGCTGGGTATTCTGTTTAAAGTTTTGACGATAAAATATTATCCAGAACAGATTGAAGCTGCCAAAAAAAAGCGTGTGATTAAAGACGATACGCCGGATGATGAATTCGATTGATCTAAATTTGCTTCAATTCAAAAAAAGCCTTGTGCCACTTTATGATCTTTAACTTGAGTGAATGCAGTTTGACTGAATAACTGAATAACTGAATAAAAGCATTAAGCAGAAAATTGTTCTTTCATTAAAGAGTAGTTGAACTTTAAAAAGCTCATGCTGTGCAAAAGCAAATCCAGATATCAAAAAAACCGCACGCAAATTGCGGGCGGTTTTTTTGAAGTTTGAGCTGTTTCTCCAGCCCAGCAAACTTCGTATTAGTCTGCTGAAATATCTTCAAACAATACGGAAGAAAGATAGCGTTCACCACTGTCTGGTAAAATCGCCACAATGGTTTTTCCGGCATTTTCAGGACGGGCAGCCAATTTAGCTGCAGCTGCCATTGCTGCACCGCTAGAAATACCGACTAAAATGCCTTCTTGTGTTGCAGTTTTACGCGCCCATTCTATCGCTTCTGAGCTTTCAATTGGCATTACCTCATCCACTAGATCTAAATCCAAATTGCCCGGAATGAAGTTTGCGCCAATGCCTTGAATTTTATGCGGGCCAGGTGTCAGTGTTTCACCGCGTTTGGTTTGACCAATAATCGGTGATTCGGCAGGTTCAACCGCTACAGAATAAATAGGCTGGTTTTTCACTTTTTCAAAATAGCTAGAAATGCCTGAAATTGTACCGCCTGTACCAACGCCAGAAACGAGAATATCCACTTTACCGCCAGTCGCTTCCCAAATTTCAGGTCCTGTGGTCAATTCATGAATTTTAGGGTTGGCTGGATTTTCAAACTGCTGAGGCAAATAGTAAGTATCTGGATGCTCCGCGACTAAGCGCTCAGCCTCTTCTACCGCACCTTTCATGCCTTTAGCTGGTTCAGTCAGTACTAAATTTGCGCCAAATGATTTCAGCACTTTGCGGCGTTCAATACTCATGCTCGCAGGCATCGTTAAAGTAATAGGATAACCCTTAGCTGCGGCCACAAAAGCCAGTGCAATACCGGTGTTACCGCTAGTCGGTTCAACAATATGCATGCCCGGCTTTAACAAGCCTTTGGCTTCCGCATCTGCGACAAGCGCTGCACCTACACGGCATTTCACAGAAAATGCAGGGTTACGGCTTTCAATTTTAGCCAGTACTGTTGCCCCGCCGGAAATTGCACGGTTAATACGCACCAGCGGTGTATTGCCAATGGCTTCTGCGTTATTACTGTATACCGCAATGCCTAAATTATCTGGAGCAGGAAAAGCTGAATCTGTAGTCATGAATCATTCCTTGAGATTTTTACATCAAAAAGTTATGTTTCATCATACATTTTTTTTTAATGAAGGCGTGTAAACTTTCTTGCATCATTTTAAAACTGTTGAATTTTTTACCTTATTGTGCATAAATAACATGCAATAAATTTATTTGATTCAATTTTTCTTTTATATCAATTTTAACAATAATAGTTGTCACTAAAAACCATAACTTTTGAACTAATATTCACAGCATTTCGCAGTGAAAACCGTATAATTACTGGGTTGCAAAGGCAGAGTAGATTTTTAAAAAATGAAGAGCGATCTAGAAATCACCAGTATGCGTGATTCCGCAGATTTGGTGGTTGGTGTATTAAAATCGCTGGCAAATACAGACCGGTTGCTGATTTTGTGTCATTTGGCGCAGGATGAGTTGAACGTGTCGCAAATTGAACAGATCACTCAAATCAATCAGCCTACTCTTTCCCAGCAGTTGATGATGCTGCGCAAAAGCAATGTAGTCACAACACGGCGTGACGGTAAACAGATTTTTTACTCTATTAAGGACCCAAATCTGGTAAGCGTACTGCACACATTGTATGAGCTATATTGCCATAAAAATCCGCTGTAATTTTTACGTATGCATTTTAGCTTTAAAGAAAAGAGTGACTAAATTCGCCTTTAAGGCGTATTGTTATTTATATGCATATTACAGCAGTTTGATCTGTATCTAAAGCCGATCAATTCAAAGCATTTTTTTGCATGGCAGATTCAAACCTACAGCTTTTATTTAGCCACTGTAAGCATTCAAGAGCGCTTAAAGGTGTATTTCTCAGCTCATGATGGATATATGCATAAATAGCTTTTTCTACGATTCGCTCCAATCCATGCCATAGTTTTGTTTATGCAAACAGCCAAATCTCTCTGCTCTTTAAAACTTTAAAAGGTTTCCTTCAGTTAAAAACATCATTGAATAGATAAACTTGTGAATTTTGGAAAGCTTTTTTTAGGGTCTTTAAAATATTTATTATTAATATTATTTATAATATCATAAACTTATGTAATTAAAAATACTCATTTCCTCTTCATCACCATACTGTTTTAAGACTTCTTATCATTTTTTATGCATAATATATATTAAATTGTGATTTAGAATTTTTATGCCGGATTCTACCCCCCGTATCGAAAAAATACTTCCTGCTTGGCAGTGGTTAAAGAACTACAGCGCAGGGAAGTTTAAATCAGATACCCTATCTGCATTTATTGTCATTGCAATGCTTGTTCCGCAAGGCATGGCTTACTCCATGCTGGCTGGCTTGCCGCCAATTATGGGGCTATATGCCAGCATGATTCCAATGATTATGTATGCTCTTGTAGGAGGCAGTACTACCCTGTCTATTGGGCCTGTAGCCATTATTTCTATGATGACTTTCGCCACGCTCAATCCAATGTTTACGCCGGGTTCTCCTGTGTATATTGAGGCGGCTATGCTGCTGGCGCTGCTTGTGGGTATTATTTCTTTACTGCTGGGCATGCTGCGTTTTGGCTTTCTCATTCAGCTGATCAGTCACCCCGTCATTAAAAGTTTTATTATCGCGTCGGCACTGTTAATTGCGCTGGGTCAATTCAAATTTTTGGTTGATCTGCCGCTGAACGGCAACAATATGCCTGAATTCATTCAAAGTGTTTGGCAATATATCTCGCAGACCCATGTGTATTCACTCATCTTTGGCATCGCTTCTATTCTATTTTTAATTTACGTTCCTAAATTACTGCATAGTCAGGCCATTCAAAGCCGTATTGGATCAACTAACTTTTTCATAAAAGCAGTACCGCTGTTTTTAGTGATTATTGCCATTTCACTAACTGCTCATTTTAATTTACAGGATTTCGGCATAAAAACCGTAGGTGAAATTCCTTCTGGATTTCCACCTATCTCTGTTCCACATTGGAATTTAGATTTGGTGGTTAAGCTTTTGCCGGGCGCATTTATGATTGCCATGATCAGTTTCGTTGAGTCGCTTTCAATTGCACAAGCGACCGCGCTGCAGCAGCGCAGTAATTTAAACAGCAATCAAGAATTGGTGGCTTTAGGACTAGCCAACATTAGTGCAGGCTTAACGTCCGCGTTTCCTGTAACAGGCAGCTTATCACGCACAGTTGTAAATGCCGACTCTGGAGCAAAAACACCAATGGCAGGCGTATTGTCTTCCTTGCTGATTATTGCTGTTACCCTCTATTTTACGGGTTTCTTTAAACAACTTCCTTTGGTTATTTTAGCTGCAACTATTATCGTTTCAATTTGGAAGCTAGTAGACTTTAAGCCTTTTTTTGATACATGGCGTTATTCCAAAGCAGACGGCATTGCCATGTGGGTGACTTTTTTTGGCGTTGTATTTATTGATATTTCAACAGGCTTGATTATTGGCATTATTTCAACATTTATTTTAATGCTGTGGCGTATTAGCCGTCCGCATATGGCAATCATCGGCTTAGTCCAAGGCACGCAGCATTTCAGAAATGTGCAGCGCCATCATGTCATGACTTCCCCAGAAATTATGTCTATACGAATTGATGAAAATTTATCTTTTTTGAACACCAATGCGTTAAAGGGTTTTCTAATTAATGCTATTAGTCAGCAGCCGCATTTGCAGCATGTAATCATCAACTGCTCGAGCGTCAGCAGCATCGATTACAGCGCACTGGAAATGCTGGAAGAAATCAATGCGGAGTTAAGTAAATTAAACATCCGTTTGCATTTCTCTGAAGTTAAAGGTCCTGTTATGGACAAGCTGCAGCAATCAAAACTGTTAAAGCATCTTAGCGGTCAGATTTATTTGACACATTATTTGGCCATACAGGATTTATCACCCAACATGGCCGAATATGAGATTTAAGTGATATTTTTTCGTGTAAATCAAGCTGGGAATTTAATTATGAGTCACCATTTCCCACTTTAACTTTACTTTTTTTCAATTGTAAAATAAGCACTTAATTTTTATATCAAAAATTTTCACTAGAGCGAAAGATTTTCGGTATAAGATATTGTGCTTATTTTCAACATTTTGTCACCGTAATTCTGACAAGGCTCTCCTATGTTTTCAGCTTTTGCGCGTTTGAGTTTGGTAACCCGAATTATTATCGCCATTATTCTAGGCGTATTGGTTGCTTCCCTGTTTCCAAACGCGGCCCCGTATTTAAGCCTGCTGGGCGATTTATTTATTAAAGCCCTTAAATCGGTTGCTCCAATTCTTGTATTTGTATTGGTTCTTTCATCAATTGCAAATTTTAAAGTTGGCAGCAGCAATGCCTATATCAAACCCATCATGTTGATGTATGCATTAGGTATGTTTTTTGCTGCACTTAGTTCAGTAATTTCGAGTGTCCTCTTTCCAAGTAAATTATTTTTAGATGTACCAATGCAAGCGGAACTTAGCCCTCCAGGAAGTCTAGCCGAAATCCTTAAAAACCTGCTGCTCAGCTTCTTAGCAAACCCTGTAACAGCCATTAGCGAAGCTAATTTTATTGGTATTTTAGCATGGGCGATCGCTATGGGCGTTGCATTCCGGCATGCATCAGATCAAACCAAAACTTTTTTATCCGATACTGCCGAAGCGGTGAATAGAGTGATTCGCCTTGTGATCAGTTTTGCGCCAGTGGGTATTTTCGGTCTGGTTGCGGTAACGTTTGCTGAAGCAGGCTTAAGCACACTTCAAAGCTATGCGCATTTGCTGGCAGTATTACTAGGCACAATGCTGTTTGTTGCGCTGGTGATTAACCCGCTTATGGTTGCCGTAATGACCCGCGCCAATCCATATCCGCTGGTATTTCAATGCTTACGCGAAAGCGGCATTACAGCATTTTTTACCAGAAGCTCAGCTGCCAATATTCCAGTTAACTTAGATTTAGCCAAACGTTTAGGCGTGGCAGAATCTACTGCAAGTGTTGCAATTCCGTTGGGTGCAACAGTAAATATGGCTGGCGCTTCGGTCACAATTACGGTGTTAACACTGGCAACAGTTAATACACTGGGTATTTCTGCAGACTTTACCACTATGCTGATTTTATCGGTGGTGGCGACTATTTCTGCTTGCGGCGCATCAGGGGTAGCCGGCGGTTCACTGCTGCTGATTCCTGTTGCTTGCGGTCTCTTTGGCATTTCTTCAGACATTGCAATGCAAGTTGTCGCCATTGGCATGGTCATCAGCGTTTTACAGGATTCAACAGAAACTGCATTAAACTCTTCGACTGATGTGTTATTTACAGCTGCCGTAGACCGCGGGTTAAGATAAGATACCTTAAACTGTATACTTATTATTCAATGCATTATGCCATTTAATACTTTGCCCCTATGGGTTCAATTGGGTGCCTTCTTACTCGCAGTCAATGCGGGTATGATCAATGTGCTCGGACTGGTCACCGTACTGCACCAGTCCGTCTCACATATGACGGGAAATGTCAGCATGCTGGCCTTAGCTGTTGTACATTGGCAGCCTTCTGCCATACTTTTTCTGCTTTGCGTGACTGTTTCTTATGTGCTTGGCTCTTTTTACAGCGGGCTTATTTTAGGCAGCAGCAATTTCAGTTTAGGCCGGCTCTACGGCATACCGCTTAGCCTTGTCGCTTTCTTCATCTTTTTATGCTGGGCTTTTTTACCTTATTTCCCCCGTTATGCCTTACTTTGGGCATGCGTGGCTATGGGTGTCCAAAACGCAATGGTCAGTCACTATAAAGGCACCATTATCCGCACTACACATTTATCCGGAGTATTGACCGATCTCGGGCTTGCGTTGGGTTACCGCGCGCGCGGGCTGCATGTAGACCGTCGCAGGGTGATACTTCATTTATTCATTTTAATTGGATTTTTTATAGGCGGGCTTATTGCCAGCGTAATTTATCCTTTATTAAAATTAGACTCATTTCTTTTACCTGCAGTGTTTAGCCTTATACTATGCGCTGCATATTGGGTAATTTATTTACGTTATCGGCAACGTCAAAATTAATTTTGGAATATCTTATGGTTAAAAATGCATTACAGGCACAGCTGTTAAAAGCGGGTTTGGTCGATAACAAAAAAGCAAAAAAATTGTCAAAACAGGCAGTGCATGAACAGCGTACAGGCCAAAGCAGCGAAGCTGAAATAAAAGCTAAAATTGCACAAGATCACCAGCAAAAACAAGCACGTGATCATGCCATTGAGCAAGAAAAAAAGGCTGTCTTGCATGAAAAAGAGCTCAGAGCTTCCATTGTACAAATGATTGGACAGCATAAAATCCGCAATACTGACGGTGATGTTAGCTATCAATTTATTGATGAGAGTAAAGTTAAAAAGGTTTATATCAATCAGCAGATTTATAATGCGCTTGTGGCCGGAAGCTTAGTCATTGCTAAAGAAAATGACAGCTATGCCTTTTTGCCAAAAGCATTGGCTGAACGCATTAATACCAAAATGGAAGGCTTTATCATCGTAAATAATTCTGAACAGAATGAACAAACCACAGATGAAGAAGACCCATATGCAGCTTATGTCATTCCAGATGATCTGATGTGGTAATTCACCAAAGCCTTATTTTTTAAATAACATACCAGCGTACTTTAGTCATACCCCGAAAAAGCTCCTTTTAAGGAGCTTTTTTCCATCCCGTATTGGTGTTTGCGCGCTATATACACAGATCTACTGCAACTATCGCTGTAGCAAGCAACATTAGAATATGTGACTGCGTTAAAAAACATTGCAAAAACTTTATATATTCCTTATGACTGCAACAAACAGAGAATGCTGCCTAAAAAATTTCAGCCATTTTAAAATTAAGAATTTAAGCTTAGATGACCGGTTATGACTGATTAATTAACCCTTTTTGAAGTGCATATACCCCAAAAAAACTAATTATAGGATCAACTCATTAAACGCTGATCCATATAACTGCCATAAATAGAAATTTTAAAATAGGCTGAATTTTCATTACTGTTTTCTTTGCGAGATGAATTGACTATTTTTCTAAAATACTTGGCTAAAAAGCCATAAATATGCAACAAAATATGAATAAATTGTAAAAACCATCAAAACTTGAAGTACAAAGCGTATACAAGAGCCTATTAATTCATATAAGATTTGTGAATTAAATCACATAATAAACCCAAAATAAGGAGGTGAGCATGGAATGCATCCCTCAGCGTTCAAAAAAAACAGCTGTAACGCCTTCTGAGATTTTACTTGATTCTATGAATCATTCGCCGGTTAGGTACAACCTAATTCGCGCTGAACACTGCGATATATCCAGCCGGGAAATGATAGAAAAAGCGCTAAGTCATCCAATCGCTTGCATCCCCAAAAAATTTAAACAAGCCTATCATGACTTCCAATATATTCAGCAAAAACAATACTTGCTGCAGGTCAATTGTTTAGCGCAGCTTGCATTTTTAATTTATTTTTGGGCTGACAGTTTTATTATTCCGGATGTAAGCATTCTGTCCGGCAGTATCCGTGTTATTAGCATTATTTTTGCTTTTTCTTTAAATATATTGCTGTTCAAATACATTAAAAATATTCAGATGCTTGATCTGATTTTACCTTTGTCTACGTGTTTATCAGCAATTCTGTGGTTTGAAATTTTGCTGCAATCTGCAAGCTCAGCTGTACTGCTGTACCAATATGCTGCAGTTATTTTTATTGTACTGGGCAACTTATGTATACAGGTCCATTTTCGCCCATCACTCATCACCTCCTGTCTCATAACAGCGGCTATCTTTTTTGGCGCTTGGCGCTTAAATGAACTGCATAACTTTGTTATTTTTCTGATGGTTTATGTGCCAATTTTAGCTTTTAGTATTTATATTTGCTGGAATAATACACTCAATTCACGCAAAAATTTTTTAAGAGCCCTGCTGGACGACTGGAATTACCATACCCTAAAAAAACTTGCGCATACGGATGAACTCACCCAGCTAAGCAATCGGCGCCAATTTCTCTATGCCGCCGATCGAACCATCCAGGCCGCAGCCAAAACAGATAGCATCAGTTTGCTAATTTTTGATGTCGACCTGTTTAAAAACATTAATGATCAATATGGGCATGATATTGGTGATCAGGTCCTGTGCGCCATTGCAGCGATTGCCCGTACAGAAATGCGGTTTTATGACATGCTCGCACGTTTTGGCGGGGAAGAATTTATTGCCCTTCTGCCCCATACCAGCGCCAATGACGCAATCAAAATTGCGGAGCGTTTAAGACAGAAAATGCAGAATTATCATATGTCTCGCTTGCACCCACAGCTAAAATTTACTATTTCCGTCGGCGTTGCCCTGTCTAAAAATGGCAAACTCAATATTAATCAGCTCATAAAACAGGCAGACATTGCTCTGTATGAAGCCAAACGCTTAGGCCGCAATCAAGTGATTCATTTTGACGAAATGCAGCACTGCAGTCAGCCGCTGCGAGAAACGCTGTAAAAAACAGCATGGTTTAACATGCCAGAATCCGATACACTTTGATCCAATATCAGCATAGATCAAGTACATTCAATTTTCTGGTTGCCTGCATGCTCAAATGGTTTGAAAAACTCGTCGACGCCTATCCTGAAAAGGATTTAACACGTCCGCTCCCGACAACATTCTTTGCTTTTGTCTGGCAAGCAGCCAGCGGTGTTAAACGCTATCTATTATTGCTAATCATTTGCACAGCAGGCGCAGCCAGTTTTGAAGCTTTTTTGTATGCAAAAATCGGCGATTTGGTCAATTGGCTAAGTCAAAGCCAACCGGATAATTTTCTGCAAAATCATAGTCAGAACTTAACTATCTTATGCTGCATTTTATTGGCGAATGTATTTTTTGCCAGCCTGCAAACCATAGTCAAACACCAAATTCTATACAGCAGCTTTCCGATGCGCCTGCGCTGGCGTTTTCACAACCTGCTCTTACAGCAGAGTCTAGACTTTTTTCATAACGATTTTGCTGGGCGCCTGTCTGCAAAAGTAATGCAAACGGCATTAGCCGTACGTGAGTTTTGGATTATTTTGGGTGATATGCTGGCCTATGTCCTGATTTACTTCATCACCGTAAGTTTCGTATTTGCCGCAATTTCACCATTGCTGCTGATTCCGCTCCTGCTTTGGCTGGTTCTGTTTATTGGTTCAGCCAGCTACTTTATTCCTCGCTTAAGCAAAATTTCGAATGAACAAGCAGACGCCCGTGCGGTTATGACTGGACGTGTCACAGACGCCTACACAAATATACAAACCGTGAAGCTCTTTGCCCATGCTGGCCGGGAAAGCCAGTATGCCAAAAACTCCATGCAGCTGTTTATGGTTACCGTCTATAAGCAAATGCGTTTAGGTGCACGTTACTCTATTAGCATCAGTCTGTTAAATATTGTGCTGTACGGTGGAGTAATTGGCACCGCGATCTATTTATGGCTGCAGGGACAAGCAGAATTAGGTGTAATTGCCGCGGCTACCGCCATGATTTTAAAACTCAGCAGTGTCGCAGAATTTATTATGTGGCAAACATCTGCCCTATTCGAAAATATCGGCACCATTCAAGACGGCATGAAAACATTAGGCCGCCCAATCAGCATTCAAGACAAAGCAGATGCAAAAGTACTGCAGGTGCCGCATGGAGAGATTAAATTTGAAAATGTCACCTTTGCTTATAACAGCAAAAATGTGATTGATTCCTTAAATTTAACTATCCGCCCAGGCGAGAAAATTGGCATTGTAGGCCGTTCTGGCGCTGGAAAATCAACACTGATCCAGTTGCTGCTGCATTTTTACACGCTTAATCAGGGCCGTATTTTAATTGATGGGCAAAACATTGAAGATGTCACTCAAGACAGCTTAAGACGCAATATTGCACTGGTGACACAGGATACTTCATTACTGCACCGTACCGTTGCTGAAAATATTAAATATGGACGCCCAGATGCAAGTGATGAGGACATGTATGCTGCTGTGCAAAAAGCAGAAGCTGATGAGTTTATTCCGCAGTTAACAGATTTGCGTGGAAAAACGGGTTATGACGCATTTGTCGGTGAACGCGGAGTGAAACTTTCCGGCGGACAGCGTCAGCGGATTGCGATTGCACGGGTATTTTTAAAAGATGCGCCTATTTTAATTTTAGATGAAGCCACCAGTGCACTGGATTCTGAAGTAGAAGCCGCTATTCAGTCTAGTCTAAACGAGCTGATGCAGGATAAAACCGTAATCGCGATTGCACACCGCTTATCCACAATTGCGCAAATGGACAGGCTTATTGTATTAGACCAAGGCCGTATCGCAGAACAAGGTACGCATGATGAGCTGGTTGCTTTGAACGGTATTTATGCGCATTTATGGCAGCGCCAAACTGGCGGTTTTCTCATAGAACAGCCTACCGTACAGCCAAATGAAGATGGAGCTATCTAAACAATATGCGATAGGCAGAGCGATAGTACTTCTATCAACTCTTTAAGTCATTGAATATAAATGATTGGACTAGAAATATCACAAAACTAGCTTGAACAGCTAAACATTTGAACGAGGGAAAGTGAAAATATGCTGTATTTGGAAGATATTAAAGTCGGAGACCGCTTTATCAGCCGTGAATATGAAATGACCTTGCAAGAAATTAAGCAATTTGCTCAAGCTTATGATCCGCAGCCATTTCATTTAGATGAAGATCAAGCACGAGAACACCCTATTTTTCAAGGACTCGCTGCCAGCGGCTGGCATACTGCAGCGGTTACGATGCGCTTATGGACTGAATGTTTTCCCGTAGCCAATGGATTAGTAGGCTCTGAATCCAGCCTGCGGTGGCCACGTCCAACTCGTCCTGGAGACATGCTGCATGTTGAAGTAGAAATTGCCGCCATTACACCATCCAAAAGTAAAACTGACCGCGCCATCGTGACTTATGTAACACAAGCATTAAATCAATATGGTGATGTGCTGTTTATTTCAACCACTAAAATTATCGTCTTTAAGAAAAATGTTTCCTAAGCTGCATGCGCAAGAATTACAGAAAGACCATTGCTGAAGCAATTTTAACTGACACTTGCGCCTGAGCTTTCAGCTAAGAACTGATTGTCCAACAATTTTAATAGTCGAAGATATTTTTTCATGTCAATATAGTTTCGATAATTTTGGAAAAATAGAAAAACATAAAGCTTGCAATGGATCGCGCATGAAAATATCTTCTTTACGTCAAGACCAAGGCATTCCTGGCGTTTATGGCTTGTTGCTTTTAGATGTTGTATCCCGTTGGGGCTATAGCGATGAAACCTTATTTAACCCTTTCAACTTAAACAGTGAACAGCTGGCTGATCCGGATTTTCGCATCCCGACCCCTATCGCAAATGAGCTTGTGCAGCATGCGCTAAAACTCACTGGAGAACCCACTCTCGGCTACCACCTCGGTACACAAATGCGCATTTCAATTCATGGCTTCATTGGTTATGCCATTATGACAGCCAAAGATATTACAGATGCATTAATGCTGGCCAACCGCTTTATTCAGCTGCGTATGCCTTTTTTACAGCTATTTTTTTCCACTTTCGGCAATAAAGCTACAGTACAGCTTAAAACCGATATTATGCTGGAACCATTGCGTACAGAAATTTCAATTGCGTTGATTTTTGGCCTGATCAGTATGTCTAAAGCCATAACTGGCATTAACTATGCCTCTGGTGATATCGATTTTGATTTTCCTAAACCGGAAGGTTTTGAACGATTCATGGCTAAATTCCCGCATCACCAGTTTCGTTTTGACCAGCCACATTTAATTTTAAGCTTTGATAAACAATACCTAAGCAATAAGCTGGTACATGCCGACCCAATTGCCAGCCAAATTGCAATCAACCAATGTGAAACCGAGCTTTCCGCCTTGGGCGAGCGCCACCGTCTTGCAATGCGTGTTCGTGACATTTTAACCAATTCTGAGCAGCATTATTTAAGCATCGAAGCTGTTGCAGAACGTTTGCACATGTCCGACCGTACACTAAAACGGCAGTTAGCAGCTGAAAGCACCTCTTTTTCAACGCTGGTCGATGAAGTTCGTTACCGGCATGCAACTTCTTTGCTGTCCCGTACAGATTTCACTCTTGAACAGATTGCCGATGAACTAGGTTATAGCGATGTCGCAAACTTCAGCCGCGCATTTAAACGCTGGAGCGGACGCAGCCCGAGCAATTGGCGTAAAGATCCATACTTATAAGACTTTCGTTTTAAGCAAAAAGCATGTATAAATCATGCCAAAAATGAATTTAATGGATTTAAGGAGTTATCAATGAATCATCCTTCAGACTTGAAATATGCAAGTACACATGAATGGGTACGAATTGAAGGTGACCTAGTGGTAACCGGTATTTCTGATCATGCTCAAGATGCTTTAGGTGACTTAGTTTATGTAGAAGCGCCTGATGTAGGCCAACACATTACTGCTGGCGAACAAGCAGGTGTGGTTGAATCAGTGAAAACTGCATCTGATATTCATGCGCCTGTATCGGGCACGGTGGTTGAAGTAAATCCAGACCTAGAAGATGACCCTGATTTTGTCAACGACGCCCCATATAGCAAAGGCTGGATTTATAAAATTAAGCCAGACAATATGGCAGATGTAGAAAAGCTTCTAAGCAGCGCAGAATATGAAGCTGGTTTATAGGCCAAGAACAGAATGATTCAATCTTAGTCATAGCCTCATATTGAACATGATTAATAAAAATCAGCATTCGTGCTGATTTTTTTATTCCCCCTATTATGCCTTGCACTTGTATTTAAAAATATATTTTTATGACGCTAGAGAAACTAATCAATTCATAAATAAAAAGTCCGTTTACAGTTTATAAAAAACTTAGGATTGGTTTTTACAGCTATGCATATTTCGACTATTAAATTGACTGATTTATCACGTAAATTTATCATCTTTAAAGTATAAAGATACTGCTTATACGCATAAAACTTAAAAAGAGAATCACAATGTGAGAATAATATAAATATATAACTATGGAAATGAATAAAAATAAGACAAAATCTTACAATACTATACATTTCACAAAAAAAAGCTTAAAATTGCACCAGTCTATCTTCACATCAAACGCTGAAGCAGTTTTAACCTACGCAACACGGCTGCTGCCTGATTAAAATAATCATAATGTGTACACTGACTTCAAGCATAGTTATCAGGTAATTTATGAACACTGTAAATGAACAGCATTTATGGAATAGGCCTTTTATTTTCTGCTTATTCAATAACTTGTTCTTATTTATTTTTTATTTTGCGCAAACCACAATTCTCCCGATTTATATCGTGAAAGATTTGGGCGGCAGCATGTCACAAGCCGGGCTGGCTATGACCTTATTTATGGCATCCGCTATTGCTGTACGTCCATTTAGCGGTTTAATTATTGAAAAGTTAGGCACAAAAAAAACATTATATATCTCTGAAGCGTTATTTTGTTTATTCACCATCGCTTATATTTTTGCAGATAACCTGACTCTGCTGATGCTTATCCGTTTTTTACATGGTATTTGGTTCAGCATTTTAACCACTGTCACTGTGCCGATTGCTAATGAGTTTATTCCTGCAAAACGCAAAGGCGAAGGTATGGGATATTTTTTAGTTTCTATTAATTTAGCCATTGTACTTGGGCCTATGCTAGGCCTTAGCCTCATTCAAAGCTGGAGTTATCAGCATATTTCTATGCTGCTAGGCGCCGTGGTTTGGCTGGGTTTTATCATGTGCTTTTTAATTCCTTTACAAGATAAACCTGTTATTCAAGCATCTGTGCAGAAACGTAAACTCAGCTTAAATGACTTTATGGAAAAAAAAGCCCTGCCTGTGTCAATTTTGGCCATGCTGGTTTCATTTTCCTATGCCAGTGTAATGTCTTTTATTTCCACATTTGCAGATGCAAAACACATGCTGCCTTATGCCAGCATATTTTTTGCCGTATTTGCGGTTTCAATGATGAGCCTGCGTCCAATTACCGGTAAAATTTACGACCGTAAAGGGCCAAGCTATGTGATCTACCCTGCTTTGGCTTTATTTGCAGCCGGTTTGGCGCTGCTAAGTCAAATCAATACAGTGACTGGTTTTATGCTGGCCGCAGTCTGTATTGGTATGGGTTTTGGTTCCGCACAGCCTTGCCTGCAAACCATTTCAATCCAGCGTTCACCTAAAAATCGAATTGGTCATGCCACCTCGACTTATTTTACCTGTTATGACTTAGGTATTGCCATTGGCTCTATTGTGCTGGGCATTGTGATTTCAGGATATGGCTATACTGTGGCCTATGCGGGATGTGCGGCCCTCACTTTGTTGAGTTTACTGTACTATAAATTTGCAGTTGCACAAAAACGCACTGCATCTTAAATTCAGGCTGCTCATCAAAAAGGCATGATTCACTCATGCCTTTTTAATTCGCTATTAAATTTCTGCACTTATCGCTTCAGTACATAAACATTGATAACTGACAAATCATTATAGATAGCAACCTCTTTAATCAGTTGTCTTATCACAGGAAATCACCAAATGTCATTACTCTATAACAACATTTAAACTCAATACAGCCATTTGAATAATATCCAGATCAGGCTTTATGCCTGCTCTGTTTGTTCCTCTGTATCATCTTTCTTTTCTTCCGACATCATGCTGAAATCAGAACTTGCGTTTTGTACAACAGGGTTGGCGCGGTGGCTTTTCAGTTTAATCTGCAAACGCAATTCATTGGTCGAGTCAGCGTTTCGCAGCGCTTCATCATGAGAAATAGCACCTTCATTATATAAATCAAACAGCGCCTGATCGAAAGTCTGCATGCCCAATTCACGTGATTTTGCCATAATAGGCTTCAACTCATGAAAATCGCCTTTTAAAATTAAATCCGAAATCAGCGGGGTATTTAGCATAATCTCTACCGCGGCGCGCCGGCCTTTGCCGTCTTCGGTACGGATTAAACGCTGTGAAATAATCGCTTTCATATTGGATGATAAATCCATCAAAAGCTGATTACGCCGTTCTTCTGGGAAAAAGTTGATAATCCGGTCCAAAGTTTGGTTTGCGTTATTGGCGTGCAGTGTACCTAAACACAAATGGCCCGTTTCTGCAAAAGCAATCGCGTGTTCCATAGTTTCTGTATCGCGGATTTCCCCAATCAGAATAACGTCTGGCGCCTGACGCAGCGTGTTTTTAAGCGCATTGTGCCAAGAATGACAGTCAACCCCGACTTCACGGTGTGTAATCATCGATTTCTTATGTTTATGCACATATTCCACCGGATCTTCTACGGTAATGATATGCCCTGCGCTGTTTTCGTTGCGGTGATCAATCATGGCTGCCAGCGAAGTCGATTTACCTGAACCCGTCCCGCCAACCACCAGCACTAAACCGCGTTTTTCCATAATCACATTTTTCAGCGACTCAGGCAGCTTCAATTTGGTAAAGTTTGGAATTTCATTGGTAATGGTTCGAATGACCATGCCGACATTGAGCTGCTGCTGAAATACGTTAACCCGGAAGCGCGACACATTGGGCACGCTAATGGCAAAGTTGCATTCCAATTCATTTTCAAATTCTTGACGCTGCTTTTCGTTCATCAAGCTATAGGCAAATAATTTCGTTTTATCCGCAGTCAGCGCCTGCTGACCAAACGGCTTCATTAAGCCCTGATGTTTTATACTTGGCGGAAAATCAGCAGTAATAAATAAGTCTGAACCGTCGTATTCCACGACTTTTGTCAGCATGTGAAACATGAGCTTGCGCGCTTCTTCCAGCAATTCAGCTGTGAACATAAATACTTCCCCCAAATGTCAGCGTACAAAACACCGCACTGTTACAGCTATTTTTTTTGTACTAATTTATTGTGCATAAATTAAAAATCAATCTCAAATATAAACCTCTAATTTTAAATATTTTTTAATAAGAAAATGTAGACTGGTTCAAGTTAATACAGCATTTTTTGACTGCAGTCCATTTGACTGTCTGATAAAAATACAGTGCTTTAAACCCTGTGTGAATTAAATGGTTTTTTAAATAGTCCGTTCACAGCACGCCGCACAATTTATTAGCAATCATTGCCTGCAAAAATGAGCTTGTTACATCATACATGACACATTCATCTATATTAAAGCGGCATATTTATGAGCACTAAAAAGTTCAATTCAAAAGTCTAGATAAAATACTGCCGTGCCTTTTCATTCAATTGATAATTTTATGGAATGCCCACAAAAAGACGCTGTATTCAAACAACAAGGATGAAGGAAGTAATTTCAGATATTCCTCCTCCACAGTCTTTGCTCTCGAATTATGCTTAAGCGCTGCGCTGCAGTGGCGCAGCTGCCAGTTGATCCGCCATATCCAACAGCAACTGTTCAGTCTTGTTCCAACCCAAACAGCCATCCGTTACCGACTGACCATAGGTCATCTCACAGCTGATTTTTTGGCTGCCATCAACTAAATGACTTTCCAGCATCACGCCGCGAACCAATGTTTCGCTACGTTCTGCCACAATGGTGCGCAGCACTTCAGGCTGCTTCATTGGGTCTTTGTGGCTGTTGCCATGACTGCAGTCAATCACCAATGCCGGCAACTCACCTTTGGCTTTGCTGCGGATTTTTTCAATTTCAGCTAAAGCGTAATTCGGGCCGGTATTTGAACCGCGCAAAATTAAATGCGCTTTCGGGTTGCCCTGCGATTGTAAAATACATGGCAGCCCTGATTGGCTCATGCCCATGAACTGATGCGCATTTGAAGCCGATTGAATTGCATCAAGCGCAATTTGAATCGAGCCGTCTGTGCCATTTTTGAAGCCAATGCTGTACGGCATGTGGCTAGAAATTTCACGGTGAATTTGCGATTCGCTGGTACGTGCGCCAATTGCGCCCCAAGCCAATAAATCATCGAAATAAGCCGTTGCCATTGGACTTAAAATTTCAGACGCAATCGGCAAGCCCATTTCTATAATTTGCAGGTATAGCTCACGAGATTTTTCTAGACCCAGCTGCATGTCAGACGAACCGTCTAAAGCAGGATCGTACATATAGCCTTTCCAGCCCACGGTGGTGCGCGGCTTTTCAATATAAGCGCGCATCACAAGGAAAATTTGATCGGATACTTTGGATTGTAATTCTAATAATTTTTCAGCGTATTCAAGCGCAGCAATTGGGTCATGAATGGAACAAGGGCCAGTAATCACCATCAATCGTGAATCTGTACCTTCAAGAATATTTTGAATTGTTGTTCTGTGTTCAGCAATTTGCGCAGTAAGGCGTGCAGATACTGGAAGCTGCTGTTTAAGCTGATGCGGCAGACTTAAAAGTGTTTCTGTCGGCTGAATATTTGCTGACTGTGTTTGTTGTAAAGCAGTGTTTAGCGCGTTCATTCGTTTATTTCCTCTGGACTGTGTTCTCTGACAGTCCGATCTTTTATTTGAGCTTTATGGGACTTTGGGACTTCAAGGCTTTAGACATAAACTGACTAAAGTAAAACCAATAACCGTTGCTAAAATATGAATTGTTAAGTGTATACATGAAAATTCTCCAAAAATATTATAAAAATCAAGACATAAAAAAACCTGATCAGGGTTGCCGATCAGGTATGAACTGGGTGGGCAACCTTTTACTTGCCCGAACGCGTTCAGGCAATTATCTAAACTGCCAGAAGTAATAATATGCGTTTGCGATTAAAGGTTGCTTTAACATCTTGATTTCATCAAAAGGTATTTGTCTGAAAATTAAAATACGCTGTATTTTTGTCTTTGACAACCGTTTTTTTAAATTGGCTGATAATTCTGCTCAAAACTTTAAAATTTCTATGCAGCAGCAAAATTCATCTACATATTGATTAAAAAATCACCTTTATTTAGAATAGCCCCATTCTTGCTGCGCTTTAGCATTTTCGTATTACCTCTTTATATTTCTATTTGCTTTATTTTTCTTTATTCCTTGCATTTGAGTATCTGCCCATGAACTAAGTCCTGTTTCATCATCAAAAAGCATTTCCATTTTTTTTGATGTGCAAAATAGTGACTTGTTGGCGCCTTTTCTATTTATATTCCTTTTTTTAGATTTCATTTTTTAGACTTCGTTTTTAAATAGGGTTTTAAAAGCCAATTTCATTGAAAAATTTCAAATTTTAAGCGCTGTTTTGCACATGTTTGTGAACTGAGGTGATTTATGACCCAACAAGCATGCCTGATCTCCAATCTAAGCTTAAGCTTTCCACAAAAAACCATGTTTAGTGAACTACAGTTCAGTTTGCCAAAACAGCAGCTCAGTGCCTGTATTGGCAGCAATGGTCTGGGCAAGTCTTTACTCATGCGGCTGTTACATGAACAGCACGCCGCGCAGCTGCCATTTGACGGCGAAATTTTTTGGCAAATGCCGCACGCTTATTTACCGCAGCATCAGCGCATTAGGGGCAATAGCATTGCCGATGCACTCGGGATTAGCGCATTACACTGCGCATTTCGACGTATTGAAGCGGGCCGCGCCAGTGCTGAAGACTTTGAACTGACTGATCAGCAGTGGCATTTACCGCCACGCTGGCAGGCGCAGCTGCTGGAAGCAAAATTGCCTGAAGATTTAGACTTCCCCGTAGAACATCTGAGTATGGGTCAGCAGACCAAACTTGCTCTGTGTGCTTTATTTTTAAAACCGGATCATTATCTGCTTTTGGACGAACCCAGCAATCATTTGGATGCAGCATCCAGAACATGGCTGCTTCAATCACTAAAAGCCCATCCTGCGGGGGCATGGATCATTAGCCATGACCGAACACTGCTGAATGAAGTGCAGCATATCTATGCGCTAAGCGAACAGGGTTTACAGCATATAAGCGGAAATTATGAGGTCTATGCGCAGCAGTTTGATCTGCAGGTTCAAGCCTTAGAGCGCCAAACGGCGCAGCAAAAAAGACAACTGAAACAGCTTAAAATTCAGCAGCATGATACGCAAATGAAAGCGCAAAAGCGTGCCCGAAGCGGCAAACAGCTCAGCGCGTCTAATTCACAAGCCAAGGTACTGCTCGATTTTGCCAAAGACAAAGCCGGTCAAACGATTGCCCGTATTGAAAAGCAGCAGCAAAGACAAATGGAGGAAAAGCAGCTGAATCTAAGCCAGTCGCAGCACCAGTTGAAGCAGTTAAAGCCGCAGCAATTTCAATTTCGCCATCATGCACTGAAAACCGGTGAAATTTTACGTATTGAACATTTACAGCTGCCCTACGGCACCCATTGTAATATCGCTTTTGTTTTACATGCAGGTGAAAAACTTCAGCTGCAAGGCCCGAATGGTATTGGTAAATCCAGCTTACTGAAACTGCTGCAACAGCAACATATACAGCCCCATCCAAATATTTATTTGGCAACAAATACGTTTTATTTGGATCAGAATTTCAGCACATTAGATCCCGAACTGAGCGTGCTGGAGAATTTATCTAAATTTAATCCAAGCCTCACGGCAGAAGAATGGCGCAATCAATTGGGACAGTTACGTATTCGCGGTGAAAAAGCCGAACAGCCTTTAGCTCAGTTGAGTGGCGGTGAGCGCTTAAAAGTGGCGTTATTGGGGTTAAATTTTTGGCCAGAAAATATTGAACTGCTGTTACTGGACGAACCGGAAAACCATTTAGATATTGCCTCACGTGAGCTGTTGGCGCAGGCCATTTCCAACTACAGCGGTGCGGTGATTTTGGTTTCGCATGATCCGCATTTTGCTGTGCAATGCGGTATCACTGCAGCTATAGCATTGGACTAAAACATTGCATTAGAGTAAAAACGTGCCGAAAATTCCTTTTAATGCCCTATCCCAACTTTCAAGAATAGGTTCTTAGAAATAGCCAACACTTATGGCTAAACCGACTTTTAAACAGTCTGAACCATGTGATTTACAGCCTCAATCTTGTGGTTTAAGGCTGTTTTACACTAAGCATTGAAGAAAAAACTGAGATTAATTCGGCAGCTTGTGATGCTTCGTGCCATTTTCATTACGCAAAAACTAAACCCTGCATGCTGAGGCATACAGGGTTTAAATTGATAATTCACTAAGCTAATTTAACATTCAACATTCAACATTCAACATTCAACATTCAACATTCAACATTCAACATTCAACATTCAACATTCAACATTCAACATTCAACATTCAACATTCAACATTCAACATTCAACATT
>JASLHF010000239.1 GCA_030152275.1 Acinetobacter sp. | reverse complement strand
AAGAAAGAAATCATCGATTACGCAGAATAATTCGGTACTATTGAACATTAGGACTAGAGCTTTAAGTTTAGTGTGGTAACTCAACTGATGGCTCTAGTTCCTTTATTTTTCAAGTCAAGTTCTTATCCGCGATTCGGGTTACATAGCTCATTTAATCTTTTAATAAAAAAAAACCGTCAGCAAAATTGTGACGGGCTTTTTTTATGACGCATGAATAATCATATGAAATCATAATTTTTTTAACATTTAATTTTTAGACGCTTCAAACAAAAAGAAATCTGCCGCCAAGCGTGAAGCCCATGAATGGGTTTCTTTAATACCTTCATAAAAACCGCAGTGACTGCCTTTTTTTGTGGTGACTACCGCAACCGTATTCATGCGGCGCACTACATCCTGATAGGGCTGAAAATTATCAATATGGCAAACAGGGTCATCTTCCGAGTTCAGCACCAAAAGCGGCACTGCAACATTTTCAAAGACATAAATTGGGTTGGTCGACTGGTTATAGCTCGCATAGTCCGCAAAACCTGCCATTTCAAAATAAGCCTGCTCAAACTCCAGCAGTGTTTTGGCCTGCAGCACATGCTCCACCGAAGCAGTGTTCGACCATGTATCGCGATAAGGCGTCACAAATTTTTCGAACAGTTTTTTAGTCATCATTTTGCTGTAGAAAGGATGCACATTTTGAAAACCCAGCTCTGTGTTATAGCCCGGACACAGTGCAAAAGCCGCTTTAAACGGCGCATTTTGAGCTTCTTCGCCTAAATAACGCACCAAAAGCCCAGTGCCTGCTGAAGATCCGACAGCATATAAATCTGAATCTGGATAACGCTGCTGGATCAGCGCCAATTGTTCACGCAAATCATCTGTTGAACCAAACAAATTTATTTTCGGCACAGGCATGGGCAGTCCAGCATGGCCGCGTCTTAAACACAGCGCAATACGCCAGCCAGTATAAGCGTGCAAATCACGCACCAGTTCACGCATGCTTTCCGGTGTGCCGGTAATCGTATGCATAATAACAATGGTGGGCGTTTCAGGCGTCAAATTTTCACCCAGCCAAGCGATTGCCGTTGTCCCGCCGTCCTGCATGCTGATTGGTTCAATCCGGTCATATTTTTGATGAATGCTGCGTTTTTTTATTAAGTCAAAATACAGCAGATGCGCATGGGTATTGCTGAGCCACGGCGTTGGACGGTATTGCTGATGCAGCTGCGGCAAATGTTGAAATATGCGCTGAAATTCTCCCTCTGGGTTATAAAACAGCTTGGGCTGTTCCGCCCCGATAGCACGGTCAAACAGCGCCAGCGCGCGCCGGCTAAGATGATGAAGAATGGGCTTCATGGTTTTACCTTATGTTTTGTTTTTGCAGATACTGCGCTTATGCGCAACAATCTGCTGTACATCCAAAATGAATGCACCTAAAAATCAACCTAATTAACACCTATGCCTTTTGCAACGCCTTTGGCTGGCGATATTTTACTTAGACTGACGCTGCTTCTGTGCAATGGTGAGTGAAATTTCAAGTTTCCAAGTTTTCAGCAAGTGATACGTCTGCCTATAATTCAGCAGCCTAGATCTAATAAAGGAGCTGCTTAAAAGGAGCTGCTTAAAAACAGCAGAAGATTGGAAAAAATGCTCCAGCATCAGCACACCAATAGATAAAGCGGCTATATCACTGGATGATATAGCCGGCACCGCATACGCTTGAAAGCGCTAGCAGATCTTCTTTTACCCATTAGCTTACTTAGGAATAAAGGCCGCCATGCGTTGGCCCATTTGCGCCGCCAAAGCTTCCAGACCGCTTTTCGGGCGGATCATCACCTCAAAATCAACGATTAACCCTTGCTCATTAAAGCGGATCATATCAATGCCTTTCAGTTTTTTCTCGCCGACATTGGCTGAAAACTCCAGTACGACACTGCTTTCATCATCCGTGTAAAATTCACGGTGGTAGGTAAAATTTTCAAAAATTTGAATCACATTGGTCAAAATAAATGTGACCACCTGCTTTCCGGGATAAGGGTGATGCGCAACCGGCGATCTAAACACGACATCGTCTGCCAGCAGCTCATTTAAGATGCTCATATCCCGGCTTTCAATCATCTGATGCCATTTTTGAATGGCTGATTTTGTCTGTGAGAAACTCATATTCTGTCCTTTATATCCTTATTGGCTTTATTCGGCATTGATTTTACAACGGCGTTAAATATTCCAAATGCTCCCGTCAACGGCAAAGGAAGCACAACGGCTTCCTCTTGAATAGAAAGAAAGCATGTCCTAAAAGGCTGCTTAAATGACCGCCGCCAATTCAGCGCCTTGGCGGATCGCACGCTTAGCATCCAGTTCACCAGCTTCTTTTGCGCCGCCAATCAAATGCACATTCTTGCCCTCGGCTTTCAGCTGATCGTACATGGCGGTATAAGATTCCTGCCCTGCACAAATAATGACATTATCTACCTCCAGTACAGAAGGCTGACCATTGACGGTAATATGTAAGCCCTGATCATCAATTTTTTCATAACTGGCGCCGCCAATCATTTTCACATCACGATGTTTTAAGCCTGTACGGTGAATCCAGCCCGTAGTTTTACCCAAGCCTGCGCCTACAGAGGCCGCTTTACGCTGCAGCAGATAAATTTCACGTTCTGACGCTTCTACACTTGGCTGTTTCAAACCGCCAACATGCGCATACTGGGTATCAATGCCCCATTCGTCATAGAATTTTTCAGGATTTAGACTGCCGCTTTCACCTTCGTGGCTCAAGTATTCGGCCGTATCAAAGCCAATGCCGCCAGCGCCGATAATCGCCACGCGCTTGCCGACAGGTTTACGCTCTTTCAGCACGTCCAAATAGCTCAGCACTTTTGGATGATTAATGCCTTCGATATGCAATTGGCGCGGTGTTACCCCAGTTGCAACCACAATGTCATCAAACTCAGACTGCACCAATTCTTCATATGTTGCGGTATGGTTCAATACCAGTTTAATGCGCGGCTGCAGCTCAATTTGACGTTTGAAATAACGCAGCGTTTCATAAAATTCTTCTTTGCCGGGAATAGTTTTAGCAATATTAAACTGACCGCCGATTTGGCTGGAAGCATCAAAAATAGTGACATTATGACCGCGTTCCGCCGCATAGGCCGCAAAGCTTAGACCGGCAGGCCCCGCACCAATAACCGCAATATTTTTAGCAGCAGCTGACTCTTTAAAAATTAGCTCAGTTTCATAGCAGGCGCGCGGGTTGACCAAACAGGTGGCTATTTTCATAGAGAAAATATGATCTAAACAGGCTTGGTTACAGCCAATACAGGTATTGATTTCATCACTGCGACCCTGTGCAGCTTTTTCAACAAAGAAAGCATCAGCCAGCATTGGACGCGCCATTGAGACCATGTCTGCATGACCAGAAGCCAGCACATTTTCCGCCATTTCTGGAGTATTAATCCGGTTAGAGGTAATTAAAGGCACATTCACCAGGCCTTTCAGTTTTTGCGTTACCCATGTAAAGGCCGCACGCGGCACTTTAGTGGCAATGGTTGGAATACGCGCTTCATGCCAGCCAATACCGGTATTAATAATCGTTGCGCCCGCTTTTTCAATTTCTTTGGCCAGCTGCACCACTTCATCAAAAGTTGAACCGCCGTCAACTAAATCCAGCATTGATAAACGGTAAATAATGATGAAGTTTTCACCCACTTCTTCGCGGGTGCGCTTTACGATTTCAATTGGGAAACGCATGCGGTTTTCATAACTGCCGCCCCATTCATCATCACGGTGGTTGGTGCGGGCTGCAATAAATTCGTTAATAAGATAGCCTTCAGAACCCATAATTTCGACGCCGTCATAACCCGCAAACTGCGCCAGTTTTGCGCAGCGGGCAAAATCTGCAATCGTCTGCTGCACTTCAGCACTGGTTAAAGCATGCGGTTTGACCGGATTAATAGGCGCTTGAATTGCAGACGGCGCAACATTGCCCGGCTGATAAGAATAGCGTCCAGTATGTAAAATCTGCAACGCAATTTTTCCGCCAGCCTCATGCACAGCCTGCGTCACAACTTTGTGCTTTTCGGCTTCTTCAACCGTATCCAGCTTATTGCCGCCAGCAAAGGTCAGGCCATGATCATTGGGAGAAATGCCGCCGGTAACAATCAGGCCAACCCCGCCTTTTGCACGTTCTGCATAAAATGCAGCCATTCGCTCATAGCCTTGCGGCGCTTCTTCTAAGCCCACGTGCATTGACCCCATCAATACACGGTTTTTTAGTGTAGTAAAGCCTAAATCCAATGGCGCAAGTAAATTTGGGTAATTCGACATAATCTCTCCATAGCGTGCGTAATGCTGGCTGTATTCTTCGGCTGCCGCTCTATGCAATTGCATTAAGGTAGCCATTAGTGCAACTTGTTGCATACTTTTATATTCGAGATTTGATTTTTATGCAACATGTTGCATAATAAAACTTGTTAAAAAATATAAGCTGTTATTTTATGTCCCTAGCTCATGTCCTGCTGACCAGCCTTGTAGAAAAACCCAGTACCGGGATTGAGCTTGCGCGCCGTTTTGACCGTTCAATGGGCTTTTTTTGGAATGCAACCCATCAGCAGATTTACCGTGAGCTGAGCGCTATGCAGCAAAAAGGCTGGATCTCTCCGGTTGAAGA
>JASLHF010000211.1 GCA_030152275.1 Acinetobacter sp. | reverse complement strand
AGACAGCCACAGTACCCATTGATTTTGCATAAAACTAACCACGGCCAAACCCACTGCAAACAGCACAAAAGATGGATAAATCACAGAATTTGGCCCTTTTCGGTCATACTGCCGGCCCACCCATGGCCGCACCAAAATCATTGACAGCGCAAATACAATAAAAAACAGGCTGGCATAACCCAGCAAATGCCGGCTGTCTGCAAAGGCGGTGATAAAGCTGCTGACACTTGAATAAGCAAATGCCACCAAAAGTGAAATCAGGCTGATCGGCAGCACTTTGGTTTCGATAATGTCATGCAGGCCAATCGCTGCACGCGGCCGATCTTCCGGTTTCCACACGTCTTCCTGCACTTTCAAGCTAAGGCAAAAAATATAGCCAATGCAGGTGACAGCACTTAACAGGCCAAACAGCACAGTAAAGCTGGCAAACTGAATCACGCTTAAAGCGATAACCGGGCCAAAAACCACACCCAGATTGGTCGACATGACGAAATAGCCCATGCCCTCACCTTTGCGTTTTTCTGGAATAAAATCGTTCACCACCGGCACATTGACTGTGGTCAAAATGCTGAACCAAAATCCATGCAAAAAACGTACAGCCAAAAGCGACCAGAGGCTGTCAACCCAAACATAACTAAAGGCAAACAGGACGAATAAAAATCCGGCGCTGCGCACAGCGCGCTGTTTGCCCATGCGTTGCACAATCAGACCAGAAAAAGGCCTAATCGCAATGGATGAAACCAAAAACAGCGTCAGCGCCAGCCCTGCTTCCTTAATTGAACCGCCCAGCTCCTGCATAATATAAATCGGCAGAATAGTGAGCATGGCAAAATAATAAATAAACAGGAACAGATTGTTGCACAGGCATAAAATAAACGAGCGGTTCCACAGCACCTCTCCAGCAGAGCTCGTTTGTACTGAATCAGACATGCGCATCCGCCTTAGGCACAACATTCGATGCCGTACTGCACAGCGCCGGCTGCAGGGCCAATCGCACTAAGCGGTGAATGTATTCATCTTCCGGTTTTCTGTTGAAAAATATAATCTGATAATGAATTGGGCCGTACAGCATATCCAGCATCAGCTCATAGGGATAGTCAGCAATGACTTCACCGCGCTGAATGGCCAGATGAATCAGCTTACGGGTCTGTTCTCTGCGCGGCAGCAAATACTGCTTAAAAAATTCACCCGCCGCTTCACGGTGTTCTGCCATCACCACCAGCAGCGCTCGTCCTACATGGTGGTGAAGCGCGCGTGAAAGCTTCAGCAGCTGCTGGTTTAAATTAAATTCCAGCGTCTGTTCAAAATCCAAATCAAAAACTGAAACTGTATTTTCTTTAAAAGCTTCAAAGACCAAATCAGATTTATGCTTCCACCAGCGGTAAATCGTCGACTTGCCAACACCTGCGCGGGCGGCAATGTCCTCAACAGTCAGTTTGCTGTAATCATATTCGGCCAGCGCGGCATTTACTGCACGCAAAATGCACTGCTTGCGCCGTGAAGTTTTCTCAGTTTCTGCCACCGCTCGATTAGACACATCTGAATTTAGAGCCGTATTTGTCAATGCAATCTGGTGTTCAAATTCAGGCATAATGGATAGATTCGAAACGCTACGTATCGTTTTATTTTAAACATAAACTCAGACATTCACTAGCCCAATTTGCCTCGCAAGGCTAAAACTTTAGTTGAATACTCAGGATTCACATTATAGAATTCTTCTGGCGCCAAAATGGAGCGCAGGCCGCGATCATCAGCAGGTATTCCCCCCTGCAGATGCGGTACAGCAAATCCCTATGGCCGCAGGTGAAGGATCCATCCATTCACTTAAAAAATATAAAAATTAATAAATTGCATCCAGAACAATGCGGCGCCTTTGGACTAATTGAAGCTTCTGGCGCCCAATGACAATAAAAACAATTTGAGTCTATTCATTATGCATACACTATTCCTGCGCACTTTATTTCGCCTGCTCTGCTTCAGCGTCATCCTGCTGAGTGCATGCGCCAAGCCTTTGCCAGCCGACAAACTCAACTATGCCGGCACATGGCAAAATGATGACAGCAGCATTCAGCTGGTCATTTCAAAATTGGGCCAAATGCAATACCGTGAATACCGAGATTCCAATAACTACACCGTTCTTTCCGGCCCAATTCGCTCATTCAACAGACAAAAAATTCTGTTTGGCTTTGGCCCATTCAGCAAAGAATTTATGATTAGTCAGGCGCCGCACCTAAACAGCAACGGCATATGGAGCATGACAATCAATGGAGAATACTTAAATCGAGTGCATTAAAAAAACCGCCTAAAGGCGGTTTCAACTCATGCTGCGCTTCAATCAGCTATGTGCAGATTTTTTATAAATGCTGCACGAAGGATGATGATTTTCCTGAAGGCGAGCAATTTTTCGCTGTTCAGCAGCTTCAAAACGGCAGCGTTTCCAGTCATTGTCCAGATTAAGTTCAGGAATCGGTTTAGGCTTGCCGCTTTCATCTACAGCAACCATTGTAAAATAACAGCTGTTGGTATGACGTACGGTACGCTTTTGAATATTTTGCGCTTCAACACGAATACCGATTTCCATAGAGGTACGGCCGACATGGTTCACGCTGGCCAAAAATGTTACCAGCTCACCGACATGAATCGGCTCTTTAAAATTCACTTTATCTACTGACAAGGTCACCACATAGCTTCCAGAATAACGGCTGGCGCAAGCATACGCCACCTGATCCAGCAACTTCAAAATAGTGCCGCCATGGACATTGCCTGAAAAGTTCGCCATATCTGGAGTCATTAAGACTGACATGGTAAGTTCAGATTGGTCATCTAATATTGGCGTAAGTTGATCTAATGGGGACATCATGTTCCTCTAGAGCGGTGGAATGACATTGATAAGTGTGATTATTATATCGTTTTTCATTTAAATAAAATGTTCTAAACGGCAAAAAATCATCACTATTATTTATAGTGATTTAACTATCATTAAAAAAAATATATAGTAATTCAAATAAACAATTGAGTATTCAGAAGTTTTTAAAGACTTTGCATTATATATTTATTCAAATTCAAACTGCTGATCTTACAAATAATATACAGCTCAGAGATGAAGCTAAACCCTTTATCCTCTCTAATACCCTATATTTTCAAATATTTAAGCTATTAAATCAGGTATTTATAATTGAGGCGGCAGAATTTTCAGCATTTCGATAGAAACGTTATCATAACTGAGCTTTTGCTGATCTGCCAACTGTGTCTCAATGCAGTAGGTACAGTCTACATTTACCGCTGACACTATAAAAATGCAATGCGGCATTGATGCCAGTGCAACGCGCTGGCCTACTTGAAGTATATGCATATCAAATTTACCACTTTTTCTACTGATTGGTTATAACGATAAAAAGGCTGAAAAATTTTAGCGTTTTTTAACCATGAGGTAAACTTAAACACATGAAAAGCCAAGCTAAATACAAAATAGATATCAAGCCAACGGTTTTAGTGATTAATCAATATAATATATAAATATTAAATACTTAAACACTCTAAAATGCCGAATCTTTAATTTGATTGTTTTTAACGCTTAGAGTGATAGATATAAAGACTTAACTTCAAGCTATTTTAATCTTCGATACAGATAAAAATAATGCAGCAGAAAAATAGGAAGCAAATACATCACAAACTTGCACCCCAATTATTCACAATGCGGATTTTCTGTATTAAAAGCATGGACTAAAATTAAGCCCGCGTTTATTCATCAAAAGTTAAAATATTTTTTTCATTTGAATTGAAACCAATACTGCACCCACTAAAGCGCATGTATGCAATGAATGATATTTCGACATGCTTTATTTTTTAAGCCTTTAATGATGATTTTTTAACCCTAATGCTGCAGTGATTGTTTTGAAATCATTGCTTTTAATATCATTGGGTTTAAATTACGGTTTTCTACCGCATGGGGAGCTGCATCAATTTTGTGCAATTAGAGCAGACAGACTTCAAGGGCAGGCGCAATTCTGAATTCACAGCATAGCCGCCACGCTTTCAGATGTCCGGCATGAAGTGCACATTATGGCCCGCTAAACATGGCCCATACATAAATGTTACTAGATGCCAAATAAATTAAATAGCATTGCACATTTTTTTTCGTCACCGCGCGAAGAACTGACAATTACCAACACAAGACTTTAAAAATATCGCAAAGCTGCTTTTTCTAAGCTATTACTGCAATGCGTTTAAAGGCGGAATTTTATGTCCTAACGGATAATTATGCGCAGCAAAAGTTTTGGAAATATCATCCAGTTTTTGCTCAGCAGCAGTTACACCTGCCTGCATCGTTGCTTCACGGCCTTCGACATCAAATATATGCGCCTTTTCACGAATATCCGGCTGGATCACCACATCGGCGCGCTTCAACTCCTGCTTCGCCAAGTAGTACTGCATGATATTGATATTTTGGTTAAACAGCCCCCAGACATTGCTGGTTTCAGTGTGAATCGGCTGCGCCAAAATATCTACTGCAATTACAATATCTGCACCTAGGTCGCGCGCCACATCAACTGGAATTGGGCTAACCAGGCCGCCGTCGACATATTCATGGTGATTAATCACCGCTGGAATAAACATGCTTGGGATTGATACCGATGCACGCACCGCCTGACCGGTATTGCCCGCGTTAAATACGGTTTTTTGCCCCTGCTGCAGTTCAGTGGCCACGACATACATCGGCGTTTTCAACAGTTCCAGCGGCGTGTTATTGACCTGTTTATTTACGTAGTCCTCAACTTTTTTACCATCCAGCACGCCTTTTTTATCTAAACGGATTTCACGGACATCATTTGGCTTCATGCTCAATGCCACGCTGCGCATCTCATCCGCATTCATGCCGGATGCGTATAGCGTTCCAACGATACTGCCTGCACTCGTGCCAACAATGAAATCTGGTTTGATGCCGTATTCTTCCAACACCTGTATAGCGCCAATATGCGCATAACCGCGCGCGCCACCGCTGCCGAGCACTAATGCTACGATTGGGCGTTTTTCCTGCTGTTTTAACTTTCTAAAGTCAATCCGGTCTTTGCCAGCATATGCCTCGACCTGATTTAAGGCCACGACAGTATCTTGCTGCGCATGTGAAACAACAGATTGAGCTGATACTGGCTGACCAGCCGCGAGCCATATACTCATCATGGCAGCAAAAGCGAATTTAATTTTCACCAAACAATTTCCAGATTTCATTTTTTCATTTTCTTAGACGCTCATAGTCTAATAAGATCGCCTTCCATTCATTGTTATAATTCGTTAAAAATTCTCTTGTGCAGTTTTGCCTGTGCCCCATCCGGTATGCATGGTATAGAAAAACCGCCGGCACAGTTCATAAATCATCTTTAGATCAATAATCTTTTGTCTGATTACACCTATTTTCAAGAGGTCAGCATTCAGCTCAAACTGTGCATGTATCAAGCGCTTTACCGCTGCCTATCTTTGCAGCCATTCCATAAACAGCAAAAGCTTAGCGCAAAAAAACAGGAGCCTATTGCTCCTGTCTTTTTTGGCTTTAGCTAAAAACAGCGCTTAGAAGCTGTATTTCGCCATTAAACCAACGCGGTCATC
>JASLHF010000205.1 GCA_030152275.1 Acinetobacter sp. | reverse complement strand
TTCACCTGTACTTGATGCTGTTTTTTCTTCGCTTCTTTCTGCTTTTGCTTCAGATCAAACAAATGCTTGTTGAAATCCATGATTTTACAAACAGGCGGCTCAGCATTCGCTACGATCTCAACAAGATCAAGCTCTACGCTTTCTGCTGCGCGCAAGGCATCCGCCAAGCTTACAATGCCTTTTTGCTCACCATTTTCGTCTACCAGACGGACTTCTTTTGCACGAATTTCATCATTCAAGGCAGGACGGTTTGATTTATTACCGCCCTGTTGATTACGGTCAGGCTGTTTAATCGCTTTTACTCCACAATGTACCGGCCGCGTTCGGCTACGGCTGCTTTTACTAGGTCAACAAATGCGTCAATTGACATAGTACCCAAATTTTTTCCTGAGCGAGTACGGACATTCACAGTACCTTCCTCAACTTCACGGTCACCAAGAACCAATAAGTAAGGAATACGCTCTAAAGTACGTTCACGAATCTTAAAGCCGATTTTCTCATTTCTCAAGTCAGAAATGGCGCGAATACCGCTTTCTTTAAGTTTAGCGACGACTGACTCACATGCTTCAGCTTGCGAATCGGTAATGTTCATTACACATGCTTGAATTGGTGACAGCCAAGGCGGCATGAAACCGGCATAGTGTTCAATAAGTATACCAATAAAACGCTCGAAACTGCCAAGAATTGCACGATGCAGCATTACAGGCTGATCACGGTCGTTGTCTTCAGTCACATAAGAAGCATCAAGACGTTCTGGCAAGTTAAAGTCACATTGAATTGTACCGCACTGCCATACACGGCCTAAGCAGTCTTTCAATGAGAATTCAATTTTCGGACCGTAGAATGCGCCTTCACCCGGTTGAAGTTCCCATTCAAGACCAGCAGCATCTAAAGCATCGGCTAAAGATTTTTCTGCCATGTCCCAAAGTTTGTCATCACCTACACGTTTTTCTGGACGTGTCGATAATTTCATTTGAACTTCTTCAAAGCCAAAGTCTTTATAAACATCTAAAGTCAGTTTAATAAAGTCTGCAACTTCAGTACCAATTTGTTCTTTGGTACAGAAAATATGCGCATCATCTTGAGTAAAGCCGCGAACACGCATAATGCCGTGTAATGAACCTGATGGCTCGTTACGGTGACATGAACCAAACTCTGCCAAACGAATTGGAAGATCACGATAAGATTTCAACCCTTGGTTAAACACTTGCACGTGACATGGGCAGTTCATTGGTTTTACTGCATAGTTACGGTTCTCAGAGTGAGTCGTAAACATGTTTTCTGCATAGTTCGCCGCGTGACCAGATTTTTCCCATAAAGTGAAATCAACCACTTGCGGTGTACGGATTTCTTGGTAGCCATTGGCTTGCTGAACTTTACGCATGTACTGTTCCAGTACTTGGTAAATGGTCCAGCCATTTGGATGCCAGAACACCATACCCGGCGCTTCTTCTTGCATATGGAACAAATCAAGCGCTTTACCGATTTTACGGTGATCGCGTTTTTCTGCTTCTTCAATACGTTTTACATAGGCAGCCAGCTGTTTTTTGTCTGCCCAAGCAGTACCGTAAATACGCTGCAGCTGTTCATTCTTCGCATCACCGCGCCAGTAAGCGCCAGAGATTTTAGTCAGTTTGAACGATTTTAAGAATTTGGTATTTGGCACGTGCGGGCCGCGGCACATGTCCAAGTAGTCTTGATGGTAGTACAAGCCCATTTCTGTTTCTTCAGGCATGTCTTCAATCAGACGCAGTTTGTATTCTTCGCCGCGTGCAGTGAATTCTTTGATCACTTCATCACGCGGAGTCATTTTTTTGATGACATCATAATCTTGGTCGATGAGCTTTTTCATGCGCTCTTCGATGGCAGCCATATCATCTAAAGTGAATGGACGCGGCATCCAGATGTCATAGTAGAAACCTTCTTCAATGACTGGACCAATTACCATTTTTGCTTCTGGGAACAGCTGCTTAACTGCATGACCCACTAAATGCGCGCAAGAGTGACGAATGATGTGAATGCCATCTTCATCTTTAGGCGTGATAATTTGAAGGCTTGCATCTTCGGTGATGAGGTCTGATGCATCAACCAGACGGTCATTTACACGGCCGGCAACTGTATTTTTTGCAAGACCAGGACCGATGCTTTGAGCAACTTCCATCACAGATACGGCATGATCAAATTCTTTTTGATCGCCATTTGGCAAAGTGATAATTGGCATAGAAAATCCTTAAGGAGTGATGCCCCGTACAATAGAGCATGTCACCGCGAGATTATGATCGAGGGAATCCCTCAAAAGATAAAAACGGTGGATAAATAAATTTCGACCTAAATTTTACACTGCTTGGCCTATGGGATAAACCTTTTTGACCGAAAAAAGCGCCTTATAGGCAAATTGGATGCAATTTCTGCAGAATACGCCGGGAAATAGCGTTAAAAATGCAAAAATATTTTCCTTTCAGCATATTGGATTCAGGCCATTGCAGTAAAAACCTGAATACCAAAATCCACCTAGTTCAAACAATTCGATTTGAGCTGCACATGCAGACATGATCTTCAGCAAGCAGCGCTGCTGAATGAGTGACTTTTAAACTTTCCGCGAATGAAGGAACCAGCATTTTGCAATGACGCGGCGTTGAATTGACTGTTGACCAAGCCCGCTATAGACGTTTGACTCCCCATCTTCCTTATGGCCGCATAAAACACCGGACACTCTTTGTTATCACGCATTCAGCGCACCAAAAGACAAAGCAATTTGTATCAAAACATAAATCATGACCGTGCGGTTCTGTTTTTACCTCTATCCTTTCCATGATTTTGACCATATTTTTCAAAACCTTACAAAATTAGTGCAAATACTCGACTAAAGCATTAATGCAACTTACCTACAGACTGAATATTGTTATCGCAATGATAAAAATAGACAGATAAGGAGTTTCTGAAATGGTGCAAGCTTATGATGAATTGCCGCGCACACCCGCAAATTTTGTAGCGCTTTCACCGCTGCGCTATCTTGAACGGGCAGCGTATATCTATCCGCATCAGGATGCGATTATTCATGGCGCGCGCCATATCAGCTGGCGCCAAACCTATCAGCGCTGCTGCCAGTTTGCGCATCAGCTGCAGCGTTTGGGCATTGGCAAAAATGACACCGTTTCCGTACTGCTGCCGAATATTCCAGCCATGATTGAAGCGCATTTTGCAGTGCCCATGGCTGGCGCGGTGCTCAATACATTAAACACCCGTCTGGATGCAAAAACCATTGCATTCATGCTGGAACATGCAGAAACAAAGGTATTACTGGTCGATCCTGAATTCGCTGCAGTCGCGCAGGAAGCGCTGGCTTTGGTCAAGCAGGATATTTTTGTCATTGATGTCGATGATGCCGAATACCAAGAAGGCAATGCCGCGCCAATTGGCAAAATCGAATATGAAGACTGGCTGGCCGAAGGTGATCCTGCATTTGAATGGCACTTGCCGCCAGATGAATGGG
>JASLHF010000157.1 GCA_030152275.1 Acinetobacter sp. | reverse complement strand
GGATTTGGTGCAGGCCGAAGCAATTGCCGATTTAATTGATGCGACTTCTCAAGCTGCAGCCCGCTCTGCAGTTCGCTCGCTGCAGGGCGCATTTTCCAGCAAAGTGAATGCAGTGCTTGAACAGCTGATTCATCTGCGTTTGCATGTGGAAGCTGCGATTGATTTTCCTGAAGAGGAAATTGATTTTTTGGCTGACGGTAAAATTTTAAGCCTGCTGCAGGGCGTACAGCAGGCTGTTGCTGCCGTACAGCAGTCCGCGCGTCAAGGGCAGCTGCTGCGTGAAGGCTTGCAGGTGGTAATAGCGGGTAAGCCCAATGCAGGCAAGTCTTCTTTGTTGAATGCGCTGGCGGGAGTTGAGCGGGCAATTGTGACCGATATTGCCGGCACCACGCGCGATGTGCTGCATGAAAAAATTGCCTTGAACGGCTTACCGATTACCTTGACCGATACGGCGGGCTTGCGTGAAACCGGCGATATCGTTGAAAAAGAAGGGATTCGGCGCGCGATTAAAGAAATTGAGCAGGCAGACCTGCTGCTGCTGGTGTATGACTTAAGTCAAGGTGAAGATCCGCTGCTGCTGGCGCAAAGCTATTTTGCTGAACATTTGGAGCCGAAGCGCCTGATGCTGATCGGCAATAAATGCGATTTAACCGGCACAGCGCCGGCGCTGAGCGATTATCAGGGCTTCCGCCACATCACCGTATCCGCTAAGCAGGAAACCGGTGTACAGTCGCTTATAGAGGCGGTGACCGCGCATGCCGGCTTCCAGCCGGAGGAAGACACCTTTATTGCCCGTACGCGCCATTTAGACGCAATGAAGCGTACTCAGCGCTATCTTGCAGAAGCGCATGAGCAGCTGACGGTTTACCATGCGGGTGAATTGGTCGCAGAATCGCTGCGCTTGGCGCAAAATGCGCTAGGCGAAATTACCGGTGATTTCAGCGCAGATGATTTGCTGGGTAAAATTTTTGGCTCGTTCTGTATTGGGAAGTGAGCCAAAAATCAGTTTCAGCTGCTGTGCTTTTGGTGATTAACAGGATGGCTTTTTAGAGGATCATGCATCAGCCTCTGCAGTATTGATGTATGGCTTAAATTCCTCAAACAGCGCCTGTACAGCCAAAACCTGCGGCGCAAGATGCTGTACATAGGCGTGCAGCTGCTATGGTTTTGTGGGCATATTCCATATTTTCTTTAGCGATAAAAGGTTATCGGGTTTGACATGAATTACGCCTTTGCCGGGGATGTCAATTTCCGCAATGATAAAGAGCGCTAAAGTTATTAAAAAAGGCAGAAGCAAAATAAGTAGATTGATTTCCCTTTCTGTGCGCGCATTGTAGCCAATCAGAAAATTTGAGGCCACGGCAAAAAAAATCAGCAAAGCCCAGACGATATTGGGAATCTGATCGCGCCAGCTGACAGCAGTCTTTTCTTGGGCCGTATACAAATCGCTATATGCTGCCAGAACAGAAGCGCTTACGGGATTCGGGGCGCTGTTGGCAGCGCCGGCTGCAATGTTCCATAATTGGTTTTGTTTTTCCATGGAAATCAGGCGCCAATCTTGGTTTTCTTTTAAGCTGCCAGCTGTAAAAAACCGAATTCTGGCATCTAAATATTCATTCAATAATGTTTTGGCTTTTTCCTGATCGGCAGATGCCAGCAGCTGCGTGCGCTGCATCGCAGAACCTATGACCACCATTTCATTTTCTTCAGTTTTCTGCCGTTCGTTATACCCGCTGATTGAAATGGAAAGCACAAAACCGATCAGCAGTCCTAACAGCGACAGGATCGCGCCAAGCACAATTTTGGCCTGATCATCGCTAAATTTGGGCTGATGATTCTTAAAAAAATATTTTCCTGCATATGCTGAGCAGCCCAGCAATATAAAAAGTCCCCAAAATGTAGAGGTTGAATTTATGGGTAAGTCATTCAGAAATTGCGTTGTCCATGCCATATGTATGTTCTAGCTGCAGGAGGTTTTTATTTAGCGGCCAGTTATTTAAGTCGTACAGGCTGCAGTCCATGCGTACATGCAGTCCAAACAGGTTTATGCGGCTTGATCTGCAGTGCTGCAGATCAAGTATAAAGAAGATTATTATCCGGCACGATAACAAAAAGTATTGATTTTTATCATGATAATAACAGTTTTATTTAAAATGACGCTTTTTGTTGATTCTGCGCTGACGCAGCAGCAGCCCTGCGCACAGCATTCCCAGCGCAAGGCAAAACCCCCAAATACCAGCGGCAAAGCCAAAATGATCGGATAAATAGCCAGCGCCAATAATTGGCACGATGGTGCCAAGATAAGCAATAAACAGATAAGTGGACATGACTGCCGCCCGGTTTTCGCTTTGAGTCATGCGGTGAATCATGCCGAAAGCGCCCATCAGCCCGAGGCCGTGGCCCATGCCGGCTGTCAGCACGCTGATAAAGAACAGCGCGTTGGCCAGCTGCAGGCTGGCGCTAAGCAAAATAAAACTAAGGATCAGGCAGATCAGTCCAGCTGTTAACGCTTTCTGCGGCGCTGCAGCTTTGGCGAAAAACTGCGAGAGCGCGGACACCAGCAGAATGCTGGCAATCGCGCTGCCGCTGATCAGCGGGCCATGCCACGGAATAATATCTTTAACAAAAGAAGGCGCCAGTGAAGCAAACAGACTGAATGATGCAAATGCACTGAATGCGGTTAAGCCTGCACAATAAAACTGCTGTTTATACTGCGGTGCGGGAAGCTGCAGGTGCGGGGCAATTGAAAAAGGCTGGCGTCCGGCGCTGCGGTTTTTTAAGCTGAATAGGCCAATCAGGCAAAGTGCAGCGCCTGCGATGACCGGCAGATAAGGCGTAAACAGCGGCTGAAGCGAAAACTGGGCAATCAGCCCGCCGATAAATGGCCCTAAGCCGAAGCCAATCACTGTTATGATCGAACTGAACTGCGGCGCGTTGTGCTTGTGGCGGTCAGGAATGGTGCAAATCAGGCCCAGCATGGCGGATGTGCTGATCAGACCGGAGGCGATGCCGATCAGAAATCTAGCTATGGAAAGTAACAGTGCATTTGGCGCCAGTGCAGACAACGTTAAGCCGGCAATCACAAAGACCAGGCCAGCCTGAAGTGTGCGCAAAAAACCGAAACTGTTGCTGGCGCGGCCGAAAAACAGCAGCGTGGCCAGACAGCCAAACATATAAGCGACAAAAATATAGGTGATCTGACTGGGCAGCAGCTGCCACTGTGCCTCATAAATAGGGTATAGCGGGCTAGACAGTGCAGTGCCGACAGTACCCATAATCAGCGCAAGGCTGATCATTGTAAATGGGCGCCAAGATTGAGAATCAGTCATTAATAGGGTCGCAAGAAGGGTGTTTCTGCTAGTTTAAAATGCAGATAATGAGAATAAATGAAATATTTCCTCAGTTTAAATGTCATTTGGCCTCTCGGTCAATGAATGTTGAATAATTGCTTATGTATAGCGTTTCAGTAATTTCATAAATTCAGCCAGCTCTTGCTCATTCACCTGGGTGTCGGAGCCGAGAACATGATGACGTAAATGCGCTTCAATTAGTTCATTCATTAAGCCATTGACCGCACCTTTAATGGCAGCAGCCTGCTGTAAAACTGCAATACAGCCCGCTTCAGGCTGCTGTAAAGCCTGTTCTACGGCATTGATTTGACCTTGCAGACGCTTGACCCGATTCAATATTTTTTTGTCTTGATGCAAATGGCTCAACACAGCTCTCCCGAAAATAAATATACTATGGGGGAGTATATTTAAGCGCAAAATCTTATGCAAAATTCCCCATCGCTCAGAATCCATCATCACCAATTTGATGAAGGTAATCCACTTGCACAAAAGCGTATTTTACTTGCCGCTATTCTAACGGCAGTCATGATGTTTCTAGAAGTCATTGGGGGATGGATTTTTAATTCCATGGCGCTTTTGGCTGATGGCTGGCATATGAGCTCACATATGCTGGCTTTGGGTTTGGCTTATTTGGCTTACCGTGCTGCGCGCCATTATGCCCAAGACCCGCGATTTAGTTTTGGCACATGGAAAATTGAAATTTTAGCCGGTTATAGCAGTGCGATATTGTTGATGGTGGTCGCGCTGTTTATGGCATTTCATTCGGCTGAACGATTATTTAACCCCGTGCAGATTTATTATAATCAAGCAATTCCTATCGCGATTGTCGGTTTGGGCATGAATCTGATTTGTGCATGGCTGCTGCATGATGATCGCCATCACCATCACCATCACCATCACGAGCTTCATTCTGCCCATGATAATCATGCAGAACATTACCATCAGCATGATTTAAATCAGAAAGCGGCTTTTATGCATGTGGTGGCGGATGCATTCACATCGGTACTGGCTATAGTGGCTTTGTGTGCCGGGAAATGGTTCGGCTGGAGCTTTCTGGATGCTGCATTGGGGATTGTCGGGGCTGTCTTGGTAGCAAAATGGGCTTTGGGTTTAATGAAAGAAACCGCACAAACCTTATTGGATGCCGAAATGAATCATCCTGTTGTGGCTGAAATTCGTGAAGCTGTCGCCGCTTTACCTATTACTGTCCGCATCACCGATTTGCATGTCTGGAAAGTTGCAAAAGGCAAATTTTCCTGCATTTTGGCGCTGGAAACGGCGCAGCCGCTGACACCGGATCAAGTAAGGGCCGCTTTGGCCATCCATGATGAAATTGTGCATATTTCTG
>JASLHF010000153.1 GCA_030152275.1 Acinetobacter sp. | reverse complement strand
GGATTTGGTGCAGGCCGAAGCAATTGCCGATTTAATTGATGCGACTTCTCAAGCTGCAGCCCGCTCTGCAGTTCGCTCGCTGCAGGGCGCATTTTCCAGCAAAGTGAATGCAGTGCTTGAACAGCTGATTCATCTGCGTTTACATGTGGAAGCTGCGATTGATTTTCCTGAAGAAGAAATTGATTTTTTGGCTGACGGTAAAATTTTAAGCCTGCTGCAGGGCGTACAGCAGGCTGTGGCCGCCGTGCAGCAGTCCGCGCGCCAAGGGCAGCTCTTGCGTGAGGGCCTGCAAGTGGTGATAGCGGGCAAGCCGAATGCCGGCAAGTCTTCATTGCTGAATGCGTTGGCAGGAGTTGAGCGCGCGATTGTGACCGATATTGCCGGTACAACGCGTGATGTGCTGCATGAAAAAATCACTCTAAACGGTTTGCCGATTACGCTGACTGATACGGCTGGCTTGCGTGAAACGGGAGATGTTGTTGAAAAAGAAGGTATTCGGCGCGCGATTAAAGAAATTGAGCAGGCCGATCTGCTGCTGCTGGTATATGACTTAAGCCAGGGGGAAGATCCGCTGCAGCTGGCCCGCAACTATTTTGCTGAACATATAGAGCCGAAGCGTTTGATGCTGATAGGCAATAAATGTGATTTAACGGCCGCCGCGCCAGCGTTAAGCGATTATCGGGGATTTCGCCATATCACGGTGTCTGCTAAGCAGGAAACTGGTGTACAAGCGCTTATAGACGCTGTGACAGCACATGCCGGCTTTCAGCCGGAGGAAGATACCTTTATTGCCCGCACGCGTCATTTAGATGCAATGAAGCGCACCCAGCGCTATCTTGCAGAAGCGCATGAGCAGCTGACGGTTTACCATGCAGGTGAATTGGTTGCAGAATCACTGCGTTTAGCGCAAAACGCACTGGGTGAAATCACTGGCGATTTCAGCGCTGATGACCTTTTAGGTAAGATTTTTGGCTCATTCTGTATCGGAAAATAAGCTGGAAAATCAGGCGAAACGCTATTCTTTGTGATTAGCAAGATAGCTTGTTTAAAGAAGGGGTTGAGGACGTTAAGCATAACTTGAATTATGGTTGCTTGCTGAGACCCGCAAAGAATAATCTAAGAACATATGCCGCACAGGCAGCTACAGTGCTGTTGCCGGCTTAAATTCCCCCAAAATGCATCTGCACAGCTCAAAGCATGCGCTGTAAGATACTGTACAGATGCGTTTAGCAGTGGGCCTGCGGCAGCTATATTTTTTACACCGCCGGCTATCATTTCAGCCGCTATAGTTTGGCCGGACTGTTCCATATTTCCTTGAGTGATAAAAGATTATCGGGTTTGACATGAATTACGCCTTTGCCGGGGATGTCAATTTCTGCAATGATAAAGAGCGCTAAAGTTATTAAAAAAGGCAGCAGCAGAATAAGCAAATTGATTTCCCTTTCCGTGCGCGCATTGTAGCCAATCAGAAAATTTGAGGCCACGGCAAAAAAAATCAGCAAGGCCCATACGATATTGGGAATCTGATCGCGCCAGCTGACTGCAGTTTTTTCTTGGGCCGTATATAAATCGCTATATGCTGCCAGAACAGAAGCGCTTACGGGATTCGGGGCGCTGTTGGCAGCGCTGGCTGCAATACTCCATAATTGATTTTGTTTTTCCATGGAAATCAGCCGCCAATCTTGATTTTCTTTTAAGCTGCCAGCTGTAAAAAACTGAATTCTGGCATCCAAGTAGTCACTCAATAATGTTTTGGCTTTTTCCTGATCCGCAGGTGTCAGCAGCTGCGTGCGCTGCATGGCTGCACCTATGACCACCATTTCATTTTCTTCAGTTTTTTGCCGTTCGTTATACCCGCTGATTGAAATGGAAAGAACAAAACCGATCAGCAGTCCTAGCAGCGACAGGATCGCGCCAAGCACAATTTTGGCCTGATCATCGCTAAATTTAGGCTGATGATTCTTAAAAAAATATTTTCCTGCATAAGCTGAGCAGCCCAGCAATATAAAAAGTCCCCAAAATGTAGAGGTTGAATTTATGGGTAAGTCATTCAGAAATTGCGTTGTCCATGCCATATGTATGTTCTAGCTGCAGGAGGTTTTTATTTTGCGGCCAGTTATTTAAGTCGTACAGGCTGCGTTCCATGCGTACATGCAGCCCAAACAGGTTTATGCGGCTTGATCTGCAGTGCTGCAGATCAAGTATAAAGAAGATTATTCTCCAACACGATAACAAAAGATATTGATTTTCATCATGATAATAACAGTTTTATTTAAAATGACGCTTTTTGTTAATTCTGCGCTGATGCAGCAGCAGCCCCGCGCAAAGCAGCCCAAGAACAAGGCAAAAGCCCCAAATTCCGGCGGCAAAGCCAAAATGATCGGATAAATAGCCTGCACCAATAATTGGCACAATAGTGCCGAGATAAGCGATAAACAGATAGGTGGACATCACTGCAGCCCGGTTTTCTGTTTGGGTCATACCATGGATCAGGCCGAAAGCCCCTATTAATCCAAGACCATGGCCCATACCGGCGGCCACTACACTGATAAAGAACAGTGCGCTGGCCAAATGAAGACTGGCGCTGAGAAAAATAAAACTGCAGATTAGGCAGATCAGCCCAGCTGTCAGCGCTTTCTGCGGCGCTGCGGCTTTTGAGAAAAACTGCGAGAGCGCAGAGACCAGCAGAATGCTGGCAATCGCGCTGCCGCTGACCAGCGGGCCGTGCCACGGAATAATATCTTTGACAAAAGACGGCGCGAGCGAAGCAAAAAGACTAAAAGAAGCAAATGCGCTGAATGCGGTTAAGCTGGCACAATAAAACTGCTGATTATGCTGTGGAGCAGGCAGCTGTAAATGGGGAGCAATTGAAAAAGGCTGGCGATCAATATTTTGGCTTTTTAGGCTGAATAACCCTATCAGGCAAAGCGCAGCCCCTGCGATGACTGGCAAATACGGCGTAAACAGCGGGTGATGTGAAAACTGGGCAATTAATCCGCCGATAAAAGGCCCTAAACCGAAACCAATCACAGTAATGATTGAACTGAACTGTGGAGCATTTTGTTTGTGGCTGTCTGGAATAGTATAAATTAGCCCCAGCATAGCGGATGTGCTAATCAGTCCAGAGGCGATGCCGATCAGAAATCTGGCAATGGAAAGAAACAGCGCATTTGGCGCCAGTGCAGACAGCGTTAAGCCGGCAATCACAAAGACCAGGCCAGCCTGCAGCGTGCGCAAAAAACCGAAACTGTTGCTGGCGCGGCCGAAAAACAGCAGCGTGGCCAGACAGCCAAACATATAAGCGACAAAAATATAGGTGATCTGACTGGGCAGCAGCAGCCACTGTGCCTCATAGATGGGGTACAGCGGGCTAGACAGCGCAGTGCCGACAGTACCCATAATCAGCGCAAGGCTAATCATTGCAAACGGGCGCCAAGATCGAGAATCATTCATTTATAGTGCCGTAAAATGGTATTTCTGCGGGTTTTAAAATGCAGAATATGAGAATGGGGGGGGATTTTCTCAGTTTAAGTGCCATCTGGCCTGCCGGTCAATGAATGTTGAATAATTGCTTATGCATAGCGTTTCAGTAATTTCATGAATTCAGCCAGTTCTTCCTCATTCACCTTAGTGTCTGCGCTGAGAACATGATGACGTAAATGCGCTTCAATTAATTCATTCATTAAGCCATTGACCGCACCTTTAATAGCAGCAACCTGTTGTAAAACCTCAATACAACCCGCTTCAGGCTGCTGTAAGGCTTGATCCACCGCATTGATTTGCCCTTGTAAGCGCTTTACACGATTCAATATTTTTTTGTCTTGATGCAAATGGCTCAACACAGCTCTCCCGAAAATAAATATACTATAGGGGAGTATATTTAAGCACAAAAAATCCTATGCAAAACTCCCCATCGCTCAGAATTCATCATCACCAATTTGATGAAGGTAATCCGCTTGCACAAAAGCGTATTTTACTTGCGGCTATTCTAACGGCAGTCATGATGTTTCTAGAAGTCATTGGGGGATGGATTTTTAATTCCATGGCGCTGTTGGCTGATGGCTGGCATATGAGCTCACATATGCTGGCTTTGGGCTTGGCTTATTTGGCTTACCGTGCTGCGCGCCATTATGCCCAAGACCCGCGATTTAGTTTTGGCACATGGAAAATTGAAATTTTAGCCGGTTATAGCAGCGCGATATTGTTGATGGTGGTCGCGCTGTTTATGGCATTTCATTCGGCTGAACGATTATTTAACCCCGTGCAGATTTATTATAATCAAGCAATTTCCATCGCGATTGTCGGTTTGGGCGTGAATCTGATTTGTGCATGGCTGCTGCATGATGATCACCATCACCATCACCATCACCATCACCATCACCATCATGAGCTTAATTCTGCCCATGATAATTATGCAGAACATTACCATCAGCATGATTTAAATCAGAAAGCGGCTTTTATGCATGTGGTGGCGGATGCATTCACATCGGTACTGGCTATAGTGGCTTTGTGTGCCGGGAAATGGTTCGGTTGGAGCTTTCTGGATGCTGCATTGGGGATTGTCGGCGCTGTCTTGGTAGCAAAATGGGCTTTGGGGTTAATGCAAGAAACCGCACAAACCTTATTGGATGCCGAAATGAATCATCCTGTTGTGGCTGAAATTCGTGAAGCTGTCGCCGCTTTACCCATTACTATCCGCATCACCGATTTGCATGTCTGGAAAGTTGCAAAAGGCAAATTTTCCTGCATTTTGGCGCTGGAAACGGCGCAGCCGCTGACACCGGATCAAGTAAGGGCCGCTTTGGCCATCCATGATGAAATTGTGCATATTTCTG
>JASLHF010000103.1 GCA_030152275.1 Acinetobacter sp. | reverse complement strand
GAAATTAAGCTGAAATCACTGTATTGTAATAAGTCATCTGCAGTTAAGCTGTAAATTTCATCTAAAAAGGCGGCATTGAAAGAACCCACAGTGTTTGCGCGTTCATAAGCTTTTTTACCGGCAATAGCAAAATGAATATGGGCGGCCATTGTCCCCGCCGTTATAGTACTGCTGACCGCACAATAAGCTGCAGTCAGCGCGCCTAAGGCACAGCCTGAAGCAGTAATTTTAGGCTGCAGATAGGAACCGCCGTTGACTTGAATCACCGCATTTAATTCTTTGGACAGTATGAAATCAGATTCGCCGGAAATGGCAATGCATTCGGCATGCTGGAACAGGGATTGAGCCTGCCGGTAAACTGATGCGCTGCTGGCCGTGCTGTCTACGCCTTTGGACTGCATGTGCGCGCCGGCCAAAGCGCCAATTTCAGAGGCATTGCCGCGGATCACTGTCGGCTTATACTCCAGCAGCTGGTCAGTCATATCAGAGCGCCATTTTAATATTGGGCCATAACCGACAGGATCCAGCACCCAAATTTTGCCTAAGCGCTGTGCGGTTTGGGCCACGATTTCCATGGCTTGCATCTGCTCGGAAGTTGGCGTGCCTAAGTTTAAATTAATAGCGCCGGCGATGCTGGCAAAGCTTTCAGCTTCAAAAGGGTTATCAATCATCGCAGGAGATGCGCCGGCAGCTAACAGTACATTGGCCACATAGTTATTGGCGACGCCATTTGTGATGATATGCACCAGCGGCTGCTGTGTTTTGAGCTCTATCCAAGCGTCAATTACTTGCTGTAAAAGCGGGCTGGTCAAATCAGATAAGTCTTGATTGATGGTCTGGTTCGGCTGTTGTGGCTGGTTCATGCGGTTTCTCCCTCATCAGCGGGTGAAGTAATGGTCTTGATGCTTGCAGTTACTGCAAAACAGCGATACATAATTGTCAGCATCATAGTCGACAGTCAATTCATCTGAACCGCAGTACATGCAGCGTTTTAGCGCATAAAACTTAAGGCGGGGCTCAACTTTTTCCCAAATTTTCCAAACTGGCTGTACAAATACAGATTCATCACAGTCTAAAAAACGGAAAAACAAAATCTCTGCCATTTTTGACATCTGCAGTTGCGGCGGATGCGGCAGGGTGCTGGTGACCCATTTTTCCTGCAAGCCGCGTTCACGGTACTGCTGTACAGTTTTTTTCAGCAAATTGGTGTTAATAAATTTTTCATTGCGGGGCTGAAGCAGGTTTTGCTGGTGCAAATAATCTAGAGCAGTTTGCATCAGAAAGAAAATCTGTCCTGCGGCTAAGCTGTCTAATAGGCGGTAACATAAGGCTTTTAGGCCATTGTTGCCGGAAATTTGCACTTGCCAAAGCTTGCAGTAAAACTGAATAAACTGCACGATTTTTTCATATAAAATTTCATAGATGGCGTCTTTAACTTCATCGGAACTTTTAAACGGAATACCCTGTGACAGATTTTCATAAAACCACAAGCGCAGCCGGTGAGTGATGCTGTACAGGCTGGGCTCTGAATAGCCATCCAGCCTTACGTTGATATAGTATTGGCCCGCTTCAGAAGCATAATCTTTTAATATCAATATATGCTGGTCAATCATCCGTTTCATCAAGCTTTTTTGATACAGATAATTGGGCGAAATGGGAAAATATTTAATACGTTCCCAATCAATAAATTCTTGATGCTGCGAATGTTCAAAAACTTGCTCATCCAAAATAGACAGCAAAAACAGTTTTTGGATAAAACTCAGCTGATTGAGTTTATGCTCAATCATGTCTTTATCTTTGCCTTTGGTTTTTTGCTTGTAATTTTCCTGATGCAGCGCTTCTTTGATGAGTTTTTTGCGGTTGGCCTGACAGGCGCCGCAGTGGCAATTGCGTGCAGGATCTTGAAAGACTTTGTGCTCGCAGTAGCTGCATTCGTGATAGCTGTATTCCTGTTCATACTCTTCTGCTTCGACCCAGTACATAGATGCGCGGCACAAAGGGCATTGTGTACTTTCATCTAACTGTTTTTGGTGAATTTGAAGCATAGATAAAGCCATTTTCAGGAACTGTGTTCATTATACACGGCAAATGCAGCCCCGCGCGCAGCATTCATTGAAATGCATTGCGCTGGCCTGCAATGGGTGAGATGGAGAAGAAGGGATTTTTCACCGTAATCGCGGTTTAATCGCAGCGGGTACTGTGAAATCAAGGCTAATAGGCCGCCGGGCAAGGCAATGAATCATCTTCTTCACCTAACAGTTTTGCATTAATGAGGGCCTGAGCCTTCTTGCCGGGCACTTTTTTCTTTCCCAGCACATCATAACTGTTCAATATGGCGCTGACATCCGCTTCCTGCAGCGGTACACCTTCGCAGGTCATAAACACAGCAATGACTTTATGGTCAATATGAGCATCATTCAGCGCTCTCAGGATTTTAATATTTTCTATGCGGATCTTTCGGTCTTTTAAATACATGATGCACCTCTTTTTATGATTCATTCATTTTATAGTGGACTTTCGCATCAGAAGTATCAGCAATAATCGTGCACAAAATGTACAGTTTTGGAAAAAGAATGTTGTTTTACTTTGAAAGTGATGAATCTGTTGAATGAGGTTTTTTGCGCTAGGAAGTTTTTATAATAGGCAGAAGTCTTAGAGTATCGTTCTGGCCTATGTGTCGAAAATTCTGTATCGAAGTTGCAGGTTGGACCGCAGACATCGAAAATTAAGATTTTAAAGAGAGATGCGGATTTGCATTTGCAGCACTCAACGGTAAGCTTATAGATGTTGAGTTGTAAGATATTGATTCTACTGCTTAGAATTGTCTAAAAATCGGCTGTTCAAATATGCGCCAACTGCTGAAATAATTCAAAAGAGTGATTGAAAATGAGGCTGTGCAGACCAATATATAAAACAAAGTAAATGCACAGACAGCTTGCAAAACTTGGCGTATGATCCATTGATACGTTGCTTTTGATAACAAAAAGCGGTTTGGGCTAAAGTAAAAGGATCAGGACACAATATGAATATTGCAGCAAATCCAGCGGTTGAAACCGATCAAACGGTCTATTTGAAAGATTATCAAAAACCGTCTTATACGGTAGATTCTATTGACTTAGATATTCAGGTCTTTGACGATCGTACTGTGGTCAATGCCAAACTGGCTATGCAGCGTCAGACTGCAGGTGATTTGGTGCTGCTGGGGCGTGATTTAGAATTGAAGTCAATTTTATTGAACGGCAAAGCGCTAACTGCTGGCGAATACATTTTAAATTCTGAGCAATTAAGTATTGCTAATGCGCCAGATCAAGCATTGATTGAAACGCAGGTGATTATTCATCCTGAAAGCAATACTCAGCTGGAAGGTTTGTATCAAGCCTGCGGCAACTTATTTGTGACACAGAATGAACCTGAAGGTTTCCGTAAAATTACCTTCTATCCAGACCGTCCGGATGTGCTGTCTGTATTTACGACACGTGTTGAAGCAGACAAAAAATTTCCAGTCCTTCTTGCTAACGGCAACTTGATTGAAGCCGGTGAGGCCGGCGAAAACCGCCATTATACTATTTGGCAAGATCCTACCAAAAAACCAAGCTATTTATTTGCTTGTGTGATTGGAGATTTGGCGGTGTTAAAAGACCATTATGTCACTGCAGAAGGCCGTGATGTTGCGCTAGAAATTTATGCAGAAGAAAAAGATATTCCAAAATGCCATATTGCGATGGAAGCCTTAAAGCATTCCATGCAATGGGATGAAGAACACTATGGCCGTTCATATGATCTAGATAATTATATGATTGTGGCAACCAGCGCATTTAATATGGGCGCAATGGAAAACAAAGGCCTAAATATTTTCAATACTTCATGTGTGCTGGCGGATGAAGAATACACCACTGATGCAGCCATTATGCGTGTGCAGTCCGTGATTGCGCATGAATATTTTCACAACTGGACTGGCAACCGCATTACCTGCCGTGACTGGTTCCAGCTGTGCTTAAAAGAAGGTCTCACCGTATTCCGCGATCAGTCATTCTCTGAAGATTTACAGTCAGCCGCTGTACAGCGGATTGATGATGTTGCGGTACTCAAAGCGCACCAATTCCCTGAAGATTCTGGTCCATTGTCACATCCGCCGCGTCCTGATCATTTTGTAGAAATTAATAACTTCTACACCGCTACGGTCTATGAGAAAGGTGCGGAAATTAACCGTATGATGGCGACTCTGCTGGGCAAAGAAAAATTCCGCGCAGGGAGCGACGAATATTTTAAGCGTCATGATGGTCAAGCGGTGACTGTGGAAGACTGGGTTGAATCACTCACAGCGGGTTCAGGTGTGGATTTATCTGAATTTTTAATTTGGTATAACCAGCCGGGTACGCCAAAACTAGAAGTTCAGGGTGAATATGATGCAAACGCGCAAACTTACCGCTTGAGCCTGAAACAAAGCCTGAAAGAAAATGCAAAATATCCAAATTTAAAAGCAGTGCCGATTCCAGTCGCTTTGGCGCTGTTTGATGCCCACAACGGTGAGCAGCTGACGCTGAATTCTGATGTATTAGTTGAAAACGGTGTTAAAGATGGCGTTTATCTGTTTGATCAGGCGCAGGCTGAGATTGTATTTAGCGGTTTGAATGCAAAACCGGTCGTATCTTTGCTGCGCAACTTCTCTGCTCCAGTGAATTTGGAATTTAACTATTCAGATGATGAACTGGCATTCTTGATGCAGTATGAAACCAATGGCTTTAACCAATGGCAAGCCGCGCAAACCTTGCTTGACCGGATTTT
>JASLHF010000073.1 GCA_030152275.1 Acinetobacter sp. | reverse complement strand
ACTGGCTTTTCTTTTAAGTCGAAAGACTCTTTGGCAAAGTAATACATCAATGCCGAGCCTAGTGCTATCTCTAACATATCTTCTAACTTTTTTAGTTATCGGCAATGATGTGCCTTTATTATCTTTATTTTAGAGCCGAAGCTCTACATCCATGTTCTATGCAAGATACCTTTTTTTTCAAAAAAATACAGCTGTTTTTTTATTTTTTTGATGAATTTTGCCATTTTTTTGTAAAGTTTTTTTTGATAAAGAAAAAGCGCGTGAAATCACGCGCTTTTTCTTTCAGCCAAATTAACGGCCAGAAACGGTCAACACAGAACCTGCTGTGTAAACACCCAGTGCTGGGCTGTAATAAGTGCGAAGACCTTGAACTTCTACGTCACCAATTGAACCTGCATCACGAGAACCTAAATGGATACCTTTTACATAAGTATCAATACCATCTGCATTTTCATTCACGATACGGATAAAGCCTTTGCCCGTATTTGCAGATGCATTGTATACACTTACAGCAGATTTAATTTTCAAATCTGCTGAATTGGTGTTAGCCACTTTGATGCTCTCTAGGAAGATTTCGCCCGCTTTACCTGTAACAGCTTCTGTTGAGTTATCCAAAATACCCAAGTTAGCAATTTCCAAACCGCCAATCATGGTTGTATCCAGTTTGATCATTGCGCCTTGCGGAGCAGCACCCAACTGTACATTCGCATTCATTTGGCCTGTCTTAACAGATAAACCGCTCAAGATTGCGTTGTAATTTGAAGTATCACCGCCGCGGCGAATAGCGCCAGCTGACACAGCGCCAGAAGCTGTTACACCAATTTCACCAATGTGAATTTCTAAACCAGATACTTGCGCAGCAATGTTTAAGAATGCACCGTCAGCGCTACCGTCAGTATCAATCTGCAAATCTGCTAAGTTTTTAGAAGCCAGCAGGTATTTACCGCCATCAGAGTAGTTCGCGCCGACATATACACCAAAATCAGAAGTCTTGATGGTTTTTGTATCATCGTTCTTATTATCTAAAGTAGTCAGATAAATTGTTTTTGCGTTTGCAGCGTCTGTTGTACCTTGAATAACAATTGCACCGGCAGTGCCCGTACCGCCTGAACCAGCATCAGTACCCGCCGTGCCTTTCGCCGCTAAACCATCGTTATCATGGATATACAGCTTGTCGATTGTAACTTTTGAAATGCCAATACCGATATTAATACCGTCTTGACCTGTAGAGGCACTTAGCGCTGCATCATCCATTGCCTGCATAGCCATTGCATTTGCGCTGATTGCCATAGAAGAAACTAAAGCAATTTTAGTGAATTTTTTCATCATTTACTCTCCCAAGAGTATTATTTTTTTTTTGATGTCAACCACTCGATGCAAATCACTGTATATTTGTTTTGTGACAGCGAAAGCATTTTTCCTTGAGTAGTGTGCTCGCCTGATTAAAGTATATCTGAGTCATTTTTTGTTCAACTGCTGTTGGTCGCAATCTAGCTATTGCCGATAAACGGTATTTACAGCAATTACATGACCGCAATGATATACACTCAGTCTAATTTTTAATTTATCTCCACGCGCATGTCTGACCCCCAAAACCTCAAAAAAATCTTGTTTAATCAGGATATTAAACCTAATGAAATTTTAAAGGCTTTATCCTGTTTCAATCATGCAGTGTATTTGCAGAATACCGAATACCCTATTATTGCATTTCATGCTGATGAATATTTCGTTCGAGAAAACGGTACGCTGAAACATTTTGTTAAACGCAGCTTTAATGAATATGAACAGCTTCCTATTGCAGATTTATCTGTAATCAAGCTTAACAATACGCAAAATAAATACAGCAATCGCTTTCATGGCGGTTACGCTGGATTTGTCAGTTATGACTATGGCGCTGCGCAATTTGTTTCACTTAGACCTCGCTCTCAGCCCGAACTATTTCTTGCACATTTTTCAACTTATATTGAATTTGAGTCCGGTCAATGGGTTTTAAACTGCCCCGCTGAGGACATTGACACGACTGCCGTTTTCTTGCAAAACGCACTAAAAAACCCTCTGAAAAACAATCATTTCAGCTTAAATACACAGTGCTTGCCACGATGGAGTAAAACGCAATATACCGCAGCTTTTGAGCAAGTACAGGAATATATTAAAGCCGGCGACTGCTACCAAATTAATCTCACTCAGGAATTTTGTGCTCAGGCGCAAGGCTCGTTGCTTGATACCGCCGCTGAATTTTGGTCTTTAACTGATGCGCCATATGCGGGGTATTTGCGCATCAATGATTTTGAAATACTCAGCTGTTCACCTGAATTGTTTATTGATTTTTCATCTGAAAGAAAAATAATCACAAAACCCATTAAAGGCACTATGCCGCGCTATGCAGACCCGATACTGGATGAAACTTCAAAAAATAGATTAATTCACTCCGACAAAGACCGCGCAGAAAATGTCATGATTGTGGATTTACTGCGCAATGATTTAAGTGTGTATGCTGAAACCGGCTCGGTAAAAACTCCAAAACTTTTTAATATTGAAAGCTTTAATCAAGTACATCACATGGTCAGTGAAGTCGAAGCGATTTTAAAGCCGGAGGTTAATCCTTTTGAGGTTTTAATGTCTGCGCTGCCGGGCGGATCAATTACTGGTGCCCCTAAAATTCGCGCCCTGCAGATTATTGAAGAACTTGAAGGTGCTCCGCGCGGCGCTTATTGCGGCTCCATGGGCTATTTTAATGCGGATGGTACGGGCAGTTGGAATATCTTGATTCGATCAATTCAAAAGTATCAAAATGATATTTCAATTTGGGCCGGCGGCGGCATTACTATCGCGTCGGATTGCGATGCCGAATATCAAGAATGTTTTGATAAAGTGTCCGCATTGCTGGACTTACTCAATACTTGGTATCGCCCGGAAAATTAAGCATAAAAGCCAAAAAGGCGAATCAGATGATTCGCCTTTTTTAATCCCAATTCTTGTAAAACAAGGGATGGTCTTTTTCATTGCAAGGCATTCCTAGCTTTTAACAAGATGAGAAACGCTGCTTGGCAATTGGATTAATTACAGCAAAATGTCGTTTTTCAATGTGTCCACTAAACGCTGATTTTGCTCATCCGTACCAATGGTAATACGCAGGTATTGATTAATCCGCGGTTTATTGAAGTAACGCACAATCACGCCGCGCTCACGCAATGCTTTGGCAAGCTCGCCAGCATCATGACTCGCTAAGGTTGCAAAAATAAAGTTTGCGCTTGAAGGCAAAACACTAAAACCAAGTTCGGTCAGCTGTGCAACCAGCTTGTCACGGCTGGCAACCACTTTGGCATTTTGCGCTTCAAAATAAGCTTGATCTTCAAATGAGGCAACTGCAGCAGCAATGGCAAAACGGTCAAGTGGATAAGAGTTGAAACTGTTTTTTACTGCTTCAAGCGCCGCAATTAAATGCGGCTGCGCAATCGCAAAACCAACGCGTAAACCGGCAAGTGAACGGGATTTCGAGGTGGTTTGACACACCACTAAATTTTCGTATTTCTCGACCAATTTCACTGCAGATTCAGCGCCAAAATCGACATATGCCTCATCAATCACCACCACTGAATTTGGATTGGCCTGCAATACCTCTTCAATTGTCGCCAAACCTAAATCAATACTGGTCGGCGCATTCGGATTGGTAATGATAATCCCGCCATTCGGCTGCTTATAGTCTGCTGCCACAATTTCAAAATGTTCGTTCAATGGCAAAATTTTAGTTTTTACGCCAAAAAATTGACTATAAACAGGATAGAAACTGTAAGTAATATCTGGATAGAGAACCGGAAGTTCTTGGACAAAAAATGCTTTAAAGATATGCGCAAGCACTTCATCAGAACCATTGCCAACAAAGACTTGCTCTACTGGAACATGCTGTTGTTTGGCAATGGCTTGCTTTAATGCCGTTGCATCTGGGTCGGGATATAGACGCAATGCATCTGCAGAATCTGCTAATACGGCTTGAACCGCTTCAACCACTTTAGGCGATGGCGGATACGGGTTTTCATTGGTATTTAACTTCAATAAATTTTGGATTTTTGGCTGTTCACCCGGTACATAAGGTTCAAGCTCACGTACATCTGGACTCCAAAAACGCATTTGTTCATTTGTAATAGACATTTTTTCAATCTCATGGTTCCCTCTCCTTGTAGGAGAGGGTTAGGGAGAGGTCACTTTCACGCCCCTCACCTAACCTCTCTTGCATTTCACTTTAAAGCGATG
>JASLHF010000002.1 GCA_030152275.1 Acinetobacter sp. | reverse complement strand
AGATTTTGACACCCCACAACACATCAAAGATGCTGCTATTGCTGCAATTAATAACGGTTTTACAAAATATACCGCTGTTGATGGTACGCCTGGGCTTAAAAAAGCGATTATTGCAAAATTAAAACGTGACAATAATCTTGAATACGCTGCAAACCAAATTTTGGTTTCTTGTGGCGGTAAACAATCTTTCTTTAACTTAGCACTTGCTTTGTTAAACAAAGGCGATGAAGTCATCATTCCTGCACCGTACTGGGTAAGTTATCCAGATATGGTGATCATCGCTGAAGGTGTTCCTGTTGTTGTGAAATGTGGTGAAGAACAACGCTTCAAAATCACCCCAATTCAGCTTGAAGCTGCAATCACTGACAAAACGCGTTTAGTTGTATTAAACAGCCCTTCTAACCCAACAGGTATGATCTACACTAAAGCTGAATTAGAAGCTTTGGCTGAAGTTCTTCGTAAATATCCTGAAGTATTTATTGCTTCCGATGATATGTATGAACCTATCCGTTGGGATGATGAATTCTACAACATCGCAACTGTTGCACCTGACCTTTATGACCGTACAATCGTGTTAAATGGTGTGTCTAAAGCCTATGCGATGACTGGCTGGCGTATTGGCTATGCAGCGGGTCCTGCTAAATTGATTGGCGCGATGAAAAAAATCCAATCTCAATCAACTTCTAACCCAACTTCGATATCACAAGTTGCTGCCGAAACTGCATTGAATGGTCCTCAGGACGTTCTTCAACCAATGATCGAAGCTTTCCACCGTCGTCATGACTTAGTAGTCAACGGTTTGAATGAAATAAAAGGCATTACTTGTCTCCCTGCTGATGGTGCATTCTATGCATATGCAAATATCCGCCCATTGATCCGTGCGAAAGGTTTAAAATCTTGCACAGAATTCTCTGCATGGTTATTGGAAGAAACAGGTGTTGCTGTTGTCCCTGGTGATGCTTTCGGTTTAGGTGGTTATATGCGTATTTCTTATGCGACTGCTGACGAAGTTCTTGTAGATGCACTTTCACGTATCAAAAAAGCTGCTGATTCAATCGAAGGCGTAGATGCTGCGATTGCATCAATTGCAGCTGAAAAATAATCTGTATTTAAAAAAGGGCGTTTTGTACGCCCTTTTTTTGCATTCTAATCTAATTTTCAGTCTGTAATTTATACAAACACCAAAAATAAATAGAATATAATTTTATAAATCAACAGCTTAAAATCAAAAGTACAACCCTATTGTTCATTCAGCACACCTCACTCTGCTTTATTGTATAAAGCTGAAAGCGTTTGTATGGATATTCAAAGCTGTTTTGCTGTTTCTGAGCCATCCCCTTTATGGGCTTCAATCGCTTTTATAGCCTCAACTTTAAATTCAACTGTACAGAACTTTTGCTTTTTTACTCATGAGAAAAGAAATACTGAAAAAGTATGTTTAGTTTTTCAAGCAAAAGTCTCGGTTTTTATCAGCACTTATTCTATTCCTGAATAAGCCTTTATCGATAGGTTTATACGATAAAACCATAAGTTGAAAAATCAATTGATAAAAAATGTAAATTGTGTCACAATTCACTTGATTTTATTTGATATTAATTAACAAATGAAATATATGTGTTAAGAGATTAACTAAATTCTGAAAATCAATATTTTAAAATGAATGGGTTTACTATGAAATTAGCTCTATTAAGTACTGCAAGTTTATCTGCTTTAGCTATTTCAGTTTCGGCTTTTGCTGCTGATCCTGTAACAGTTAACGGTGGTACAGTACATTTTACTGGTGAAATCGTAAATGCAGCATGCGCTGTAAGTACCGAATCTTCAAATCAAACTGTTGATTTAGGTCAATACCGTACTGCACGCCTCGCTGTTGCTGGCGATAAAACAACTCCAATACCGTTCCAAATTAAACTTGTTGACTGTGATCCAACAGTTCAAGCAACTGCTGCTGTTGCATTTTATGGCCAATCTGTAGCGTCTAATGCAAACTTACTTTCAGTTGCTGCTGGTGGCACAAACGCAACTGCTGCAACAAATGTAGGGATTGAGATTGCTGATGACACTTCAAAAATCTTAGGTGTTACTGGTGCAAGTTTCTCTACACCTAAAACATTGATCACTGGTGATAACACTCTTCAATTCAGCGCTCGTTATGTAGCTACTGGCGCATCTACACCAGGTCAAGCAAATGCAGATGCAACTTTTGTAGTGAAATATGAGTAATTTATCTGCCTAAGATAATTATTAAATATTTGATTAAATAAGCTTATTTACCATGAAAAAGTATATAACCTTGATTGCTGGAATATTAGTAAATACTCATATTTACGCAGAAAGTTATGTATTTGGTGGGAAAGCTCATTTTCAGGGAGTTTTGATAAATCAAAGTTGCTCAATTTTAATTGAGAATAATACTGCTGTATCTATTAAAACTCCCAACTCTTCGATTCAAATCAATTTTTCATTATGCCCTGTAAGCATCTACGATAATCTTGCTATTGGCCTATCTGAACAAAATAAGCCAAGCTATGAGATGTTTTATACAGATCCAAAAGCAAGAAATGATTTTGATATTCATCAAGAATTAAACATTCAAGGTCTTCAACAGACCCGTCTAGATCAGAAATTCATTCGACAAATTGATCGACCTGAACGTTATGACAGTTTCACTAAGAATAAGATTGGTATTCTCTTCAACCAAACTTCAGAAAAGTCATCCGCTCAAGCATCAAATATTTTAATTTCTGTTTTTTATCCATAAATGAATTCTAAGGATTTATATGAAACTGAACTTATTAAAAAATGGTGTTCTTAGTATAACCTTAGCCTGCTTAGCATCCACCAGTTTGGCCAATAACAATATTATTGGCGGTATATCACTGGGGGCAACTCGTGTTATTTACCCAACCGATGCAAAGCAAGTTTCATTAGCTATTGTGAACAGCAATAATAAAGAACGCTTCTTAATTAACTCATGGATTGAAAATAATTTAGATGAAAAATCAAAGGATTTTCTCATCACTCCCCCCTTATTTGTCGCAGAAGCAAATAGCGAAAATACATTAAGAATTGTCAATGTTGCCGCCAACTTACCGCAAGATAAAGAGTCTGTATTTTGGATCAATGTCAAGGCAATTCCTTCAATTGATAAATCGACTTTAACTGACAAGAATATTTTACAACTCGCTGTTTTATCTCGAATCAAACTGTTTGTTCGACCAATAAATCTAAAAACTAAACCTGAAGCTTCATTAGAAACGCTTAAGTTTTCAAAATCATCAGAAGGAATCATGGTGAATAATCCTTCACCATATCATGTTTCTTTTGTGAACATTTTTGTTGACAACCAAAAGGTGTCAAATGTGATGGCGAGCCCATTTGCTCAAACAAAAATTTCAGCGACTTCTGGTAATAAGCTAAGTTATCAAACGGTCAATGATTACGGTGGTTTAACGACTAAAGTTGATTTAGAACTGAAGTAATAATTATGAATAGTCTATTTTCAATGCCATACAATATTGTATGCGTAAAGAGAAATATCAAGCGGTATCCTGTGGGTATCGCTGTGACTATATTTATTTCAATCGTAACCCCAAAAATCAGCCATGCGGAACAGGTTTTTAACCCTGCTTTTTTATCAGATAACTTGTCTAATTCACAAATTTCTGATTTAAGCAGATTTGAGAAGTCGACCCATCAATTACCTGGCGTTTATCGAGTTGATGTGTATGTCAACGATCAATATGTATTTACTCGTGATATCAATTTTATTGAAAAAGCAGGTATTCAAGATACTACAGGTTTATTTCCGTGTTTAGACAGCAAAACCTTACAGGGATTTGGAGTCAATATTGCCCAATACGAGCAATTGTCTAGCTCAAACCCACAATGTGTAGATTTTATTTCAATTATTGACGGTGCAAACAGCCACTTTCAATTTGATAAACAAAAATTATTGATCAGCTTGCCGCAAGCGTCTTTACGCAACCAAATTCGTGGCTATATCCCACCCGATCAGTGGGATGAAGGAATCAACGGTTTTTATACCAACTATAATATTTCGGGTTATGACAACTCTAAAACAGATACTAACAGTTTATTTTTACGGCTGGATAATGGACTCAATATTGGCTCATGGCAGTTCCGACATTCAGGCAGCTTTAACGCTAATTCGCACAACGGTAAAACCACAAATCAATGGAATAATTTAAATACCTATCTACAAAAAACCATTATTCCATTAAAAAGCCAGCTGGTTATTGGTGATGGTTCTACGAGTAGTGAAATTTTTGATAGCTTTGGTTTTCGCGGTGTACATTTGTCGACCTCTGATGCTATGTATCCAGATAGTCAACAAGGCTATGCACCCACTGTTCGTGGAGTTGCAAAAACCAATGCAAAAGTAGTGATTAAACAAAATGGTTTTGTTATTCATCAAATTAATGTCGCACCAGGACCGTTTCTTATCCAAGATTTGAATCCAACCTCAATCAGCGGTGACCTTTTGGTCACAATAAAAGAAAATGATGGTTCGATTCAAAGCTTTCAAGTGCCCTACTCAAGCCTTCCAGTGCTACAACGTGAAGGGCGCACAAAATATAGCCTACTTATTGGCGAATACCGTAGCGGATTAGATTCTCAAGATAATCCTTCGTTGCTACAGGCAACAGCAATTCACGGTTTAAAAAATGGTATATCCGTTTATGCTGGAACACAATTATCAGAAAAATATAAGAGTGCATTGGTAGGACTAGGTGCTAACCTCGGTGATTATGGCGCTTTATCTTTTGACCTTACTCATGCAAATAGTGAGTTGGCAGATCGATCTACGAACAGTGGACAGTCTGTACGCTTTCTATATTCAAAATCATTATTAAGCTCTGGAACAACATTCCAGTTATTAGGCTATCGTTATTCCACCAAAGGTTTCTATACCTTAAATGATATTGCTTATAATCGTATGAGTGGCTATCACGTTTCCGAAACACAAGATGGAAATCAAGCCAATACACCAATCATTACAGATTACTACAATCTATATAATTCTAAAAAAGGTCGCTTTGAAGTTAATATTTCGCATTCACTTGGAAACTATGGTTCTTTATTTGTTTCAGGAAATCAACAAACCTATTGGGATACCAACAAAAGAAATGAATGGGTTCAAGCAGGTTATGCAAACTCATGGAAAGCATTAAATTATTCATTCTCTGTCAGCCACAACAAATACTCTGAAATTAAGCAAAGTGACACCCTGTATTCCATGAACATCTCCTTCCCATTGGACAAACTATGGCCGAAAGCGAATTTCCGTAATCATCCTATCCAAAATGCTTACAGCACTTTTTCGACGACACAAAATTCAAATGGTAATGAGTCCTATATGGCTGGTTTAAGTGGTACGTTACTGAAAGATCGTAATCTAAGTTATAGCATCAATCAGGGACAAGTCAGTAAGCAAGGTGACATAGGTTCTGTCAGCCTAAATTACAATGGTAGTTATGGTACTGTAGGTGCAGGTTATAGCTACGAAAAGAACTCAAATCAGTTTACCTATAATGCTTCTGGTGGAATTTTAGTACACCGTGATGGGATTACCTTTGGTCAGCCTTTAGGCAGCACTTCAATTTTGGTTAAAGCACCTGGTGCTAAAGGTGTAAATATCGAAAATTATACAGGTGTTAAAACAGATTGGCGTGGTTATGCCATCGTCCCTTATGCCACTGAATATCGTGCCAATCGTGTTGCTCTCAATTCAAATACTTTCAGTAATAATCTTGAAATCAGCAATAATGTTGAAAATGTTGTCCCAATTAAAGGGGCTATTGCTAGAGCGACCTTTAACACCAGTATAGGTGTAAGAGCACTCATCACCTTATCCCATAACGGCAAGTTTATACCTTATGCAAGTAGCGTGATTGAAAAAGAAAGTTCAGCCACTAGCATCGTTGCAGATGATGGTCGAGTTTATTTAACTGGACTTCCACTTAAAGGCACACTGGAAGTAAATTGGGGGGAATCTGCAGAAGGAAAATGTTTGGCAAACTACGATATTTCAGACATGGACCTTAGTAAACCCGTTATTCAGTTTGATCTTGAATGTCAATAAGGAGAGATCATTTGAAATTTAAGCTTTTAATTTCCAGTATGTTGTTGCTTGTTTCTACCCCATCTTTTGCAGTTGTCTGTTGGAACAGTAAAGGGAATGGTGTGGTAGACGAAGTTTTTTATGATCTGTCCAATAGTTTTAGCAGCTCCAATAACGCTGTAGGTAAAATTGTAGAGCTAAAAAAGAATTTTTCCTCGCAAGTTTATGGAACCTGCCCTGTTCATAGTCCCAGTATCAGTCAAAATAGAACCATGCGTAGTTATGTTTCCAACCTATCTATCATAGAAACCATTGATCAGTATAAATACTTACCGATCAATGACTATTTAGTCGGTGCTATGAAAATTACTGATAGTGCTGCTGGAGATTTTTATCCACCTGCAAAATATGTACAAATGGGTACAGACGCCAATGTAAGTAAAGGCCAACCCTTTGCAGTTCTAGATTCAAACTTCACTTTTCGCATCAAAGTGGTTAAGCCTTTTGTTGACTTTGTACCTATTCCAAAAAAAACGATGTTTACTGTCTATGTCACAACAGGTTCAGCAGATCCATTAAGTATCCCTGTCTATAAGATCAGTTACAGTGGTTCTATTACTGTTCCACAAAGTTGCAAAATTGGCACAGGTGATTTTTTAGAAATTAAGTTTGGAGAAATCCCAGCCTATGCCTTTAGTCAGGCAGGTCCTGGCAATAAACCCAACAATGTCAATAAACAAAGTCATACCTTAGCGATTCAATGTACCAATATTAATGCCCAAGCGATGCTAACACTTCGGCTTGAGGCTGAAAAAGCCTCTGGCGATATGATAATCTCAGATAATCCAGATATTGGCTTTAAGATATCAGATCAAAGTGATAATGTGTTAATACCGAATAATGTTAACAGTGTGATTCCATTTAATCTTAATCAACAACCAGCAAATGTGACTATCAAAGCTTGGCCCATCAGTATCACTGGAAATAAACCAGTAATTGGTCCGTTTAAATCTAGAGGGTATCTTAGAGTGGATTTTGATTAGGAGATGACAGTGAAAAATAGCACAAGATACATCGTTGTTATCATTACAATATTTTATTTGAATATTCTTCAATTCTCACACGCTCAAAATACCAGTGTAGAGCTGGGTCGAATAAATATTGAGCTTTCTGGAATTGTGACAACATCAACATGTGGCGTGTTAAGTTCGGAACAGGATAAATATATCCAACTTGGGAGCGTTGCAAGCAAAGACTTGCCAAATGTTGGAAGTCAATCAAAACCAACCCCTATTCATTTTGAGATGAGTAACTGCCCACCGAATGGGTCTGTAACGATCACCTTTGATGGGCCACGAAGTACTGAAAATGCTGAACTTTTAGCACTTGATAGCTTAGCCAATAAAGCTGAAAATATTGCTATAGAAATCCGAGATCAAGATAAAAAACGATTAGCTTTAGGCAAGAAAAGTGAAGCCTTTAGCACAGATATTAATGGCCATGTTTCAGCACTATTTTATGCAAATTATATTGTGACTAAAGCGCAAGCACTAGCAGGAATTGCAAACGCAAGTGCTCAGTTTTCTGTTCAATATGATTAACGTTATTAAGGTTTAGGAAGCTAAAGATTTCACTAAGTAGTTTAAGCGAATTGCAGTACAATTCACTTATAGATGATTAGTTAAATAACAACCTAAAAACAAGATCTATTTATTGTTTATTATCTTGAATTTTCTTCAAACGATAATCCAAAGTTGCTCGACTAATCCCAAGTAATCGTGCGGCTTCTGAAACATTCTGCCGACTCTTATCCATTGCAGTTCGGATGATTTTTTGTTCAAGTTGTTCTAAAGAAAAATCTTCAGTAAATAAATCTTCAACATTTGCAAAACTATTTAATGGCTGTGTTGTGACATCTTGCTCTTTATGTTGTGGAAATAAACTGTCTAATTTAATTTCTTGTTGATGGTCTGTCAGTAAAGTCGCTCTTTCCAATAAATTTTCCAGTTCTCGAATATTCCCTGGCCATTCATATTTCATCACGAAATTTTTCGCTTTATCGCTTAACCCTTTTAATGTTTTGCCATACATATTCTCAAACCGCGTCAAAAAGTGACTTATCAATAAAGGAATATCCTCACGGCGTTCACGTAACGCTGGAATCATCACAGGGAAAATATTTAAGCGATAGTAAAGGTCTGCTCGAAAACGTCCATCTTTTACAGCTTGCTCTAAGTCCTCATTGGTCGCAGCAACAATGCGCACATCCGCTTTTCGGGTTTTACAATCACCAACCCGCTCAAATTCGCCTTCTTGCAACATGCGTAATAAAGTTGCTTGCGCACGTGGGGATAGTTCAATCACTTCATCAAGGAAAATCGTGCCACCATGTGCTCGTTCAAATTTCCCCATTCTCGATTGCGTTGCTCCAGTAAAGGCTCCTTTTTCGACCCCAAAGAGTTCCGCTTCAATCAGATCTGGTGGAATACTCGCACAATTCACCGCAACAAATGGTTCTGCTTTGCGTTGACTTCCGATATGCACACCACGTGCAAATGCTTCTTTTCCTACACCAGTTTCACCTTGTAAAAGTACCGCAACTTTACTGCCCGCTGCTTTCTTGAGTAAATCACAGACTTTACGGTACGCAACAGACTCTCCCACAGCATCAAACATGGTGTAGTCACTTTCCGCTTCGGTATAAATATTTTTCTTTAATTCATTTAACTCAGCTTGTAAGGCAATAATTTCATCTGACACAGGATCTGGTGACATAAAGCGAATCAATTCATCAGAATTTTCCCACTCACTTAAAGGTTTACCAATAATTCGACAATGTTCATCGCCATGTGCAACACAATGCGTTTCTTGGTAAATAATGGTTTGTCCCATCACGAAACTGCTGTAACCGCAAGCGTAGCCCAATAGCATCCAACACGCAGGTTCATCAGAGGGACCAAATTCGCTTAAATGCACTTCTGCCTCAAACGAGTTATGCCAATTAAAATCTGCATAAAACTCTTTCAAGTCATGACTCAAATGCAGATCATTGACTTCGACTTGCACCATTCCACGGATACCATGCATCTGTGGACCCGCCATAAAAGCTTCTGTTTCATTTAAATTAGGGCGAAGTTTTGAAGTCACCTCAGCATCTCGCATACCCGCCTGATAGCCACAACGGATAAAAAAATGTTTGGTTCTTTCCAAGCCAAGCATATTAAAAAGATCTTTACGTAAATAACCTAAAATACTGGTATGCATCAGCAACATTCGGTTTTCATCAAACCAAATTTGTCCATGCTCGGTATCAAAAATAATTTTATCGAGTAAATCCTGAATATCTTTGTTCTGTTCAAGGATCTGCTTATAGACCTTCACATCTTTGGCTTTGGGCATGATATCCATCCTTGGCTATATGTCATCGTGAACGCATTATTGATATTACCTAATTCCGACCAATTTGGTTCACTACCTTATTCTTATATTTGTATACCTTTTAAGTATGCTAAATTTATACACATATAAATCAATTCATTATAAAAAAATACTTTGAATGAATAAAAACTATTTTTCAGTTCACTCACACTTATTTTTTAAATTATTTCCACACCTATTCATCAAATCATGAAAAAAACAAAAATAGTAATTCATCAAATGATGAAATTATCCTGATCAAATCAATCAAGATTTTATTTAAAAATATTAACTATTTGAAAAATATAACAATAAAAAAGTTGGCACGGTTTTTGGAATAAACATAACAAACGCAAGGTTGCGCCACAGACATGATGTCAGTGCCAAAATAGAAGGACGTTCGTTATGAGCCAACAACAGCAACTCACCAAGTACATCCGTATCACAGGTGATCGTCATGCCAAATTTGTTGAATTTGACTTTGCAATTCACGATCCAACCTTATTTGTTGAACTTGTTTTACCACAAGAAGCGTTTCAAAACTTTTGTGAAGCGAACCAAGTCGTAGAAATGACAGAAGCACAGCAAGCTTGGAATGATGCACAGGAAGATAAATGGCGCTATGGCGTAGAACCAACTGTGCTCAACCCCGCTTTAAAACATTCAGATCAAGAAGATCTGGGCTAATTCCATAAGGAGATCATGATGACTTTAGAAATTAAAACTTCCAGTGTCGAGCCTATTCGCCAGACTTATGCGTATATCGAGCGCCGTTTTGGGAATAAACCAGCAACACGTTATCAAGAAGTCAGCTTTGATGTACAAGCAACCACCAATTTCCATTATCGCCCTTTATGGAAGCCTGATAAGACGTTGAATGATAAAACTCATACTGCCTTACAAATGCAAGATTGGTATGTGTTTAAAGACCCTCGTCAGTTCTACTACGGCGCTTATGTACAACATCGTGCACGTTTGCAAGATACTGCTGAAAGTAATTATGCATTCTTTGAAAAACGTTTCTTGGTTGAAAATATCAGCGAAGACGTGAAGCAAAAAATGATTACTTGCTTACTACCATTTCGTTATGTAGAGCAAACAGCAAATTTACACATGATGTCAGGCAGCGCCTATGGCTACGGCACAGTGATTACGCAGGCCTGTATTTTTGCGGCAATGGATCGTCTTGGCATGGCGCAATACATTTCACGTATTGGCTTAGCACTTGATGGCAATACTGGCGAATCTTTACAACAAGCCAAAGAGGCTTGGATGAATGATGCAGCTTGGCAACAGCTTCGTAAATTGTGCGAACAAAGTCTAACTGAGCAAGACTGGTTCAAACTCTATGTACTGCAAAACCTGTTAATTGATAGTTGTATCCAAAGCCTTGTATATGGGCAATTTGATCAATACTTAGTCGAAAATGGCGCACGTGATGTAGCAATGTTGACTGAATTTATGCAGGACTGTTTAAGCGATTTACGTAAATGGTCAGATCCTGTATTTAAACTTGCCATTGCTGAATCTGAGGAAAATAAAGCCCTGATTCAAGGCTGGATTGCAGAACTATTACCACAAGTTCAAGAAGCGTTTAGCGCATGGGCAGGTCTTGCTTTAGGCGATAGCAATATTGAACAAGCCGTTGTACTGATCGCCGAGCGTAGCAAAAAAGCAGGTTTAGCTGATATTTAATATTGCACAAGGAATTGCACCATGACTTCAAAAGTTTATTTAGCACTACAAGACAACGATACCTCTCGCTACATCATCGAAGCGATTGAACAAGATAATCCTGATGCAACGATTCAATATTTACCTGCCATGATTCGTGTTGAAAGCGAGTCAGGTTTAATTATTCGTGCAGAAACTGTGTCTGAAAAACTCGGACAAGATTGGGATATTCAAGAGTTACAACTGAATATGATCACGCTAGGTGGCAACGTCGATGAAGATGATGACACCTTTACCCTGAAATGGAACTAAACAGTCTTAAGACAAAAAATCTTAAAACAAAGCATTTCAATGATTGAACAGGATGATCAAAATGAATACTGATGTTAAAAATACAAAAACAGCGACTAAAACCGCAACCAAAAAGCTGAATGCCAAAGATCGCTATCGTATGCTGACCCGTGATTTGGATTGGGACTTTTCCTATGCAGATCGTAAAGATGCCTTTCCTTATGAAGAATTTGAAGGTATTAAAATCACTGATTGGTCAAAATGGGAAGATCCGTTCCGTTTAACCATGGATTCGTATTGGAAATATCAGGCTGAAAAAGAGAAAAAACTCTATGCCATTTTCGATGCTTTTGCACAAAACAATGGGCAAATGAATGTTTCCAATGAACGCTATTTAAATGCCATCAAACTGTTTTTAACTGCAGTTACACCACTGGAATATCAAGCGTATCAAGGCTATGCCCATGTAGGTCGCCAGTTTAGCGGGATCGGTGCACGTATTGCGTCACAAATGCAATCAATTGATGAGCTGCGTCATGTGCAAACTCAAATCCATGCCATGAGCCATTACAACAAATTCTTTGATGGCTTCCAAGATTGGTCTCACATGCATGACCGCGTGTGGTATTTGTCTGTACCTAAATCATTCTTTGAAGATGCGCGTTCAGCAGGACCATTTGAGTTTTTACTGGCAATTAGCTTTGCTTTTGAATATGTACTTACTAACTTATTGTTTGTTCCTTTCATGTCAGGAGCAGCTTACAACGGTGATATGGCAACGGTGACTTTTGGTTTCTCAGCACAATCTGATGAAGCTCGTCACATGACACTTGGTTTAGAAATTGTCAAATTCCTACTTGAGCAACATGAAGACAACGTGCCAATCGTTCAAGAATGGATTGATAAATGGTTCTGGCGTGGTACTCGCCTACTCTCTATCGTTGGCATGATGATGGATTACATGCTTCCGAATAAAGTCATGTCATGGAAAGAAGCATGGGAAACGTATTTTGAAGAAGCAGGCGGTGCATTATTCAAAGACTTGAGCCGTTACGGTATTCGTATGCCGAAATACTCAGAAGTGATTGAAAAAGAGAAAGAGCACGTTTCGCATCAAGCATGGTGGATTTTCTACAACTTCGGTCATGCAGCAGGCTTCCACACTTGGATTCCAACTGATGAAGAAATGGATTGGTTATCTGCGAAATACCCTGATACCTTCGATAAATACTATCGTCCAAAATGGGAAATGGCACGTAAATTAGAAGCTGAAGGCAAGCGTTTCTATAGCAACGGCTTACCACAATTGTGTCAAATCTGTCAGATTCCAATGACCTTTACAGAAATGGATGGTGACCAAACCATGTTTAGTTACCGTGACAGCATTTATAAAGGCGAGCGTTATCACACCTGTTCAGATGGTTGTCATGACATTTTCGAACGTGAACCTGAGAAATACATCCAGGCATGGTTACCTGTGAACCAAATCCTGCAAGGCAACTGTGGTGGTCCAGATTTAGAAACGATTTTACGTGACTATTACAATTTTAATGTCGGTGCAGACAATTTAGATATTGAAGGTTCGCCAGACCAAGAACGCTGGAAAAAATGGAAAGGTGCATAAGCATCATAAGGAATAAAGATGAAGTTCATTGCTGTGTCAGCCATTTTCAACGCCACGCACAGCATGCGCTTCGCTCAAGGAATTTAGGAGTATTCTCATGCCAGTACAAGCAATCCAAGACAATTATCAATTTGATGCTCTTGATCAACAAAAAAATTATGGCGAAAACATGCTGTTATTTATTGGTTGGGATCAACATACCCTTTTTTGTTCAGCACATGCGTTTGTCGTATCACCACAACAAACTTTGCAAGACTTGATTGACCAACAAATTACAGGCGGATTCAGCCAACATCCTGAATTTGCAGAAATCGATTGGTCAACTGTGCAATTTACCTTAAACCGTGAAGCACTAAATGCCGATTTTTCTAAGACACTGGCAGAACAAGGCTTTGACCATAAATCTCTTTTACGCTTTGTCACACCGAATTTAACCGGCTACAAAGGCAGTCATGTTTAAGGGAGTAAGCGGATGAGTTATCAAGTTACTATTGAACCAATCGGTACCACGATTGAAGTTGAAGAAGATCAAACCATCCTTGATGCTGCTTTGCGTCAAGGGGTTTGGCTCCCTTTCGCTTGCGGGCATGGCACATGCGGTACATGTAAAATACAAGTGACTGATGGTTTTTACGATGTCGGTGAAGCCTCACCTTTTGCACTGATGGACATTGAGCGCGAAGAAAATAAGGTTTTGGCATGTTGCTGTAAACCTGAATCTGACATGGTCATTGAAGCGGATGTCGATGAAGATGAGGACTTCTTAGGCTATTTGGTTGAAGATTACCAAGCAAAAGTGATTGAAATTAAAGACCTGTCACCCACGATTAAAGGTGTTCGTCTGCAAATTGATCGAGCGATGCAATTCCAAGCGGGTCAATATGTCAATATCCAATTGCCGAATATTGAAGGTACACGTGCATTTTCAATCGCCAATTCACCAAATGAAGAAGGCATTGTCGAGCTTCATATCCGTAAAGTCGAAGGCGGTGCAGCCACAACTTATGTACATGAGAATTTACAACAAGGAGATGAACTGGATATTTCAGGACCTTATGGACAATTCTTTGTGCGTAAGTCTGATGATCGTGGTGTGATTTTTATTGCAGGTGGCTCAGGTCTATCCAGCCCGCAGTCTATGATTCTGGATCTACTCGAAGCAGGTGAAACGAGAAATATCTATTTATTCCAAGGTGCACGTGATGTTTCAGAGCTGTATAACCGTGAAATTTTCGAAAATTTGGTTAAAGAATATGCAAACTTTCACTACATTCCTGCATTGAATGCGCCTAAGGCAGAAGATGCTTGGACAGGTTTCACCGGTTATGTACATGAAGCGGTTGCCCATCATTTTGAGAATAAATGCAGTGGGCATAAAGCCTATTTGTGTGGTCCTCCACCAATGATTGATGCGGCAATTTCAACCCTAATGCAAAGCCGTTTATTTGAAAAAGACATTCATACCGAACGCTTCTTAAGTGCAGCAGATGGTGCAAATGGACAGTCTCGTTCAGCATTGTTTAAGCATATCTAATCGTATCTTAGATATTTAAAACTTAACTCAACACTTGTGTGATCTGTATGCATTACAGATCACATGAACCACTCATACCTGCCTTTTCAATCTCAGGATGCAGATTGCAACACCAAGCTGAGTGAATCAATGAATTCACTAACCAAAAATTGGACGACAACAGCAATAAAAGGACTTCACATGAAAAAAATCGTAAGTTTAACGCTTCCTTTCATCATCGGTTTTCTAACCACTTCAACACATGCTACTGAAAATGGTGGTGACTCATTCGCTCTCGGAGCGGAAGGCATGATGGCAGGTGCATTGCCGCCGCCTGGTGTGTACCTACTCAGTTATTATCAAAATTACCATGCAAGCAGTTTTGATAATGGCCCACCGAATTTTCATGCCGATGTAAATGCCCTAATTCCTCGTTTGGTTTGGATGACCAAGCAAAACTATTTAGGCGGACAACTCGGATTCTATGCAGCGCAGCCATTTGTGGATTTACGATTGTCTGCTGCAGGAATGTCAGACAGTAATAGTGGTCTAGGTGATTTAATTATTGGGTCAATGTTAGGATGGCATCACGGCAGTCACCATTGGATTGGTGCTGTCGAAGGTGTTTTAGACACCGGAAAATATGACTCAGCAACGCCCAGTCAGCCTTTGGTTGCCAATATCGGTAAGAACTACAATACCGTACGCCCAATCATTGCCTACACCTATGCACCTCAAAATGGTTTAGATATTTCGACCAAATTGTCTTATAGCTTTAATACCAAAAATGATGATACTCAGTATAAATCTGGAGAATATTTTGCAGGTGATTATAGCGTAGGCTATAAACTCAATGATCATGTCAAAGTTGCGGTTGAGGGATATGCCTTTAAGCAAACTGAATCAGACAAAGTAAATGGGGATAACATTGGCATGCGCGGGCAGGTTTTAGCCGTTGGTCCTGCAATTCAATATCAGGATAAAAACTGGTCGATTGAAGCGAAATATTTAAAAGAGACCAATGTTGAAAACCGTCCCGAAGGTCATACCAGTTATTTAAAAATGGTTTGGGCTTTTTAACGCAAAATGTATACACGAGATTTACTTTTGCGCTCAATCCGTAAATCCTTAAAATAAATATACCTTTTTAGTATTTAAAGATACCAAAACAAGACTGGATAAGGGTATTCCATTAAATTAAGGTATATATCAACAATCATTCAATAAAACAGTATCAGGATCGATGCAAGCTTCACTCATAAAATGATTTAAAAAATATGACGTGAAACAGCATATTGGCAATATTAAGGAGATAGCCATGACAGCCACAAATGTTAGAATTTTCGACACGGAAGAAGTACAAAATTTCATCAACATGCTTAGCGGACTTGAGCAAGAAGGTGGAAACCCTCGTACTAAACAAATCATTCACCGTGTGGTTTCTGACCTATTTAAAACCATTGAAGATTTAGACATTACATCTGATGAATACTGGGCTGCAATTGCATATCTAAACCAATTGGGTACAAGGCATGAAGCCGGTTTACTTTCTCCTGGTTTAGGTTTTGACCATTTCCTTGATATGCGGATGGATGCTGCCGATGCTGCATTAGGCATTGAAAACCCAACACCGCGTACCATTGAAGGCCCTCTTTATGTCGCTGGCGCGCCTGTTTCACAAGGTTTTGCCCGTATGGATGATGGCAGCGATCCAAATGGCCATACCCTCATTTTGCATGGCACAATTTACGATACGAATGGCCAGCCTATTCCAAATGCACAAGTTGAAATCTGGCATGCCAATACCAAAGGTTTCTACTCACACTTTGACCCAACTGGCGAACAAACACCGTTCAATATGCGCCGTACTATTATGACAGATGCACAAGGTCATTATCGCGTACAAACGATTCTGCCAGCAGGTTATGGCTGCCCACCAGATGGCCCTACACAGCAATTGCTGAACCAATTAGGCCGTCATGGTAACCGCCCTGCACACATCCATTTCTTCGTATCGGCAGATGGTCATCGCAAACTGACCACACAAATCAACGTGGCTGGCGACCCGTACACGTATGATGACTTTGCTTATGCAACACGTGAAGGCCTTGTAGTCGAAGCAGTAGAACACACTGATCCTGCAGCAAGTCAAGCCAACGGCGTTGAAGGTCCATTTGCTGAAATGGTATTTGACCTGAAACTCAGCCGTCTAGTCGATGGTGTTGATAACCAAGTGGTAGACCGCCCTCGCCTGCAAGCTTGATGCAGTTAAAAGTAATATTTTGAATCTTGAAATCAGGCTAGCTGTCACAGCTTAGCCTGATTTATTTTATGGAAAAGATATAAATATGGATATTCATACTTTTGATGCAGCGACCCATGAAATTTTAGCTGTTCTCCCTACATACAGCCAGCCTTTGGCTCGACTGCGCGCCATCGTACAGGCAGGTCAACTCCCAACAGTAACGGTGATTGGTAAATACAATCATGGTAAAAGCCGGCTATTAAATGAACTGATTGGCGACGATATTTTCTCGGTAGCAGATAAACGAGAGACTGTAACTTTGTCCGAGCATCTGCAGCACAATATCCGCTGGTTAGATGCGCCCGGCTTAGATGCCGATGTAGCAACCCTTGATGATCAACACGCCCAAGATGCCATGTGGAATAAAGCCGATATCCGCTTGATGATCCATTCGGTACGTGAGGGTGAATTTGATCCTTATGAATTGCAGTTATTTCAGCAATTCGAGAAAGATGCTGCACAAACCCAGCGCCAAAGCGTTTTGGTGCTGACCCAAATTGACCAGATCCCAGATCAAACTGTTTTAACGCACATTATCGACAGCATTCAAAAACAAGCGCCGGATGCAACTGTTCTGCCTGTATCAGCAACACGTCATCGTCAAGGTATGGAAAACTCCAAACCACTGCTGGTACAGCGCAGCGGCATTCCAGAGTTGCAACAAACGCTCAGCCATATAGTTAATAAAGTTCCAACCGTACGCCAGTTTGAACAAGGTAAAATTTTTGCAGATCTCAAAAAACAACTGTCACATCAGCAACAAACCACTCAGGCCAATATTCAGCAACTCAGCTCAACATTAGAGCATCAGCGTCAGGCATTTGAACATGATCTGAATCAGGTTCTAGATAAAGCCCGTGAGGATTTACAGCCGATTTTGCACGTTTCTGGAAAAGATGATTCCTTAGAGCCAGATTCCTTTGCCAATATGTATAAAGTGACAGCTGGAAAACGTGACCGCAACCGTATTCAAGTGGCTTATTCCCGCGCCTGTATCGAAATCAATAGCCATCTGGTGCGCTATGGTGTAGTTGATTTACCGGACACACAAAAAAGCAATGTCCGCAGTCTAGACACTGTCATGGTTGCCGTGATGGGAATTTCGGTCAAACTTCGTAAAGATTTAAAGCTTATATTTGAGGACGAATCAGGACGTCAGCGTTTACGCCGCGAATTTGCCCATTATTTTGAAATATCTGCCGATCGCATGCACTTGAAAGAGCAATTACAAGACTTGCAGCAGCAACTTCAACAGATCCAGCAAGCCCAACAGGCCTCAGCCACTTTGGAGCTTAAATGATGATCCATAATTCAATTCAAACTTTAATTTATGCCACCGAAGCTTTTGATCAGCCTGAGCAGGACATCTTGCTGCATTTAAATAAAATGCAGGCTTGGCATCAGCAATTGGCGATTAATCTCAATCATCAACGTCTAAATAGCAGTGGACTGGTTTTTCAAAGCCAAATAGCTCAAGACATGGCCGCCCTCAATGCGCAGCTTGAACACTATATTGCCAATTGGGAAACGCAATTAGAGACGCTGCAAGCTGCGCAATCGGTCGCAGAGCATTTTGACGATAAAATTATTTTACTGATTTTCGGAAAATTCAACGCAGGCAAAAGTTCGTTTTGCAATGTATTGGCGGAATGTTTTCGCCGACAGCAGCAAAGCGTAGAATATTTTTATCTTGATGCGGGCGAGGTTATTGAAAGTCAGGAGCATTTTAAAGAAGGCGCAACTGAAACCACCACACGCCTACAAGGGGTTTGTCTAGGCAAAAATTTGATTTTGCTCGATACCCCGGGCCTGCATTCAGTTACACCACAAAATGCCGCATTAACTCAGCGCTTTTTGGACAGTGCCGATGGTGTACTGTGGTTAAGCAGTTCATCTTCACCCGGTCAGGTTAAAGAATTAGCGTCTCTGGGGCAGGAATTACGCCGGCATAAACCGTTATTGCCGGTGATCACCCGCAGTGATTATTTTGAAGAAGATGAAGTCGATGGCGATATTTGCCAAGTCTTATGCAATAAAAATGCGGATCAGCGTTATCTGCAAGAAACTGATGTGCATACCCGTGCCATTGATCAGCTCATCGAAATGCAGGTTGATCCTGTCTTGCTGCAATCCCCGATTTCAACGTCTTCGCAAATGCTGAAAAATGCAGATTTCGATGAGCAAACCATGCAAAGCGCTGGTTTTAACCGTTTATTTGATGCGCTTTTGCATTTAATCCAACCGGCTTTGGCCTATAAACAGCGTAAACCTGCGGAAGCCTTGCTGCATCATTTGCAAGAACAAATCCTTGCGCCTTTACAGTTAGAAGTTGTACCGCAGCTGCATCAATTGCAGCAGCATCTAGACAATGCCAGCAATGCATTGGCGCAGCACAAAGAGCAGATCATAACGCAAACATGGCGCAGCATGATTGCAAGTTTACCAAGCCTATTGGAACAATATGCAGAGCAGCAAGCCGTGCATGAACTATTTAGGGCACTGACACAGCAGGCGGAGCAGCTTCTCTCTCAGCAGATTTCAAGTTATTTAGTTGATTACAAGCTGCGCCATGTGCCGATCGTACCTTTGCAATTTGCTGAATACCTGACTTATGAAGTGATTTATGCCGATGATGGCAAAGAAATTTTAGCCATTGGACACGACCGTTTATATGCTGAAATTTCACAGAGCTTATGGCAGCAACTTGACAGTTTTACGGATGAAATCATTGCTCAATGCCAAAAAGTGCTGACCCATATTGAAGAACAAGTTAAATCCATTCAGCAAGGCTTAATCCGTGATGAACAGGAACTGCAGCACATTGCACAAAATTTAAGAATGAAGGATTTAGAAGAAGTCTAATTAAACTGTAGGGAGATTTTAAATCAACAGCATACCATAGCGCCTTATTAATCCTCAGTCAGTTGAATCGGTCTCCCTTCTTCTTCAAATACTTGTTTAATACATTCTAAAATATTGGGAATATAAGCACTCTGATCCATATTTCGAACTGATAACGAAATTGGGCTATAAGCTTCCAAATCTAAAATTGGAATGTAAACTAAATTTTTCATTCCAATATCACTGGCGCTTTCAGGAATTAAACAAATGCCTTCACCAGAGGAAACTAGACCAAGTGCTAAATGGATTTCACGAACCTCTATCAGCTTTTTCGGCACCAGACCCAATTCTGTGAAAATAGACTGAATCAATGTCGAAAAATTAGGTTTAGGTGTGATTGGATAGGAAAAAATAGATTCATCGAGAATTTGTGACAAATACACACCGGTATCAATACACTCCGCCAAATGATGATTTTTATGCACAGCGAGTTTAAGGCGTTCTTTTCGTAAGAATAGACGCTTAATGGACGGATCTGTTAATCGTAAACGTCCAAAACCGATATCAATTTTACCTGCTTTTAAAGCCTCTATCTGATCGCGTGTCCCGCACTCGATTAATTCCACGTGAAGATCTGGATAACGCTGTCGGAATAAATAAATGATTTGGGGCAGTAATGCATACAATAAAGAGCTTACATAACCAATGCGTACTGTCTTATCCACTGCATTAATGCGCCGCGCCATAGAAGCTGCTTGGGCCGTATGAGTCAATATTTGAACAGCATGCTCATAAAAGAACATACCCGGCTCGGTAGTTTTGACTGGACGAGACCCGCGTTCAAATAAAGTAATGCCTAATTCTTCTTCCAGTTTTTGAATTTGCCGGCTTAAAGGCGGCTGAGCAATGCATAACTTTTCAGCGGCTTTGGTAATACTTTGTTCTTCTACAACTGTCACAAAATAACGCAGATGTTTTAATTCCATTTATATACCTTTTAAGTATTCAAAAATACCGTTTTGGCTCTAGTTTAAGATATTACATTAACTTAGGGTATATAAACAGATTAACATTAAAGAAAGATTTGCAATGTATAAGTCCATAGAAACATTGCTTGTTGAAATTCCAACTATCCGTCCGCATAAGATGGCGGTTGCAACAATGCAAACACAAACCTTAGTACTGGTGAAAGTAAGCACTGAAGACGGCTTTATCGGCTGGGGCGAAGCGACCACAATTGGTGGCTTAGGCTATGGCGAAGAAAGTCCTGAAAGTGTTAAAACCAATATTGAAACCTATTTTTCACCCTTATTAAAAACGTTAAATGGTTTAAACGTCGCACAAACGATGCAAATCATTAACCGTAATATTAATGGCAACCGTTTTGCTAAATGCGCCATTCAAACCGCATTATTAGATATCCAAGCGCAGCGACTTGGCTTGCCTTTAAATGAAGTGTTAGGCGGCCGTTTGCGTGACAGCATTTCAGTTTTATGGGTACTGGCTTCGGGCAATACTGAAAAAGATATCGCTGAAGCGCAAAAAATGATTGAAAGCAAACGCCACAATGTCTTCAAACTCAAAATCGGCTCACGCCCTGTAGAACAAGATGTTGAGCATGTTTTGGCAATCAAAAAAGCTTTGGGTGATGACGTTTCTATTCGCGTTGATGTCAATCGCGCTTGGTCTGAATTGACCGCGATTAAAGGCATTCAACTGCTGCAAGACGGCGGCGTCGATCTGATTGAACAGCCTTGCGCAATCAATAATATTGATGCCATGGAACGCTTAACCCGTAAATTCGATATTGCCATCATGGCGGATGAGTCCTTAATGGGTCCGCAAAGCGCGTATGAACTGGCAAAACGCAATGCTGCCTCTGTTTTTGCCGTCAAAATTGCACAATCAGGCGGTTTAATTGAAGGCTGTGAAGTTGGAAAAATTGCCAATCTTGCAGGTATCGATCTCTATGGCGGTACCATGCTGGAAGGCCCTGTAGGCACGATTGCTTCTGCACATGTATTTTCAACCTTCAGCAATTTAGCATACGGCACTGAACTTTTTGGTCCATTGCTGCTGACTGAACAAATTTTAAAAACTCCACTGCAATACGAAAATTTTGAGCTGAAAATTCCGACGGGTTTAGGCTTAGGTATTGAATTGGATGAAGACAAAATCGACAACTTACGTCGTCAATAATTTAAGGAGTCAACATGCTTTTCCAAGTCAAAATGGACGTTCATATCCCACTCGATATGCCAAGCGATAAAGCCAATGAAATTAAAGCCGTTGAAAAAGCATATTCTCAAGATTTGCAGCGACAAGGCAAATGGCGTCATATTTGGCGCATTACAGGTCAGTATTCCAATATCAGTATTTTTGATGTTGAGAGCAATGAAGAATTGCACAACATCCTGCAAGGCTTACCGCTCTACCCTTATATGGATATTCAGGTCGTGGCTTTAAACCGTCACCCTTCTTCAATTCGTGAAGATGACACCTGATAAAAAATCAAACCACTCTAATACCTTAGAGTGGTTTGAATCCATTTTAGAAACTGCTATTCATAGCTAAATGAATCAACAACCAAGCTCCAAATATAAGCTTAGTTTCTAAACTGATCACAACACCATAATTTTTATGCATAACTATTTAGATAGAAACAATATTTACGCATAGCAATTCATGAAACTGCAGAGAAGGTTCGTCAAATGATCGATAAAAGTACCGCTTCCTTAACCGAAGCGCTTTCACAAATTAAAGACGGTTCCACCATCATGATTGGCGGCTTTGGTACGGCTGGACAACCCGCAGAACTCATTGATGGTTTAATCGAGCTCGGCATTCAAGATTTGGTTATTGTGAATAACAATGCCGGCAATGGCGACTACGGTTTGGCTAAATTGCTCAAAGCAGGCGCAGTTCGTAAAATCATTTGCTCTTTCCCGCGTCAGTCCGATTCATGGGTATTTGATGAACTGTACCGTGCAGGAAAAATTGAGTTGGAACTGGTGCCGCAAGGCAACTTGGCCTGCCGCATTCAGGCAGCCGGTATGGGACTTGGCCCAATTTACACCCCGACAGGTTTTGGCACGTTATTGGCGGAAGGCAAACCGACCATGAACTATGAAGGCAAAGATTATGTGCTGGAAAATCCAATCCGCGCTGATTTTGCTTTAATCAAAGCGCAGCAAGGCGACCGTTGGGGTAACTTGGTTTATAACAAATCTGCCCGCAACTTCGGCCCGATTATGGCAATGGCAGCGGATGTAACCATTGCTCAAGTCGCTGAAGTAGTCGAGCTTGGCGCACTGGATCCTGAACACATCATCACCCCGGGCATCTTTGTACAGCACGTTGTGCAAGTACAGCCTGCTCAATAATTTGGATACGGAGATTTTATAATGAGCTATAGCAAACTAAGCCGTGACCAAATTGCTGAACGTGTGGCGCAAGACATTCCAGATGGCGCTTATGTCAACTTGGGCATTGGTTTGCCGACCAAAATTTCAAATTACCTACCTTCAGACAAAGATGTATTTCTACACTCTGAAAATGGTTTATTGGCATTCGGCCCGCCGCCTGCAAAAGGCGAAGAAGATCCTGAACTGATCAATGCGGGCAAAGAATTTGTCACTATGCTGACTGGCGGCTGCTTTTTCCATCATGGTGATTCTTTTGCCATGATGCGCGGCGGTCATTTAGATATCGCCGTTCTTGGCGCATTCCAAGTGGCGGAAAATGGCGACTTAGCCAATTGGCATACTGGCGCGCCGGATGCGATTCCTGCCGTTGGAGGTGCAATGGACTTGGCGGTCGGTGCGAAAAAAGTCTTTATCACCACCGATCATGTGACCAAAAAAGGTGAGCCGAAAATCGTGGCGGAACTGACTTATCCGGCAACAGGCCTGAAATGCGTAGACCGTATTTATACCGACCTGTGTGTGATTGATGTCACTGCGGAAGGCATGAAAGTGATTGAAAAAGTGGATGGTTTGTCATTTGAAGAATTGCAGTCGATGACGGGTGCGAAGCTGATTGATGCAACGGTATAAATAAAAGGAAGTCCCCCTTTCTTAAAGGGGAATTTAGGGGGATTTTTTTAAACGAATTGATCTTTATTTAAATCCCTCCCAACCTCCCTGAGCTTATTTTAAAGCACTGCTTTTAAAATAAGCGCAAGAAGGCAGAAGCTTCTCCAATCAGTTATTTATTTTACATTGGAAAGTCTCCCTCCTTTCAGGAGGGATTAAGGGAGGTGAAGCATTAAAAACAGTATTGAATCACAAATGGACTAGTCCCCCTTTTCAAAGGGGGATTTAGGGGGATTTTTTAAACGAATTGATCTTTATTTAAATCCCTCCCAACCTCCCTTTAAAAAAGGGAGGAGCTTTCTGACAAGGATTTAAAAATGAAAAACGCATATATCATCGATGCCATCCGCACCCCATTCGGCCGTTATGCAGGCGGACTTGCGCCAGTACGTGCCGACGATCTTGGCGCATTGCCGATCAAAGCATTGATGGAACGCAATCCATCAGTAAATTGGGAACAGGTCGATGACGTGATTTACGGCTGCGCCAACCAAGCCGGTGAAGACAACCGCAATGTGGGCCGTATGTCAGCGCTTTTGGCAGGCGTGCCGTATCAAGTGCCAGCAACCACAGTCAACCGTTTATGCGGTTCATCACTTGATGCCGTGGCGATGGCAGCACGTGCGATTAAAGCTGGTGAAGCAGATTTGATAATTGCCGGCGGTGTAGAAAGTATGAGCCGCGCACCCTTGGTGATGGGTAAGTCTGAAGGCGCTTATGGCCGCAGTCAAAAACTTGAAGACACGACTATGGGTTGGCGCTTTGTTAATCCAAAGCTCAAAGAAATGTATGGCGTGGACACCATGCCGCAAACAGCGGAAAACGTCGCGGAGCAGTTCAACATTAACCGTGCCGATCAAGACCAGTTTGCTTTAGCAAGCCAGCAGCGTACTGCAGCAGCCCAAGCGCGCGGTTTCTTTAAACATGAAATCATTGCTGTGACGATTCCGCAGCGTAAAGGTGAACCAGTTGTTGTGGATACTGATGAACATCCGCGCGCTTCGACCACGCTTGAAGGTTTAAACAAACTCAAACCGGTGGTGAAAGCCGACGGTACGGTGACTGCGGGTAATGCATCTGGCATTAATGATGGCGCAGCAGCGCTGCTAATTGCTTCGGATGATGCGATTGCCAAATATGGTTTAAAACCGCGCGCCAAAGTGATCGGTGCGACTGTGGTTGGTATTGAACCGCGCATTATGGGTTTTGGCCCGGCGCCTGCAATTAAAAAACTGCTGGCGCAAACGGGGCTAAATTTAGCGCAAATGGATGTGATTGAACTGAATGAAGCTTTTGCTGCACAAGCTTTGGCGGTAACACGTGATT
>JASLHF010000243.1 GCA_030152275.1 Acinetobacter sp. | reverse complement strand
ATTCCAAAGATATAGTGCAATGACCTATATCATGCTTGAGAGTGATTTTATTTGAATAAAGATATAAAGCAATTTGTACTATCCATCACGTACATTTTAGACGTATGATGCACGAACCTCACTAAATTTCAATATCTTCCTTAATGTAAGTTTTCATAATAACTGACGTTTCAGAAATAGCATCTGCTAATGGGTTTATATCTTTCTCTAATCCATTTAAAAATCCCATATTGTCTGTAGCTATATATTCTTTAATTTGCTTAGAAAGGTTATAGTTCATATCAATAATAGTTTGAAATTTATCTTCGATATTTGGAGTTATTTTAACTAACTCTTCTAATCGACTTATACCATAAGTGGATTCATATATAGTATTTGGTAATTGATTAATTTCTTTAATTATTTCGCTGTTTATTGAGCTTGGCTTTGTAACTTTTAAGTGAGGTAATAAATCTTCAAAAATCATGAGCTCTCTTTCAGATTTTTCTAACAATTTACATGTTTCTAAAGCTGTTGCATTGATTAAATTGATTCGATATTGATATTTCCAAGCATTCAAGAGCAATAGCGCTGTAATAGGTGCAAACAGAGTTGCTGACCATACGAAGATATTTGTCATAGCTGACTTATCAATACATGGGTTTTTAGTAAGCCAGTAATAAATCAGCAAGCCGAATGAAATAATAATTAAATAAGCTAAGAATAGCTTACAAATAATACTTTTTTCTTTTTTTGAAAACACCAATTACCCCTTTAAAACTCTATACACAGTAGCTATACCACAGCCAACAGCTTTGGCTATTTCTTCTTTTGTTAAACCCTTATTATTTAACTCTTTGATTCTAGCATGTTTCGCCATATCTGCTTTCTTGCCTGTAGGCTTATATCCACTTTTTTCCAAGCCTTGCTTGATACGTTCTCTACGCTTGTCATTGTCTAATCGAGCCATTGTAGCTAACAAATCTATAAGCATGTTGTTTATTAGGTGCAGGATAGAGCCTGTAATGGTATCTGTTGAACTAATAAGCATGTGCGTAGTTGGTAGATCAGCTATAACTAGCTTCAATCCCTTTTCTTTTATACGTCCTTTCAAGACATCAAAGTCAGTCTGAGAAAGCCTAGATAATCTATCTACACTCTCAACAAGTAACGTATCGCCGTTCTTTGATTCATCTAACAATCTATTTAATACAGGTCTATCTAGCTTTGTTCCTGATTCATTTTCTACATATTCGTTCACATCACCTTTAATGGATTTAGCGAACACTCTTAAATCATCTAATGCTCTTTCTGCATCTTGGTCTTTGGTACTGGCACGGACATAAATTCTAGTAGTCACTTCTCATTTGACCATGTATTTTAAAGTATTATGATAATACTATCATTTAATATTGAATAATAGTCTTATGATAAGAGTATTGTCCTTTCAATAATTTATTTTTTGGGTATAGTTTTATGATAAAAATATATAGCTATATTTGTGAAGAAAGAGAAGATAGAAATTCAATTAATAAATAAAGGGATGCTTAAAACATCCCTTTATAGAAATTAGTAGTTATATCGTGTGTAAAATCAACCAACAATAGTTGGAGGTATTGCTAATTTCCACTCATATTATCTCAGTTTCCATAAGGTGATTTCAATTCTTTTTTCATTAATAAGCGTTGTATTGCCTCTTTAGTCTTTAAATTCCAATCAATGAACCAATTTACAGAACTCATATCCTTAACGAAAAGTTCAATCTCATCATCACTTAAGTCTATCAATGGTTTTAAAGCAACTTTAGTAATATGATTCTTTTGATGGGGGGTTAGGTAAGGGCAACTTAAAGAATCAAAAAATATATGGATCAACTCGGAATTGTTAGAAATATTTATATCAATTTTTTCAAATTTTTGAAGAATTTTTTGATAAATAAGATCTCTTATAGGCTGGTAATTTCTTTTACGTTGAACATAGAATAAAAATGTCATAATAGAAAAATAGTTGTATTGGTTGATATTTTCAGATTCTAATAACTGAAGAAGATCTTCAGGTAAAATTTGATAATCTAAATCAATATCTCTGACAGCTATAAGAAGATTTAAAATTTCAACATTATTTAATATGTCTGACTTGGATTTTATTTTTAAAACTAAATATACTTCATCATAAATTTTTTTATGAATTAATTCGACAATGCTTTTATTATATGATTCGATAATATTGCTAATTAAAATTATAATTTGTGAAATCAAATATGTACTTCTTACTTTGAAATTCATACAGTATATAAAAAAAGAAACATCTAAGATGATTAGTAATAATTTACTTAAATTATTGGATTGGATTTCTGTTAATTCATTAGATTTTTTATTAATTAATAAAACATGATTCTTTATTAAAGTGAAAAAGTAACCAGATATGCTTGAATAACTTACATTGTTGTTGAAAACAATACATTTTATATCGGTAATTAATTGGCTAGAAATTTTGTAATATCTATTAAGTTTTAAGCTAATATTATTCTCATTACTTTCAATTGAACTGAAAATTTCAAAAAAAGTATCAAGTCTATTTTTTATTTCATGTTTTGCTATTGTGACTCCAGTAATAAAAGGTATATTTGTTTTAATACTTTTGGATTCATTACAGAATAATCTATACTTTGATAGTTCATCAGTAATGCATTTAAAAATAGTATTAGCAATTCTTTCATCATTATAAAAAAGAAAATAATCATCAACATATCTTTTTATAACATAATCTACATTTTCGATAATTCCTTTATTGGAGCTATCTAGATTATGCTTCAATAATTTATTTTTTATTGAGTTATCGATTGATTGTAGTAGAATTTCAGAAAATATTCTTTAGAACTCTGGTCCAATAACAATACCGTGTGTATTCCCATTATATGCGCTATTCATAATTGAAGAGAATAAGTGCTCAAAGCTATGGATATTTGAATTACTATCAAAACCATAGTTTATATTAATAGACCTAGGTAATTGGAAAGTAGATATAGAATCAAAGCATTTAGCTATATCAAACTTTAATAATTTACTAAATTTTTTTTCAATACGATGGAATTTATAAGAATCATAAAACTTGTACAAAAAACTAATATCTTTATATATAAAATATGTACTTGCATATTGAGGGTTATTATCTTTTTCTAACTCAATATCTTCATCTTTATATATGTGATTAGTGGTATCTTCACTAGAATTTATATAAAAAGATTTGGCTATTGATGTCGGATATCTTAATGAAAATGTACTTCTATTACACAGGTGTGAAATTAATTGGTAATAATTTTTATATAAATTAGAAATTTTTATTTGTTCACTAGGGTGGACTAAATACAGATTTCTAAAATTTGTTTCATCTTTAGATATTTTAAATACAAATGGATCTGTATTTCTTTTAGAATTAAATAAAAACTTATCTAATATTTTTTTTGAGTTAGAATCAAGTGTGCTGAATTTTAGATTCTTATAAAATCCTTCATTCGTTAATATAAAAGGTACTTCATAAGGCAGTACATCGGTTAATAATGCTCTATAGAAATCTTTCTTTTCCAAGTGAATCTTACTTTTCATTTAAATCTCAGAATTTTATGTGACGTTTGTTTTGCCAACACTTTTTAACACGATCCATCTCATCTTTTTCTAACTCAATGAAATGCTTATTTTTAAAGCCACTCACAAAGCAAATATTTTTTGTAATGTATAATTTTTCGCTAAATGAGATTTGTGCCATTGCCTTGCCAAAAAAACTTTGGTTCTTGCAGTATAGTGCTTTACTTAAAAATTGATTAAATTCACTGAAAATGCCGTAGTTATTAACAAGTCTATGACTGTAGAACATTCCAGCTTTGAGATTGGCTTTTGAGTAATCACTATATGTTATCGAATAATTAGAAGATAATACTTTTAACCGTTTTATAAGTAATTCTTCTTTATCTTTATATGTAGTATTGTAAACTCGATCTAAAAGACTATGGATAATTCTAGTTTTAATCTTTCTTTTTTTTGCATTAGATAATTCGGCTTTTACTATTCTTTTTTTATTATAAGAAATTGTTTCTATAATTTATTTGTATCACAAATAATCAAAACTTGCAGAAATTGATTTTTTATCATTATCTACTTTTTCAATATTTTTAAAATATTTTTTATTATTAATCTTTAAATTATATTTGACTAAAATTTCTATTGTTTTTTCTAAAGTGGATTCATATTTTTGTGGTGAAATAATAATTATATCATCTACATAACGACCATAGTAATATACGTCATTGAGATTTTTTATTTCACTATCAATATCTTTCATGAAGATTTCTGAAAGGACAGGACTTATTGATAAGCCACGTGGTAAGCCGTTATCAATAAAAAATTTTAACTCCTTAAGAATGTTGATAGATTTAATAGATAATAATTTGTCTTTATTTATTTTATTTAAAATGATTTCATATTTTATATTTTCATAAAAGCTTTTTATATCTAGCCTAATAATGCTAAAACTACTAGATTGTTCGAATATTCTATATATCTGTTCTGAAATGTCATCTCTATTGGGAACTTCAATTTTGTAAAGATTTTTTAAGTCGACAGAAATTTTCTTTAATGCATAATGTGTGTTGGCAGATTTGGTGCTATAAATAATTTTATTTCTTTCTTTTTTACAGTATAAGTTATCAATGATTTGTTTCTCATTAATTAAATATTCTGAAATGGTTTGCAATGAAACCTTATATTCAGACTCATCTCTTCCAAGTTTAAACTTTATGATTTCATTTTTTGTTGTGATTTTTAGTAAAGATTTAATACTAAAATCTTGTCTTAACATTTTATGATAACCTGTGCTACTGCTGATATGAACGAAAATAAAGCCAGTAAAATTAAAATTCCAAAAAATATAGAATTAATATTTTGTGTAATATAAAATCTAAAATAATATTTTGCCTTTTCTAAGTTGCCTTCTTTTTTATTTACTAAGTATTTGTTTATCTTATGATCTATTTCATCATGATTAATTAAATCAGAGTTGATGCATTGATTATATTCATTAAATAAATTTTCATAATCCTCTTGACCATGTTGTATTTTAAATTCGATCATTCTTCTAATTTCATTTAATTTAACAGCGCTTTTATTTAGTTTTTCTATTTCAATATCGGTTTTAATTGTTGAAAGTGCAATTGAAATTGATAATATTATTATTGAAGATAAAATACTAAAAATCCAAATATCAATATTTAGATTGGTGAAGGGAATTAAACTTATTGTTTTAATGTTATAAGTTTTTTCAATAACTGACAGGACGATTATTGATATAGAGATGGCAGAGATGGCAAATAGACCTAAATAATTATTACGTTTAAGCCTACGAACTTTGTTAAATCGAGAATAAGCTACAATTTTTATGTCTTTAATTAACTCTTCACAGTATTCTTTATTTGTAGTCATAGAGTGTTTAGCCTTTAATTTAAATAGGTAATTCTATTGTTTACAATTTATCGATCATTCTACTACATATTTGTAATAAATTTAAATACTTATGAGTAATATATCTATGAAGATGGTAACTTTTAGTATTTGATATGTATTGCTATCTATTAGTTTTAATCGTAATCATTTTTTTTTCTACAGGTAAGATTGTTTTTTATACATGATTAATGGCGATTTACTATCCTGCTCACATCAGAGAGCAAACAATTCAGAGTTCATCGTAGTACATGTAAGTTTGTATCACTATTTGTATCATTAGATAAGATAAATCTTAAAAATATAATAAAAACAATATCTTGTTGATTATTTTGGTAGTGGATATACCTACCAAATTTTTTAAAAGGTGAAATCATGATGATTTCACCTTTTTTTATGGCCAAATGGATTTGATTCTATAATGACAGTAGCGGGGGAATTGGCCATTAAAGCCGCTTAATATTTCCGTTTTTCCATCAATTAGATAGTCAGTTATTCGCTTGGTGTTTCTTGTTGGTGTCGTGGTGACTGCATATTTTTATTTCCTCATAAAAAACCAATGCAGCAGTGCAATCCTTGGAAAAGAGCAGTTCGTTATAACGAGATTGCTGTATCGCGATTAGAAATTCTGAACTGGTATGTCAGGATTGGGCGCACTCTAAATTTTTCGAACTAAAACACGAAGATTATCTAGCTGAATGATGAATTGTTCTCACATTTAAATAGGGTTTGGGCTAAATTTAATAAGCGTGGTGCGCGTGCGCTGACCACGTTTTCTTTTGTGTCTGTCTGCGTAATAAATTTCATTAAGTTCAATCCTATTATTCAATATTTCATGAGTTTTTAGGTTGAGATAATGCGCAAAAAATTAAAGAATCTGGATAAAAAAAAGCAGTAGAATTAGCATGATTTTCTAATCATATAACTCCAAATTTAGCACGAATTTCTAAAACGAAAAAATCAACCCAAGAAATTGATAATTTATTTTATTTTACAATTGTTTAGAATTATTTTTTGTGAATTGAGATTGTCAAAGCCAAGTGCAGCCCAATTCAAAGTTTTATTTCCATTACGAATGCGGAAAATCTATTTAAGGTATATAAATATACTTAAAATAATATTGAAATTTCCATGGAATTAAACAAGTATTAGGGGTGTATAGTCAAAAACAACAGTAAGAGATGGCATGAAAAATACGGGCTAGCTTACTGTATTTTAAAAAATTAGAGATGATTTAAAGTTCAATTGTTATGTAAAAGGACGTTACATGAAAAAAATACCAGCATTGGCATTATTGGCTGTTTGTTGTAATGGGGCGGTTTATGCTGATTTTGTGAAAGACAGCCAAACCACATTAAATTTTAGAAATTTTTTTATGGACCGTAATAATTCAACTGTTCCAGATGTGGGGAGCTGGTCACAGGGTTTAGGACTTAAATTCAGTTCAGGCTATACAGACACTCCAGTACAAGTCGGCTTGGATGTGACTTCCAGCTATGCCTTGCGCTTATCAGATCATCATGCTGAAAGACCGGATACTGTTTTACCTTTTGACCTTGTAAGCAATAAACAGGAGCGCAGCTACAATAAATTTGGCGCGACCCTCAAACTGAAATATAAAGACTCTGAATTATTGATTGGTGAGCTGTCGCCGCGTACGCCGGTTGCTTTTATTGATGATTCCCGTCAATTGGTCACTACATATGCAGGTGTTGCATTTGAAAATAAATCTGTAGATAACTTAAAACTGTCTTTGGGCCGCATCACGCATATTAATGCGCGTAACGATGACGAGTTTGAAAAACTCAGCCTGTTTGCGCCGGGCAAGCCAAGAATGGAAAGCGATGGCCTGAACTATGCTGGTTTTGATTATAACTTCAGCCCTGCAATCTCAGGCGCTTATTGGTTTGGACAGCTTGAAGACATTTATCAGCAGCATTATTTAAATGCATCCTACAATACGAAAGTAGGTTCAAGTAAGCTGAAATTGGATGCGCGTTATTTTCATAACAGTGAAGACGGCGATGCGTACTATGGCAAGATTGACAGCCAAACTTTTGGCGTTCAGGCTAACCTTGCCAATGGCCCGCATTCATTTGCTGCAGGCGTGCAAAAAAATAAAGGCGACAGCAATTTTCCAACCTTTGATGGTTACGCACCGCAGCCATTTTTGCATACATGGTCAACTTTAGGTTTTATCAAACCTGAAGAGCTGACCTACCATGCTTTATATTCATATGATTTTAAAGAAATAGGTGCGCCTGGACTGCGTGCGACATTGCGCTATTTATATGGCACCAATATTGAACGTCCAGGCTTGTCAGATAATAAAGAAACAGAAGCAAACTTTATTTTGGGATATACCGTTCCAGAAGGAAAACTGAAAGGGCTTGGTGTGGAGTGGCGTTATATTGACACCACAACCAAATACGGAGCTGGTTACAGTGAAGGCAATGATTTCGTAGAGAATCGAATCATTACCACCTATAGCTTTAAATTTTAAGCAGATTTAAAGCAGCAGTTAAAGGAATAACGAGGAGAAAATAATGAACTTAAAAAAAATTGTATGTGCAACCAGCGTATTGGCGGCCTCTATTTATGCGCAAGCCGATATTAAAGTAGGTGTGATTACCTCATCATCAGGTCCAATCGCTATGGTTGGGATTCCGCAAAAGAATACGATTGATTTGCTGCCTAAAAAAATCGGCAATGAAAATGTACACTACATTTCACTGGATGATGCCAGTGATCCAACTGCATCGGTTAAAGCGGTAGAGAAATTAATCAAAGAAAATAACGTGGATGCCATCATTGGGCCGTCAGGATCGCCAAATGCATCTGCTGTAATTGCAACTGTGGCAAAAGCGCAGGTGCCGCTATTGGCGCCGGTTGGTACAGCATCTATTGTTATACCGATGAATCCTCAGAAAAAATGGGTATTCAAGACCACTCAGAATGATGACATTATTGCCGAAGCGCTGATTCAGGACATGGTCAAGCGTAAATTTAAAACGCTTGGATTCATTGGCACAGCCGATCCGTATGGTGAAAACTGGGGCAAGGTAGTCAGCGCTTTAGCTAAAAAGCATGGCATTCAGGTGGTGGCGCAAGAAACTTTCCAGCGTCAAGATACCTCATTAACCGGCCAAGCGCTGAAGCTGATCAGTAAAAAGCCGCAAGCTATCTTAGTTGCTGCGCCAGGAAGCGCAGCTGTTCCGCCACAAGCGGCATTATTTGACCGAGGCTACCGCGGTCAGATCTACCAGACCCATGGCGCTGCATTGGATCAGTTCCTGACTTTAGGCGGAAAGAAAGTTGAAAATACTATCTTAGCGGCCAGTTTGATGTTAGTTATTAACGAAATTCCAAATAGCCATCCCTCTAAAGCCGTGGCGTCAAAATATATCAATGCTTATAAAGCGAAATATAAACAAACGCCTGCAACGTTTGGGGCAAATGTCTACGATGCGGGTATCTTGCTAGAAAAAGCGGTGCCGGTTGCTTTGAAAACAGCCAAGCCCGGTACGGTGCAATTCCGTGAAGCGCTGCGCAATGCTTTAGAAACCACCAAAGAAGTCGCAGGTACGCAAGGCGTCTACAATATGAGCCCAACAGACCATAGCGGATTTGATAAACGTGGCCGTGAAATGATTATTGTGAAAAATGGGCAGTGGAAGCTCTTGAAATAAACCTGAGAAATTTAAGCAGTTCAGCGATTAGGGCGGTACTTATGGTGCCGCTCTAAGGCGCACTCACCCTCAGGAAAGGCGGGAAGAAGTTATGGATTTAGATATTGCGTTGGTTCTTACACAGGATGGAGTGACCAGTGGCGCAATTTATGCCTTATTAGCATTGTGCATTATTTTAGTGTTTACAGTCACACGAATATTATTAATCCCTTTAGGTGAATTTGCAGTTTTTGGTGCACTCACGTTGGCATCGATTCAGGCTGGTACCCCGAGTTTAATTGTTTGGCTGGTTGCTGCATTTTTTGTCATCAATGCCTTATTGGATGTGTATGCCAAGCTCAGATACAAGAGCAGTTTTAACAGTAAGATATTTATTGGAAGCGCGATTTATATTGGGCTGTTATTGCTGGCTATGTATCGGTTGCCGCTTGCAGAGCTGCCGATGTGGGGACAAATTTTATTAACCTTAGCCGCGATTATTCCATTAGGACCGCAGATTTATCGTACTTTTTTTCAGCCGCTTGTGACGGCAAAACCGCTGGTTTTATTGATTGTTTCCATTGCTGTGCATGTGGTTTTGGTTGGCTTAGGCCTGGTAATTTTTGGTCCAAATGGCGCGCAAACTCAATCATTCAGTGATGCAACGTTTAATTTTGGCCGTCTAGTGGTCAATAGCCAAACCTTAGTGATTATTGCTGCTTTCTTTATCATGATCTTTGTATTGTGGTACTTCTTTGAAAAAACCCTATATGGCAAAGCCTTGCATGCGACTGCCGTCAATCGGATCGGTGCGCAGCTGATGGGGATTTCTCCAATATTTGCTGGAAAATTAACATTTTTTATGGCGGCATTTATTGGCGCGCTTTCGGGCATTCTGATTGCCCCGGTGACTACGCTATATTATGACTCCGGTTTTATCTTAAGCTTAAAAGGATTTGTGGGAGCCATTATTGGCGGCCTGATCAGTTTTCCTGTTGCTGCAATTGGCGCGGTGACAGTGGGTGTTATTGAGTCGTTCTCTATGTTTTGGGCCAGTGATTACAAGGAAATTATTGTGTTCACACTCATTATTCCATTTTTACTCTGGAAATCCTTAACAACACGCCATGTAGAGGAGGACGAGGAATGAAATCTAAATACTTATTTTTAATTTTTGTCGGTATTGTCTTAATCAGTCCTGTTTTCCTGCCGACTTATCAAGTGACTTTGCTGAATTATATCGGTTTAAATGCTTTGGTTGTGCTGGGTTTGGTTTTAGTAACCGGTGTGGGGGGAATGACCAGTTTTGGGCAGGCGGCGCTGGTCGGCATTGGCGCTTATGCAACAGCTTATCTGACTGTGACTGAACAGCTGCCAAGCTTTCTGGCATGGACCGGAGGAAATCCGTGGTTCGGCCTGTTGCTGGGTATTATCATTACCTTGTGTTCTGCGGTATTGGTTGGTGGCCTGACCCTTAAGCTGTCAGGGCATTATTTGCCTTTAGGAACCATTGCTTGGGGCATTTCACTATATTATTTTTTCTCGACCATTGAGTCTTTAGGCGGCCACTCTGGCATATCCAACATTCCCAATATTTCGATTGCAGGTTATGCCTTTGATACCGGCGGTAAAATGTATTATCTCATTTGGCTGATCTTATTTGCGGCTATTGTGATTACAAAAAATCTGCTCAATTCACGTGAAGGACGCGCCATGCGTGCCCTGAAAGGCGGGCAAGTCATGGCGGAATCTATGGGTGTGAATACCTTCCGTTCCAAAATGATTGTATTCATCATTGCTTCGGTCTTCGCCTCAGTTTCCGGCTGGCTTTACGCTCACACGCAAAGCTTTATTAACCCGACGCCGTTTGGCCTGCAAATGGGTATTGATTATCTGTTTATGGCGCTATTAGGCGGTGTGGGCAGTATTTGGGGCGCAATTTTAGGCGCGGGTATTTTCACTATGGTTCGCCAGTGGCTGCAGGATTTCCTGCCGATAATCTTTGGCGCAGAAGGGCATTATGAAACCATTGTATTTGGCCTCATTATTATTCTTTTGATGCAAAAAGCGCCAGCGGGTCTTTGGTCATTTATTACAAAATTGGTCCCAGCCAAATTTAAACCAGTGGATATTCATCCCAAAATACAGCCTGTTGCAGAACCATTAGCCATGCAGTCATTAACCGAACCAGGCAGCGTAATCCTCGAAGCTAAAAATGTCACCAAAAAATTTGGCGGTCTAGTTGCGAATAATGACATGAGTTTGACTATTCATGCAGGTGAAATCTTAGCGCTGATTGGCCCTAATGGCGCAGGAAAAAGCACCATGTTCAACCAAATTTCGGGTGTGGATGAACCAACCAGCGGTGAAGTTATGTTTAAGGGGCAAAAGATTAATGGAATCCCATCGCGTGAAATTGCCAAATTAGGGCTGAGCCGGACCTTCCAGCATGTCAAAATTTTGCCAGAAATGACGGTACTGGAAAACACTGCCATTGGAACGCATTTGCGCGGTGAAAAAGGTGTTTTTTCTTCTATGTTCTATCTGGACCGCGAAGAAGAAAATATCTTGTTAAATGAAGCCAAGACTCAGCTCGAACGTGTTGGTTTAGGTGATTATCTGTATACCGAAGCGGGCAGTCTGGCTTTGGGGCAGCAGCGTATTTTGGAAATTGCCCGTGCTTTATGCGCCAGTCCAAGCTTGCTTTTGCTGGATGAACCGGCAGCAGGTTTACGCTTGAAGGAAAAGCAGGCGCTAGCCGATTTATTAGCGAAGTTAAGAGCGCAAGGCATGGCAATTTTACTGGTTGAACATGACATGGATTTTGTAATGAATTTAGCAGACCGCATTGTGGTGATGGAATTCGGCCAAAAAATTGCAGAAGGTTTGCCAGAGGACATACAAAAAAATGCAGCGGTGCTGGAAGCATACCTTGGAGGTGCAGCATGAGTGATGTCAGCAAGAATGGTCAAGGAAAGGCTTTACTGGAAATCTCTAATCTCAGTGTCGCTTATGGCAAAGTTGAAGCTTTGACGGGTTTTAATATGCGTGTCAATGAGGGGCAGATTGTTTCTGTGGTAGGTCCTAATGGTGCGGGTAAAACCACGTTATTGTCTGCCATTATGGGATTGCTCGGCTCCAAGGGCAATGTGGAGTTTGATGGCCAGATTGACCAGTGTCCGCAAGTAGAGCGCATGGTGGTAAGAGGGCTGGGGCTGGTTCCGGAAAAGCGTGAGCTGTTCAGCTCGATGAGTATTGAAGACAATCTGATGCTTGGGGCTTTTCAGCGTTACCGTCAGGGAGATCGCCAGCTGAAGCAAACTTTGGACGAGGTCTATGATATTTTTCCGCGTTTAAGAGAGAGGCATAGCCAGCAGGCGGGAACACTATCTGGCGGTGAGCGTCAAATGCTGGCTGTCGGCCGCGCGCTTATGGCCAAACCAAAGCTTTTAATGCTGGATGAACCCAGCTTAGGCTTGGCGCCGTTAATTACACGCGAAATTTTTAAAGTGATTGACCAATTGCGTGCTCATGGCGTTTCCATTTTATTGGTCGAGCAAAATGCCCGTGCGGCGCTGAAGCTCGCAGACTACGCCTATGTCCTAGAAATGGGGGAACTGTCGATGCAGGGCAAGGGCAGTGATCTGGTGGAAGATCCGAGAATTATTGAAAGCTATTTGGGCATCAACAGCAAACATCAGGATGTTTTAGCGGTGTAATTCAATCACCCACTCAAGAATATAAATGTGCATGGAGGCAGAAGTGAACCCAGATTCAAAAATTCTCGTCTATGGTGCAGGTGCAATCGGCTGCGTTGTGGCTGCAAGGCTTATCCTTGCAGGCCATAACGTGAGTTTGCTGGCGCGCGGAGAAAATTATAAGCACATTAAAGCTCATGGTATTCAATTAGATGATTTAACGGGTCAGCATCATATTCATCCTGTGCAGGTCGTGAGTGATCAGGATGATCTTGAAGCGCAAGACTATATTTTTATCGCTACAAAATTTCAGGCTCTAACTGAAATCCTGCCGAATTTACAGCGCATGCTGCATCAAGACAGCAAAATCATTCCCTTAATGAATGGCATTCCATTTTGGTACTTTTATGGTATTACGGAGCATCAGCCTGTACCTGCAATTCGTGCTCTAGATCCTCAAAATACATTAATTCAGCAATTTCCTTTGCCGAATCTGATTGGCGCTGTGGTATTTATCACCGCGCAATTGCAGGGCTTTGGTCAGGTGAAATCAACCAATCCCTATCTGCTGATTTTCGGTGAGCCAAATCATCAAAGTTCAGCGCGTTTGCAGGACGTAGCGCAGCTGTTTGCAGATAGCGGCATTGAAGCGCGGCAGGTGGAGAATATTCGAGATCAGATCTGGACCAAAGTCATGGCCAATCTCAGTTCAAACCCCTTATCTGTCGTTGCCAATACCACTTTGGAACATATCTATGCGCATGCGAATTTAAGCCCAATTTCCAAAGCGATCACGCAGGAAGTTCGCAGTGTGGCAGCTTGCTATGGGGCGCGTATTTCGATTGATCCCAATACCTTTATGCAGCTCGGTGCAGAAATGGGGCCGATTTACACCTCAATGTGGCATGACTATCAAGATAAAAAAATGCTGGAGCTGGCCAGTATTGCCGATGCCGTTTTTGAATTGGCAGAACAGTATGGCTGTGAGCTGCCGGTTACACGGGTCATTTATGATTTAAGTCAATTTTTAAGTGATCAATCAAGGAAGAATGAGGAGCTGTCGACATGAATAGTCGTTGTTTAAACCCGCTGAATGTCAGTCAAGTTGAATGGGAGTTAAGAGTTAAACTAGCGCAATGCTATCACTTGATTGATTTTTTTGGCTGGACGGAAACCATTTTTAATCATATTTCAGCGCGCCTGCCGGGTGATGAACACTATTATTTAGTGAATCCTTTTGGTTTGAATTACACTGAAATTACACCTGAAAATTTGCTGAAAGTGGATTTGGCAGGCAACAAAGTGACCCCATCTGAATATGATGGCAACCCCGCTGGTTTTGCTTTACATAGCGCCGTACATGGTGCGCGAGATGATATTCGATGCTTGATTCATACTCATACCACTCCAATCAGCGCGATTGCTCAAAAACAGCATGGTTTCAAAAATGATAACTTTTATGGCGCGCAATTGTATGGGCGCGTGGCTTATCACACCTTTGAAGGTATTACGCTGTTTGAAGATGAAAAGCAGCGGATGATCCAAAGTTTGGGGAATCAGCATATATTGGTGCTGCGCAATCATGGTGTTGCAGTAGGTGAGAGCAGTATTGAAAAAGCTTTTTTCCTGCTTTGGACCGTACAGCGGGCTGCAGAAATTCAATGTTTGGCTGATTCTATGCAAGGCGCAGATGTATTGCTGGACGAGCCAATTAAACAAAAGTGTGCAGATTTAACGCAGATGCTGATTAAAGACAGCGGCTTTGCCGATAAGTTTTTTGAGGCGATGGTCAGAAAAATGCAACAATCCCAGTTGACTCGATCAATCTAAAAAAATATAGGTTGCGCAGCGTAATTAAAGAATGAAGTATGTAGTTAAAACTTCCTGTTTTTTAAACAGAAATGCTTAAGATGGGAGCTGTACGTTGTGATGAGATGTAATCAGATTCAGTATTCAACTCAGTAATACTGAATCTGTTCACCATCGCTAGCTTTTTATGGTAAAAATGTTTCCTGTAAATAGCTCCACAGCATTTTCCCTTCAATTTCTTCAATGAGTGCGCAAGAGCGTCGAATCAGAATGCCTGAGGCTTTGGTATGTTTTTCGGTATAGGTAAGGACAATTGCATCTGGCTTTTGCATCAAAATTTGTTCATCATAAATTTCAATCTGAATATCAGGCATTTTCCCCTGATTGTTGGCAAATAAGCCTTTAACTTCCTGAAATGAAATGCGTTTTCCAGCTGCGCCGACCATTTCAAAGTGATCAGAAAAATAATCGATCAGTGAGGGAAGGTCTTCTGCGACATGTTTGCCGCTAAAAATTTTTTCAATCAAAACATGCATCGTGTGGATACTTTCGACTGCCTTTTCCGGAGAAAGTGCCATGGGTTATTTCCTTATATAAAAGATATCTGCATATACAATAAATCAAAAATCCATGTAAAATTCAATCAAATTTATAAAAATAATAAGATCTAAAAGATATCTAATGACAAAAACCAATCAAAAAGGTATGGTTTTATACTCAAAAAGATGTGGAAATATACATGTAAAAATAACTATATTCGTATGCAGAGTCATGGAATTTGACGTTTTAGATTCAACAATAAATCTCGTTAGGAAGAGCGCATTGAAAGCGATAAGCGTTAACGATTTATCGTAAACACATCATTTCTTGTCTAGGCCAAGAAAATCAAGGAAATATGACTTATGAGGAAGATGAGTCATCATACAAGGATTGCGTTACATGAATAGTTCTATAAATGATCGAGCGGTAGCTGTAACTAATAAATCGAGCGTATATGCATGGTATGTAGTTCTACTCTGCATGTTAGCTTATATTTTTTCATTTATTGATCGGCAAATTTTAGCGTTAATGATTGAACCCATTAAAGCTGATTTAAACCTTTCTGATACTCAATTTAGCTTATTGCACGGTTTAGCATTTTCGTTGTTCTATGCCTTTATGGGCTTGCCGCTGGCGTACTTAGCAGACCGTTTTTCACGTCCAAAAATTATTGCGGTTGGGATTATTTTTTGGAGCATTGCCACCGCACTGTGCGGTCTAAGTAAAAACTTTATTCAGCTTTTCTTTAGCCGAATGGGTGTTGGCGTTGGAGAGGCTGCTTTATCACCTGCAGCATATTCCATGTTCAGTGATATGTTCAGTAAAGACAAATTGGGCCGCGCAGTCGCAGTCTATTCAATTGGTTCTTTTGTGGGTGGCGGCATTGCATTTTTAGTCGGCGGCTACGTGATTGGTTTGCTAAAAAACTTAAGCTTCATCGAAATTCCTGTTTTTGGTGCTGTAAAAGCATGGCAAATGGCTTTTATTTTGGTGGGTTTGCCAGGGATATTGATTGGCTTATTGTTTATTTTGACGGTGCGTGATCCAAAGCGTAAAGGGCAAAGTGTGAATGCCCAAGGTGAAGTTGAAAAAGTCACCATCCGTGCAGCATTTACGTTTTTGAAAAAACATCGTAAAACATTTACATGCCATTATTTAGGCTTTACTTTCTATGCGATGGCATTGTATTGCTTAATTAGCTGGTCACCTGCATTTTTTATGCGTAAGTTTGGTATGACGCCGACTGAAACAGGCTATATGTTGGGTACAGTTTTGCTGGTTGCCAATACACTGGGTGTATTTTGTGCAGGTTGGCTGAATGATTGGCTGATTCAAAAAGGGCGTAAAGATGCGCCAATGATTACGGGTGTCATTGGGATTGTAGGTTTGGTGTTGCCTTTAGTGGCATTCACTCAAGTCACTGAATATTGGTTAGCTGTGACGCTGCTTGCACCTGCCATGTTCTTTGCTTCTTTCCCAATGCCAATCTCTACAACAGCAATGCAAATGTTGGCACCAAACCAACTGCGTGCGCAAATCTCGGCAATTTTCTTGTTGATCAGCAACTTGGTGGCAGTCGGGATTGGAACCACTTTGGTTGCATTGGTGACAGATAAAATTTTTGAGAACCCGCTGATGGTTGGAACATCTTTATCTATCGTGGGCGGTATTGCATGCGTCTTGTCCTTTATTTTATTAAAGCAAGGATGCAAAGCTTTTGCAGACAGTATGCAGCGAGAACATTCTGCTTAAATGTTCTTTTAGAAGCAATCGGTTCAAGTGACGGCATTTGCTTAAACTTGAATTGAACGCTGAAAAAACAGTTAAGCTATAAAATATGCAATTGCCCATTATCAAGATATGGGCTTTTGCATTTAAAAAATGCCGACAATGGAGTGTGGAGATGAATGAATTGCTTAAGTTTAATCATTTGCATTATCTGGATGAATTTTTACTGTTTAATTCAGATGATTATCAAACCATTAAAGATCAGATCAGCCACTATTTATGTCCGCACCAGTTTGATGTTGACGCGGTTGCCAGTTTAAATACGCGTTTAAATGGTTTTAGTTTTGGCAATTCGGCATTGTATGATTTGAAATACAGTGCACCGGTGGCAATTACCATTGATGAGGCAGCACAAAACTATTTGTTCCGTATCACCTTGGAAGGCCAGTGCAAAGTTGAGCATGCACAGCATCAGGTGCTGCAGTCAGCCGGCATTATGACTGTGACGCATCCGAACAGTAAAAACCGGATTATCACCAATCATCGCTGCCGCAATATTATTTTAAAATTAACGCAGCAAGATGTTGAAACCCAGCTTTTTAAAATGCTGGGCTATACCAGTACAGATGCGGTAATTTTTGACAGCGGTATGCCGTGTACTGATGAAGGCTTAAGCTCCATTCTTGAAACCCTGAATTATCTATGCCATGCCTATTACAATATTCAAAATTGGAGCTTTATTTCCGCAAGCTTTACCCAATATTTGATTGAATTGATTTTGTTAAAAGTCCCGAATAATTACAGTCAGCGGTTAAATGAACAGCGGCAGCGCGTACTGCCTGCATATATGAAAAAAGCCCAGCAGTATATTCAGCAGCATATTAAAGACAATATTGTTTTGCCTGCTTTAAGTGAGTTTTGCGGTGTGACCAGCCGAACGCTGCAAAAGGGTTTTAATCAGTATTTTCAGCAAACTCCGATTGAATATATACGCGACCTGCGTGTTGAACTGGTGCATCAAGCATTGCTGAATAGCCATGAAAATGAAACGGTGACGGATATTCTGCTCAAGAATGGAATTCAAAGTTTTGGACATTTTTCTACGATTTACAAAAAACGTTATGGCTGCTTGCCTTCACAAACCTTAAAAATGCGCGCGGCTTAGGTATTCTAAAAATTTCAGCTTCGTAAATTGAATAGTGCATTCGCATATGGGGAAGTGATGCGTGAAGTAATTTTCTATGATGAATTCAGTTAATCAGGAGGATTCAGCATGAAAATTACAGTACTTGGCGGCGGTCACGGATGTTATGCAGCGGCTTTAGAAATGGCGGAGAAAGGGCATGATGTGGTGCTCTGGCGCCGTGATGCAGAAGCGCTGAACGCGTTGGCTGCAACAGGCCAGCTTTTTGTCAAAGATTTCCAGGGCGAACGCTCTGTCACTGTAGGCTTTGAAAACAGCCAAATCAATTTGCAAAATAATTTAGAAAAAGCAATTGCGCATGCGCAATTAATTATTATTCCATTACCTGCAACCACGCATGTGAATCTTGCTGAACAAGCAGCGCCATACTTTCAAGATGGTCAAGTGGTGTATTTGCCGCCGGGCACGTTCGGAAGTTTTGTATTTGCAAAAGCCATGAAGGACGCGGGCAACAATGCCGAAGTGGCATTTGCAGAAACAGGTACATTGCCTTATTTGGTGCGCAAACATGATGTGAATCATATTGTGGTCAGCGGTTATGCAACCCGTTTGCCGACAGGCGTGTTTCCAAGCAGCTTATCCGAACATGCATTTAAAATTTTAAAACAAGCTTATCCGAGTGTAGAGCCAATTGAAGATGGATTAAGTGGCGCATTGATGAATGCTGGGCCAATTATCCATCCGCCGCTGATTATGATGAATGCAGGGCCATTAGAACATTTTGAAGCATGGGATATTCATAATGAAGGCACTCAGCCGTCAATTCGTCGCGTGACCAATCAGCTTGACGCAGAGCGGATGCGTGTCCGTGAAGCTTTGGGTTATACCGCGCCGCATTTCCCGCTGGCTGATCATTACAATAAAGAAGGTGAAGGCGATGAGTGGATGTACGGTCGGGGCGCGCACGGCAAATTAACGGACAGCGGTGATTGGCGTGAAGATATTAACCTGCAAGAACATCGCTATATGCTTGAAGATACACGTCTAGGCTTATCTTTGATTGTGTCTGTTGGCCGTTGGGCTGGCGTACCGACCCCAGTTGCAGAAGGTTTATTAAATATTGCGTCTGCAGTCACTGGCCGAGATTTATATGCAGAAGGCCGTACCTTAGAAAATTTAGGCTTAGCGCATAAATCTAAGCAGGAAATGCAAGCGGTGCTGCAGCAAGGAGTGTAAAGCAATGTCCAAGATTCAACACGTTGCAGTGATTGGAGCGGGACGTATGGGCAAGGCAATTGCGATTGCTTTTGCCTATGCTGGGCTTCAAGTTAAATTAATCGATGCAAAAGTACGGTCGGAACAAGAATTTATCCAGTATCGGCAGCAAGTTCAGCAAGACCTTGCTCAAGAGTTAGCTTTGCTCCGGACTATCCAATTTGTTCAAATTGAGCAAATTGCTGAGATTCAGGCGAATATCCAAATTCTGGCCAAATTAGAGTCGACTGAGTTTTTAACGCAGTGCGATTTAATTATGGAAGGGGTGCCTGAGCAGACTCAGGCCAAACAGGAAATATTCAGCTGGTTAGATCAGTATATTTCTCCACAGTGTATTGTGGCTTCAACAACGTCTACATTTTTAGTCACGGATATTGCGCAAATGCTGTCTCATCCAGAACGTGTGGTGAATGCGCATTGGTTGAATCCTGCCTATTTAATTCCGCTGGTTGAGCTGAGCCGCTCAGAACAAACTTCTGATGCTGCGGTTGAACAGCTCAAATCTTTCCTCACGGCGATTGGGAAAGTTGCTGTCGTGTGTAATGCCAAGGCAGGATATATCGTTCCAAGGATTCAAGCCTTGGCGATGAATGAGGCTGCACGCATGGTGGAAGAGGGCGTTGCTTCAGCTGAAGATATCGATATTGCCATCCGGACCGGTTTTGGCTTGCGTTTTTCTGTGCTTGGGCTATTGGAATTTATTGATTGGGGCGGAGGGGATATTCTGTATTACGCTTCTCAATATTTACAGAAAGAATTGGGTGAGCGCTATCGCACACCGCAAATCATCGAAGACAATATGCAGAATAAGCGCAATGGCTTGCGTGAAGGTCAAGGTTTCTATGATTATGACAGTATGGATGTCGACGCATACAAACTCAAGGTATTAAATACTTTTAGTCACCGTATAGAAACTGCCGAATTAAAGCCAAAATTTAATGCGCTGAAAAATTAAACCGCTGCGTGTAAAGGTTTTACTATTTGAATAAAACAAAAAGCTCATCTTAGGATGAGCTTTTTTAGTACTTTAAATACTTGAGTTTATATTTAGGCTTCATCTCAAGTATTTGATTGAATTTATTTTTAGCTCATCGGCATTAAATCAAACATTTTCTTTAATTGAGCATTTAAGTCACTCAGCTCTTGTGCATCGAAAGCATTCA
>JASLHF010000238.1 GCA_030152275.1 Acinetobacter sp. | reverse complement strand
AGAGAATTCCACCAAATCCATTTTGTTAATCGCAACCACAATGTTGCGAATACCCAATAGGCTGGCAATAAACGAGTGACGGCGGGTTTGCGTTTGCACGCCATAACGCGCATCAATCAAGATAATCGCAAGATCCGCAGTAGATGCGCCTGTCGCCATGTTGCGTGTGTACTGTTCGTGTCCCGGGGTGTCGGCAATGATGAACTTACGTTTTTCTGTAGAGAAATAACGATACGCCACATCAATGGTAATACCCTGCTCACGTTCAGCTTGCAGACCATCTACAAGTAAGGCTAAGTCAGGCGCATCGCCAGTCGTACCGACTTTTTTAGAGTCACGGGTTACGGCTTGCAATTGATCTTCATAAATCAATTTTGAATCGTAAAGTAAACGGCCGATTAAAGTCGATTTACCGTCATCCACGTTACCGCAAGTCAGGAAACGAAGAAGGTCTTTATTTTCGTGTTGTTTTAAATACGCCAAGATGTCTTGGCTAATTAAATCTGATTGGTGAGACATTGCTCAAAGCTCCACATATTCTTTTGAAATCGGTTTCTTTTAATCTTTAAATCCACCTAAATCCTCCTTTAATAAAGGAGGACTTACCTCCGTTCATTTTTGGGAGTCCCCCTCTTTCTCAAAGAGCGGGTTAGGGGGAGATTTCAAGATTAATTTAGAAGTAACCTTCCTGCTTTTTCTTTTCCATCGAACCTGCTTCGTCATGGTCGATCATACGGCCTTGACGTTCAGATGTGGTCGCTAAAAGCATCTCTTGGATAATTTCCGGCAAAGTTGTTGCAGTTGATTCAACCGCACCTGTTAATGGGTAACAACCTAAAGTACGGAAACGTACCGATTTCATTTGTGGCACTTCACCTTCGTTCAAACGCATACGTTCATCATCCACCATGATGAGTGTACCGTTACGCTCAACCACCGGACGTTCAGCAGCCAAATACAAAGGAACCAATTTAATATTTTCAAGGTAGATATATTGCCAGATATCCAACTCAGTCCAGTTAGATAATGGGAACACACGAATGCTTTCGCCTTTGTTCACTTTACCGTTGTAAAGATTCCAAAGTTCAGGACGCTGGTTTTTAGGGTCCCAACGGTGTTTAGAATCACGGAATGAATAAACACGCTCTTTCGCACGTGATTTTTCTTCATCACGGCGTGCACCGCCAAACGCAGCATCAAATTGGTATTTATCAAGCGCTTGTTTTAAGCCTTGAGTTTTCATGATGTCGGTATATTTCGAGCTGCCATAATCAAATGGGTTTACGCCGGCATCTTTCCCTTCTTTATTTTGATGTACGATTAAGTCAAAGCCATGCTCTTTCGCCATGTTGTCACGGAAAGTAATCATGTCTTTAAACTTCCAGCCCGTGTCTACATGCAGCAGCGGAAATGGAAGTTTGGCAGGATAAAACGCTTTAAGCGCAAGATGCAGCATGACTGCAGAATCTTTACCAATAGAATAAAGCATGACCGGGTTTTCAAACTCGGCAGCAACTTCACGGATAATATGAATACTCTCAGCTTCAAGCTGTTTAAGATGAGTAAGTCTTTCCTCATTTATTGACATTGATAACACCGGATCTACTTTGACTGTGCACGTATGACACATAAGAAATTTAATATTCATTATAGTGATTTAGTTATATGAACTATTGCTTGTTTTATTATATTGATATGCAAATTCGTCATATAAAGGTTTTCTGATATGCCTATTAGGCTTATTTTATAAGTATTTTTTAGTCATCTGCATACTGTGCAGCAAGAAAAATCATGATACAGCGCTGAACAAAACAGTCAACCGAAAGACCATTAACATCACTTCAATTTCAGCCCTGCATCTGATAAAAACAGTGCTGCAATGCGTACAATGAGGCAGTTCAAGATTAACAGCAGTTAACGATAATATCATCGTTAAAAGCTCTTAATTAGGGCTTCATTTTCCGGCATCCGCCCCTTAGAGTAAAGACAGTCCTTATTCAGTTGTTTATTTATGCCCTACAGTCATTTTGATATTGAATCTATGAAAGCCCGTTTAGAGCAAGCCAAGCTCGCAGGCTTTATCTATCAGCACAACAGCACCATCCTGACTTTGCAGGAAGCTTTAAATGAAGACGGTTCGGCGCTTAATAATTTTGTGCAGCATGAATTAAGCGCCGATCAAATCGGACTGCAATTCGGCCTTCGCCTTTTGGATAATCAATGGCAATTTTTAGTCGGCGCGACCCACAGCAACCAAGACCGCAGCTATGAAATTGGCGCAGGCAGCTTAAAGGGCGATCAGCGCGCATTTAACCTGCTGTATGCATTTTATAACTACCCTAAAGCATTATATTTGGTCAGCATGCCGCTGGTATCCAATGCTCATCAGCTGCAAGATGCCATTGAGCAGCAGCTGTTTAATATCCCTGAACTGGATTTTTTACACACTGCTGTAAAAACCAACCCAATGGGCCAGCAAATCGAATGGATGAAATCATTTATTATACAGCAGGCGCTGGCCGTCAAAGTACGGATTCAAACCTCACTGCTCTAATTGATGTAAAGCGCGGCAGCACGCCGCCAAGAAAGCGTCTCATACCTTAAGCCGTCCAGTATCATGATGCCGTCTCCATCCTGCAGACGTTTCATTATTAAACACATCAATCATTTCATCTCTGCCCTTCATTTGAGAATATAAGAAGTAAATCAGATGCAAAAGTGATGCTTTTTGACCATAAGCAATAGAGGTGTAAAGCCTTTGCAGCTTATTGCCAAAAACTTCACATTATTGATATTTTTTTATACATTTTGACAATATTTGTCAGTTATTTTTTACACAACAGCATCATTCAATGCTATCTTCAAATCATAAAAATATTTGCCCTGAATAATTTGTTTTAATTATTCATAGATAAAACGCTTTTTTGAGAACAACAACATGTGGGAATTGTTCACACACCCTTCCAATATTGTTTTCAGCATCAGCCTCTGCCTGATGTTCCTTTTTGGCATTTTTGAAACTGTGTTAGTGCTGATTGGGGGCGGATCACAAGGTATTTTGGATCAATTCATGCCAGATGATCCAGGCCATGAAGCTGAACTCAGTCCAGATGCCGCCAAAGGCCTGCTGGGGAAGACTCTGGATTGGCTATATTTAGGCCGTGTGCCGCTGTTCGTGTGGCTAATCATCTTTTTAACAGCCTATTCCCTTTCAGGTTTTCTGATTCAAGGCATCATGCAGCAGCTGACCACCGCAATGTTCAGCGCATGGCTCATCTCGCCTGCCTGCCTGTTTTTATGCATGCCCATCGTACGCTTTTGCGCGCAGATGACCGCGAAAATTTTGCCGCAAGACGAAACCTTAGCTATATACAGCGATGAGCTGATCGGACGCACGGCTGTGATTATACTGGGCGCTGCTCAACGCAATTCGCCCGCTCAAGCCAAAGTTGCAGATCAGCACGGCCACACACATTATGTGATGGTCGAACCGGAAACCGATGAAACTTTCAATGAAGGCCAAGCCGTCATTTTGACCCAAAAAACTAAAATTGGCTTTCAGGCGCAAAACGCCTGAGCCATACCGTGCAGGGCGACTCGAGCTGCACAATTAGATTGATCCATGAATCAAATATATTAAGCCTTTTTGATTAGGCCTTTTTACCGCGCTTTTTAAGCATTTTTATGACAACGATACCAATATAGAGAAATACGACAATGCCTTTTGACATTCCTACCAGCATTCTTATGACTGTCGGCATCATTTTCGCCGCAGTGATTTTTATCGGCTTTATTTTTGCCCGCCTATACCGCCGCTCCAGTAAAGAAATTTCTTTTGTCCGTACCGGTTTTGGCGGTGAAAAAGTAATTTTAGGCGGTGGCGCAATTGTGCTGCCGGTTTTGCATGAAACCATTCCTGTCAATATGAACACCTTGCGTTTAGAAGTGCGCCGCGCCGATGACCAAGCGCTCATTACCCGTGACCGTATGCGTGTAGACGTGATGGCTGAATTCTATGTGCGGGTAAAACCAACTGCTGACTCGATTGCGACTGCAGCGCAAACGCTGGGTCAAAAAACCATGTCACCAAATGAGTTGAAAAACTTGGTTGAAGGTAAGTTTGTTGACTCACTTCGTGCCGTTGCCGCTGAAATGGCGATGGAAGAGCTGCATGAAAAGCGTGTGGACTTTGTACAGAAAGTACAGCAAGTGGTGTCTGAAGATTTGCACAAAAACGGTTTAGAACTGGAAACTGTTTCATTAACAGGTTTGGACCAAACGGGCTTTAAATACTTTAACCCGCAAAATGCCTTTGATGCCGAAGGTTTAACCAAACTGACTGAAACCATTGAAGACCGCCGCCGTAAGCGTAATGCCATTGAGCAAGATGCAGACCTTGCAATTAAAACTAAAAACCTAGAAGCGGAGCAAGCGCGCTTACAAATCTTACGTGAAGAAGAATATGCAAAACTGCAGCAGGAGCGTGAAATTTCGGTACGCCGGGCTGAACAGCTGGCAGAAATTGCTTCGCAAGAAGCTGCTAAAAAACGTGAAGCAGAAGAAGCGCGTATTGCGGCTGAACGTGAAGTCGACCTAAAACGCATCACAGCTGCGCGTGACGTTGAAAATCAAAATATTCAAAAATCACAAATTATTCAGCAAGCCCAAGTCGAGCAAAAGAAAACCATTGAACTGGCTGAACAAGACCGCGCCATTGCCATTGCTGAAAAATCGCGTGCTGAATCTGAAGCGAAAGCGCATGCTGACCAAGCGCGCGCTCAAGCGGTAAAAGCAGAAGAAGAAGTGATTACGGTTCGTCAAATTCAACAAGCTGAACGTCAAAAAGCGGTTGAACTTGTATCTGCAAAAGAGAAAGCTGAAAAAGACGCTATTGCGATTACTGTTGCTGCTGAAGCAGGTAAGCAAGCGGCGGCTGACGATGCAGAAGCGATTCGTATTGCAGCTGAAGCCGAAGCTGAAAAAGTTCGCTTAAAAGCCAAAGGTGAAGCTGACGCGAAAGTGTTACTGGCACAAGCCATGGAAAAACAATACCAAGTCGATGCCGAAGGTACACGTGCTGTAAACGAAGCGAATAACGTATTGTCTTCTGAACAGGTAGAAATGCAGATTCGGTTAGCAATGCTGAAATACTTGCCGGAAATTATCCGTGAAAGCGTGAAGCCTATGGAAAATATTGATGACATTAAGATTTTGCAAGTGAATGGCCTGCATGGCAGCCACGCCGGCGCATGCCAAGGTGATGCACATCACGAAGGCGGCAACGTTGCATTGTCTGACCAAGTCGTGAATAGCGCCCTGCGCTACCGCAGCCAAGCACCTTTAATTGACAGCTTGATGAGTGAACTAGGCATTCAAGGCGGTGACATTAATGGCCTGACTCAGAGCTTAAAACAAAAAGCTTAAGTGCTGTATGGCACAAAAAAACGGCGTTTTCGCCGTTTTTTTGTGCCACATTAATTGCAGCCTAAATATGCAGATTTATATGCTTAGACAAACATTTTAATCTAATTCCAGCTGAGCGCCGCAAAACATTCTAATGCCTGCTGAAATTAAACCAAGCTGCTGTTTGGCTTATCTTCATGTTGCGCATCTGGATTTAGCGACTGAATGTCATAATGACTTAAATGGCCGTCACCGCTGTAGTACAGCACAATATTCTTACCGTTACGCATGAGTTCAATATCATGAGTGCTAACCGAAAAACCTTGCGCCAACTCCTCATCCTGAGCATCATCCGCCGGCTGACGCCGGTCTTCACCATGAAAGCGTACCCAATTGTAGCTTGCCCATATAAATAAGCAGCCAATCAATACGCTGATGCAAAAAATTAGCTTCATGAGCGACAGACTGGTTTGCGGCCGGACATATTCTATGGTTTGAACATAAATTGTGTTTCCTTCCAGCCACCAAAACAGCAATGTGAGCAGCGGCATAAACAGCCACATCCAAAGCATCCAGCCGGCCGCCATTAAGCCATAGCCAGCCGATTTGCGCTTTACATAATCAGGCCAGTCAATGTATTGCGGAAGTTCCAGCTGTGATTCATCTTGAATCACATGATATTTTCTAAATTGCTGATTAAGCTGATTCATCCTTTTCCTCCCCTCTAAACCCGCGGTCTGGACTTACCCAGCGAGCGCGTTTTTGAGTTTTAAATATGGTTTTCGGCAATGCAAATACCGTAGTGAGCATGGCCAAAATCCAAAAGAACAACGGATACCAAATGACCCAAAAATAATTTCTCAACAGGCGTTTTTTGTCATATGTACGGTCTATACATAGACTGACAAAAAATTGAACTAGACAGGTAATACCTAAAATCACGCCATACCACTGCGGCAAAAGCGACTGAATGGCCCATTCGCCGGGCAGTGAGAAAAACAGGCCATAAAAATACAGCAGGAAAATACCAAACATCACATAGGCCCAGATCACGCTGATGATGGATTCCAGCGCAATCGGCCACATGCGACGCAGGCGCCATTTAAAAATTTTCGGCATATAGGCAAACAGCACTTCAATGCCGCCTTGCGCCCAGCGCAAACGCTGTTTCCACAAACCTTTAAAGGTTTCCGGCATATAGATGTAGCACAGTGCCTGAGGCACATAGTGCAGATCCCAATGATCAAACTGCAGGCGCCAAGAAACATCAATATCCTCGGTGATCATATCGTCACGCCAATAACCAATCCGGTTCAGCGCTGTTTTACGGAAACCGGCAATTGCGCCCGATACAGTAAATATCCGCCCATAGGTACGCTGTGCGCGTTTGATTAATCCTATAATGGATGAAAATTCACCGACCTGAATTTTTCCCAGCACACTGGAACGGTTTAAAATGCGCGGATTACCTGTGACCGCACCAACGCGCGGGAAACTGGTGAGATGATGCATCATCCATAGTACTGAGTGCGGGTGCAGCAGCGCATCACCGTCAATACAGACAAGATATTCATAGCTGCTGACCATGGCGCCAGCGCGCAGGGCATAAGCTTTGCCCTGATTTTCCGCCAAATGCACCACGCGCAGTTTCGGGTACTGCTGCTGCAGCGCATCTAAGATTTCGCCGGTGCGGTCTTTACTGCCGTCATTGACTGCAATGACTTCAAATTGCGGATACTGGCTTTGCATAGCAAAGCGGATAGTTTCATGCACCTGAGCTTCTTCATTAAAACACGGGATAATAATGCTGCAGCCTTCCACACCGGGATCAGGCAATTTGGGCTGCCGAAATTCCCGCTTTAAATAAAACCAAATGCCGCCAGCAATCCACAGCCACGCCATAAACAGCGGATAAAGGAATGCAAAACCAAAGTAAAAATCATGGAATGTCCATGTACTGAACCAGTTCGCCATTATTCCTCCCCTCCCTGCTGTTCAGGAAGCCGATAAGTTAATGGACTGCCATTCATGCTGAGGCTCCGGTACAAATTTTGCTGCACGCGTGGCCCATCATTCAGTTCATAATTATTAATGCCGATTTTCTGAATCGAATTGGTTCTTAAAATTTGATAATCCTGCTGATAGTTTTTCCAGTCTTTGCTGCTCATATTTTTCTTTAAGTCAAAGGTCACAATCAGCCGCTGCACTTGGGCTGGCGTTAACGTTTTCAATTGGCGTACAAATGCTTTAAATGTTTGCGGCTGCTCTGCAGGGCTCATACTGATATACAGGAAATCTGAACCGCTCAGCACCTGAGCAATAAGCGGCTTCAAGCCATCCATCTGTGCGGAACTGAGTTTGATTTTCAGCGCGCTTTGGTTATCGTTACTGATATTGGAATATAAATAAGCCTGCGCTTTACTGCGCTCTTTAACCGCCATCACATGCGCCACCTGTTCACTGCAGGCCACACTCCACTGCGCAGAAGTAACCGCACAGTCCAGCAAAGTACCGGTATTCAGCATTAACCCTTCCACAGAACTGTTGTTCTGAAATAGCTCTGCTGTCATTTTTGCTAAATTAACACCCTGTTTCAGTTCCAGACTGATCGGCAGTTCAACATAGACCCGGTTAGAGATTCGTGTACGCGCCTGCCATACAACGCGGTTTAGTAAATCCTGCTGGACCGGCAACTGACTGTTAGGAAAATACACCGACTCATAATTGCCATCACCATCTTTATCTTCTGCCGCTTTTAGCAATAAGGTATTGCTTTTAAAGGCGCTAATCTGGTCGAGAAAGCGTCCAACTTTGCGGTCTAATTCCTGTGGTGTTGGGGATTCCAGCTCAGACAGATCAACACGCAGCATGCTTTTACGCTGCTTATATGGCGCGCGCGCTTCACTAATAAAATCATCCATATTTTGATGTATCTGTTCAGGTGTTGGATTATCCATCACCAATGCGCGCTGATAAGTCTGCACAGAATCTGCCAAACTGACTACATTGCCCAAACTGAATGACATTTCAATGCCAGCTTGGCGCGCCAGCGCTTCAGTTTCAGGGGTCACAGCCCCATACGGCCAAAAGATCGCTAATGTATTAATGCCCAGCTGATGGTCTAATTCCTGTTTAGATTTTTTTAAATCAGATACGATCCGCTGATTAAATTCCGCATCATTTTCATAGCGCTTCTCTGCCGGAAAATATTGGCGTGTAATGGCCGCAGGCTCCATATTTTGCTGCGGATTAGCCAAAATACCGCGGTGCAAATTATCTGAATGGGAAACAAACTCTGCCAGCCCAGATTTTTGCATTTCACGCATTTGATCCCAGTTCATGAGATTGCCCTGCCCGTATGCCTCATAGGCATCTTTGTTATTGCCGTTGATCCAGCTGGTCACAATGGCAAACACTGCAGGGTATCGGTATTGTTTTAATAAAGGGAAAATGCGGCTATAACTGCTTAATGCACCATCATCAAAGGTTAAAAGCACAGCTTTTTCCGGCAGTTTAATTTTGTGCTGACGCGCCAGCCATACATCATGCAGGGTAATAGGCTTCCAGCCCTCACGCTGCATCCATTCAAAAAACTGCCCCAAGTTTTGTGTACTGACTGCATAGACATCACGGTCACCGCGTTTTGCCACATCATCACGAACATCATGAAAAGTCAGTGTCACAAATTGGTTAATGCGTTTTTCATCTTGTGAAATAGTCGGCGCAGCAATACTGTGCTTTTTCAGATTAGGCATATTGGCTGCATGCATCAGCGCCGGTGCCATCAACAAAGCAATACTTGCCGCGATGCGCTGTGTTCTGCTGTTAAAAAAATGATTCATTAAAAGCGCCCCTCAAAGCCAAATACTGCATATGTTCTTTTTTCATCTACGCCGTCATAGGGATGGGAACCCCAGCCAATACCATAGTTCAGCCCCCAAGTGCGCGAAAGCTTCCAGTCATGCTGATAATAAAGATTGTAAATCGGCTTATTGCTAAAGCCGGTTTGGCGGTATGTGCCTGCCGTGGCTTCAAAATGCTGGCTAAAGTGACGTTCATATTGGCGCCATGTCATCCAGTCATGCACCAAACTGATTTCAGCGCTGTAACTGTTTTCAGGGTTAAAATACGGCACATTCAAATCTGCAGTGTTATGCCCGTAATAGCCGCGCAGTACTGCACTGCTGATATGATGCGGTGACTGCTGGAACTGCTGCTTGAAATAGCCCGATGCTTCCTGACGCTTATTTCCATCATCTATGTCGGTATATTGATAGCCAAGGCCAGCCTTGCGCGATTCATTGGCCTGCCAGTTCAAGCCCATATTGTAAGACTGGCCTTCATGGCCTTGAGCCAGCGCCTGCAGCGGAATATCAGCTTGGCTGTTATAGCCTAAATTATAATTCCAGTGGTCATTCAGCCACTGTGACCAATTCAATTCAACGCCAGTGTGTTCGCCATCAGTATTTTGCGAGAGCATCGCCGATGCTGTTTTTCGGTTGTCTGACCACTCTGCACCTGCACCAATGCGCTTATCTTTAAGCTTTCCGCTTTCATAATTTGACCAGCGCTCGCTGTAATCTGCAAATAGGCGAAAATTATCGTAAATCCAAGGGCTATTCAGCCGTGTACTGCTTTCCAGTTCACGCGTACCTTTTAAACGGCCTAAGATATCCTGATTATCTGAAGTGCTTTTACCCCAAGTGCTTTGATGCTGAATAGTGGGACGGTTACGGTCTTCAAGCTCTTTTTTGCTTTCCAGTACACCAGTGTCTTGACCCGCTGTCAGCATCAGATACTGATTAAATGCGCGCCATGACTGAATTTGATCCATTGCTTGCGCATTCTGCATCTGATTAATCTGGCTACTCTGATCTTCAGGCTCCAGACTGCTCAGCTGGCTAATTGTTTGCTGTGACTGTTCCGGTTTTTCCCGCCAGCGCTGAATTTGCGCCAAATTATTTAAATAGCTGATATTGCCTGGCGCTTTAGTATTTAATTCATTAAAATAAGCTTCCGCTTTAGCCTGCTCATTACGGTATGCATAGTTCAGCCCTTTCAGCGCAAAATATTCCTGCCGATCTTCATGCGGCGCTTTATCAACCCCTTTTGCACTGCTATAAACATAAGTAGGCAACAGCTGATCCATCTGCTGAATCAACTGGTCACCTTCTTTAAATTTTTCCTGTTCAATTAAGCTGTAATACAGTCCAGAATAAACATTAAAGTCTGCATAATTTTTTTCTGCAAACAGGCTCTTATACAAAATCTCTGCCTGTTTCGGCTTGCGCAGCTTTAAATAGCTATCCGCCAGCGCATGACGCACATAGGCTGGCTGCGCCATTTCATCCTGCTGTGTTTTGGGTACTTGCGCAACCGCCTGAGCTGCATTTCCACGCGCATTCAATGCAAAGATATATTCATGGTAAAACTTGCGCCGCGCATTAATGTCATCCGGCAGCTGCAACTCATAAGCCTGCATGTCGGCCAACACCTTATCTAAAGCAATATTCGCAGTCTCACCGCGTTTCATATTTAATGCATTTTTTGACGCCTGTATGCCCTGCTGAATGCGCTGCGTAAAATCCGCCATCTTTAATGCATGCTGTACTTGCGGCATCGCGGCATTCATTTGCCAGCGGTTTATGTACTCCTGCGCCTTGATAAAATCACTATTGGCCAGCAAAGCCAGCACATACTGTTCCTGCGCATCTCGTGTTTGCTTTTGCTGCAGTGATAAATCAGCAGCATTTAGTGCATCTGCGGGCATATCAACTATACGGTAAGCATAAGACAGCTGCGTCAGATAGTCTGCACTCAGCCCCTGCATTTTCACATCCTGCAACAGCTTTTGCGCTTGCATTTTCTGACCCGATTCAGCCAAAAGTACACCTTGCCAAATCTTCCACTCTTGCGCGGGCGCAGCTTGATCAAACTTTCGCGCCCAGATCAGCGCGCTGTCATAATGCTGCAAATCCCTCAGTGCGCGCAGCACACTGACTTTGCCATAGTCTGGAAATGTCTGCGGATTAATCTGACTGAAGAACGCCTCATCTGAAACTGCGAACTTGCCGTGGACATAGCTCAATACAGTGTAATCCGCGATCAGTTTTTGATTATCCGGATACTGCTGCAGCAGCGCTTTCAATTCACTGAGTCCTTGATCAACTTTACCTTGACGGATACTGATCACGCTGTGTTCCCGCAGTTCATCAGGCACGGCTGCATAGACATGAATTTGAAACGCAGTACAAACAGAAAAGACACATAAATGTGAAAAACGTAGATTATAATTCATTGATTATTCGCACTAATGTAAGCAACTTTTATTTAGGGTTTAAGTTATAGCACATCTTTGTTATGTGATGTGTTTCACACTATAGTTCATATATTGTGATTTTATTAAACATAATATGCCAATTTGTAAGCAATTATTTACTAAATTTTGATAGATTGAGAAATTAACTTTTTAATTGAGTTTTCATTATTATTTTTTATAAATGGTAAATTTTAGGCAAAGAAAAACCCCTGCTAAAGGGGTTTTTCTTTGATATGAGATTCAAAAAACGGCTATTTTTAAACAGCCGCTCAGTACAGCTTGCGATTAAGCTAAACCTTTGCTCTGCAAAACTTTTAACATGGTTGAGCCCAATTCAGCTGGGCTGCGTGTATACGCCATCCCTGCTTTTTCAAAGGCCGCAAATTTTTCTTCTGCTGTACCTTTACCGCCAGAAATAATCGCGCCTGCATGCCCCATGCGCTTGCCTTTTGGCGCAGTCACACCTGCAATATAACCCACAACAGGCTTGGTCACATGTGACTGAATATATTCAGCCGCTTCTTCTTCTGCCGTACCGCCAATCTCGCCAATCATAATGATCGCTTCGGTTTGCGGATCTTCTTGGAACAGTTTTAAGCAGTCAATTTGGTTCATGCCCGGAATTGGATCACCGCCAATACCAATACACGTCGACTGGCCCAAACCAAGCTTAGTCGTTTGCGCTACCGCTTCATAGGTTAAGGTACCTGAACGTGAAATGATGCCAATTTTGCCCGGCTGATGGATATGGCCTGGCATAATGCCAATCTTGCATTCACCCGGCGTAATAATGCCCGGACAGTTTGGCCCAATCAGACGTGCATTATTGCCATAAGTTTCTAAATAACGCTTGGCTTTGAGCATATCTAAGGTCGGTACGCCTTCAGTGATGACCACAATTAATTCAATGCCCGAATCAATTGATTCAATAATCGAATCCAGTACAAAAGGTGCCGGCACATAGATTGATGTAGCATTAGCGCCTGTCTCTTTTACGGCTTCTTTCATGGTGTTAAACACCGGCAAGTCTAAATGGGTTTGGCCGCCTTTGCCCGGTGTCACACCGCCCACAACTTTGGTGCCATAAGCAATCGACTGCTCAGAATGAAATGTGCCGTTTTTGCCAGTAAAACCCTGTACCAAAACTTTTGTGTCTTTATTTACTAATACGCTCATGCTTGATACTCCCTTATGCTTTCACTGTAGCAACAATTTTTTCCGCGGCATCAGCCAAACCGCTGGCTGAAATTAAAGTCAAACCTGATTCATCCAGCAGTTTTGCGCCCAGTTCAGCATTATTGCCTTCTAAACGCACCACCACAGGCACAGTCACATTGACTTCCTGCACTGCAGCAATAATTGCTTCTGCAATCATGTCGCAGCGCACAATGCCGCCGAAAATATTAATCAGCACACCTTTAACAGAAGCATCTGAGAGAATAATTTTGAACGCTTCAATGACACGCTCTTTCGTTGCGCCGCCGCCTACATCAAGGAAGTTTGCAGGCTGGCCGCCATACAGCTTAATAATGTCCATGGTTGCCATGGCAAGACCGGCGCCATTGACCATACAGCCAATATTGCCTTCCAGCGCCACATAGTTTAGATCATGTTCTGAAGCTTTCAGCTCACGCTCATTTTCTTGCGATTTGTCGCGCATGGCAGCAATTTCAGGCAAGCGGTACAGCGCATTAGAGTCAATACCCACTTTGGCGTCGACACATAAAATTTCACCGTTTTCACGCACAGACAGCGGATTAATTTCAAACAGCGCAAAATCATTTTCAATGAATGCCTGATAAGCCGCAGTCATAATTTTAACAAATTGATTGATCTGATCATTTTTAAGATTTAAAGCAAAGGCAACTTCACGCGCCTGAAACGGCATCAGCCCAACCAAGGGATCAACCTCAACCTTAATAATTTTTTCTGGTGTTTCTTCTGCAACTTTTTCAATTTCCACACCGCCTTCAGTCGATGCCATAAAAGTCACTCGGCGGCTGGAACGGTCCACTACTGCGCCTAAATACAGTTCACGTTCAACAGGATAAACATCTTCGGCCACTAAGATGCTGTTGACCGGCTGACCATTGGCATCTGTTTGATAGGTGACCAAACGTGTGCCAAGGATGCTATTGGCATAATCAGCGGCTTCCTGTGCAGATTTGACCACCTTGACACCGCCAGCCTTCCCGCGCCCACCGGCATGCACCTGCGCCTTTAAAACGGCAAATTTACCCCCCAGCTGCTCAAAGGCTTTCACGGTTTCGGCTGAATTGGTTGCTAAAATGCCTTCCTGTACCGGCATTCCGTATTTTTTTAATAACGCTTTGGCTTGATACTCGTGTAGATTCATTGTTTACCTTTTTACTGATTTTTCGCTTTGTTATTGCCTGTCTGGTGCTGATTAATCTCATCAGCCCAATGTTATTCAATGTTTCTTATCTTTATTTTTAGATGATTGTTCAAATAAAAACAACCTCTTTAAACAAAAAAGAGCGGCCTAAGCCGCTCTCTTCAATTTCTTATTTGCGTTTACGCTGAATCGCGTGAATCGCACGACCATCCACTGCAAGTGCAGCTTCATGAACGACTTCAGAGAATGTTGGGTGACCAAAAGTCATCAACTGCAGATCTTCCACAGAAGATACAAACTCAAGTGCAATCATACCTTGGTGTACGATATCAGACGCAGCAGGTCCAATCACGTGCATGCCCAATAAACGGTCAGTTTTTGCATCAGCAACAAACTTAACAAAGCCTGCGTTTTCGCCAGCAGCCATTGCACGGCCATTTGCAGCGAAACCAAATTGACCCGTTTTAACTTCGTGGCCTTTTTCTTTCGCTTGCTCTTCTGTTAAACCAACCCACGCCGCTTCTGGGTGTGTGTAGATGACAGAAATGATTGTGTCGTAGTTCACTTGAGCTGCGTGACCGTGCATACGTTCAACAGCCATTACGCCTTCTTCCATTGCTTTATGTGCAAGCATTGGACCACGTACCAAGTCACCAATTGCGTACACGCCTTCAACAGAAGTGGCACACCAATCGTTTACTTCAACTAGACCGCGTTCAGTGAGTTTAATGCCTGAATCTTCAGCCAATAAACCTTCTGCATATGCTTTACGGCCAACACAAACGATCAATTTATCGAAAGTTTGAGTTTTGTCTTCGCCGCCTTGAGTGTACTTAACAGTAACTTCACGGCCATTTACTTCTGTACCAGCAACTTTAGCGCCAACACGGATATCAAGACCTTGTTTAGTTAATACTTTTTGGTAGTCTTTTGCCAAAGCTTTATCAGCCATTGGCAAGAATGCGTCCATTGCTTCAAATACAACAACTTCAGCACCTAGACGGCGCCATACTGAACCAAGTTCAAGACCAATTACACCCGCGCCGATTACGCCAAGACGTTTAGGCACTTCTGGGAACTCAAGCGCGCCAGTAGAGTCAACAATAATGTCTTGATCTACAGGAGCAACAGGAATATTTACAGGCACAGAACCAGATGCAAGAATTACATATTTAGGTTCTAAAATTTGAGTTTCACCTTCGTGAGACACAAACTCAACTTTCTTGCCTGCAAGTAATTTACCTGTACCTTTTAACCATTCGATACCGTTGCCTTTAAGCAGGCCATCAATACCCATTGTTAATTGGTTTACAATTTTGTCTTTACGGTCAAGCAGTTTTGCAAGATCAAACTTCACTTCACCTGTTGTAATACCGTGATCATCTAAATGATGCACTGTATCTTCATAACGGTGTGAAGAATCAAGCAATGCTTTAGATGGGATACAGCCCACGTTTAAGCAAGTACCGCCTAAAGACGGTTTACCTTTATGAATACGTTTTTCAATACAAGCTACTTTAAAGCCTAATTGAGCAGCGCGAATCGCAGCTTCATAACCGCCAGGACCGCCACCAATAACAACTAAATCAAATTGAGACATGTGTATCTCCAAAAATGGGCTTAGAGGATCACTCTAAGCCCATTGCATTATTCTGAAGTATTAAAGATCAAGGATGAGTTTAGCTGGTTCTTCTAACAATTCTTTGATTGTTACAAGGAAACCTACAGCTTCTTTACCATCGATTAGACGGTGGTCATAAGAAAGCGCTAAGTACATCATTGGCAAGATTTCTACTTGACCGTTTACTGCCATAGGACGTTCTTGGATTTTGTGCATACCCAAGATTGCAGTTTGCGGTGTGTTCAAAATCGGAGTAGAAAGCAATGAACCGAAAGTACCACCATTAGTAATAGTGAATGTACCGCCAGTCATATCTTCGATACCCAATTTACCGTCACGCGCTTTACCAGCATATGCACGGATACCGTTTTCAACTTCAGCATAGTTCATGCGGTCAGTATCACGAAGTACTGGAACCACTAGACCACGGTCGCTTGATACAGCTACACCGATGTCATAGAAACCGTGGTAAACAATATCATTACCGTCAATTGAAGCGTTTACCGCTGGGTAGCGTTTAAGCGCTTCAGTTGCCGCTTTAACGAAGAATGACATGAAGCCAAGACGAGCACCGTGACGTTTTTCAAACGCATCTTTGTATTGTGCACGCATTTCCATGATTGGTTTCATGTTCACTTCGTTAAACGTAGTCAACATTGCAGTTTCTTGAGTTGCAGCAAGAAGACGTTCAGCAACACGTTTACGAAGACGAGTCATTGGAACACGTTTTTCGATACGCTCACCTACAGCAACGCTTAATGGCGCAGCAGCAGGAGCAGCTGGTTTCGCTTGATGATTTGCAACATCTTCTTTAGTGATGCGACCACCGCGACCCGTACCTGCTACGTCAGCAGCAGCAATACCAGACTCAGTTAATGCTTTACGAACAGCAGGAGCTTGATCAGCAACTGGTTGTGCACGTTCAACAACAGGAGCAGCACCCGCTTGAGTTTGCGCAGCTGCTTGTTCAACTTGAGCTTCAGATTGAACTGCTTGAGTTTGCGCAGCGCCAGATGCAGCAGCACCTTCTTCAAAAGTTGCAATCACTTCAGCAGAAAGAACTGTATCACCTTCGTTTTTAACGATTTCTGTAATTGTACCGTCAGCAGGAGCTACAACTTCCAAAACAACTTTGTCAGTTTCAATATCACAGATAACTTCGTCACGTGATACTGCTTCACCCGGTTGTTTGTGCCAAGTTGCAACTGTACCGTCAGCAACTGACTCTGGGAATACCGGTGCTTTAATTTCGGTTGCCATTTTTAAGAATCTCCTGTTATTCAGCTACGATAGCTAAAGCATCATTTACGAGCTGAGCTTGTTGTTTTGCATGCAAATATGGTGAACCACAAGCCGGTGCAGCAGAAGCTTCACGACCTGCATAACTAATACGAACTTGTTTGCCCGCTTTCATCACATCGTCATATAGACGCGGAGCGATGAATAACCATGCACCTTGGTTCTTCGGTTCTTCTTGCGCCCAAACCAATTCAGTTACGTTTGGATATTGAGCTAGAACTTCAGCAAGACGTGCTTCTGGGTACGGATACAATTGTTCAATACGAACGATTGCAGTGTTGTTCAATTCTTTTTCACGACGTTTTTCAAGTAAGTCGTAGTAAACCTTACCACCGCAAAGTACAAGACGTGTTACGTCTGACTTGTTGATGTTGTCGATTTCATCAATCACAGTTTGGAATGAACCATTTGCAAGTTCTTCTAATGTAGACGTTGCAAGTTTGTGACGAAGAAGCGACTTAGGCGAAGTCACGATCATTGGCTTACGAATCGGACGAAGTGCTTGACGACGCATCGCATGGTAAATCTGCGCTGGTGTAGTCGGTGTGATCACTTGCATGTTTTCTTCAGCACATAACTGTAAGAAACGCTCTAAACGAGCTGATGAATGCTCAGGACCTTGACCTTCAAAACCGTGTGGAAGAAGCATCGTTAAACCACATACGCGTTCCCATTTGGTTTCACCAGAAGCGATGAATTGGTCAATTACAACTTGCGCACAGTTCGCGAAGTCACCGAATTGCGCTTCCCAAATCACAAGGCTCTTAGGAAGAGTTGTTGCATAACCGTACTCAAATGCCAATACTGCCATTTCTGACAATAATGAGTCATAAATTGCAGTACGTGGTTGGTTTTCTTTCAAGTTACATAATGGAATGTAAGTTGAACCATCCACTTGGTTATGAAGTTTCGCATGACGGTGTGAGAAAGTACCACGGCCAACGTCTTCACCTGTTAAACGAACAAGGAAACCTTCGTCTAAGATAGATGCATAAGCTAAAGTTTCAGCAGCACCCCAGTTCAACGGCATTTCACCAGTCTGCATTTTCAGACGGTCGTCAATCACTTTCGCAACCTGACGCTGCATGACGAAGCCTTCTGGAAGCTCGCGCATTTTCGCACCAAGCTCTTTCAGACGTTCGATTGGGAAAGTAGTATCCCATTTGTCTGTATATTCGTGGCCTAGGTAAGGTTTCCAATCCACAAACATTTTAGTATTTGGTTCTAAAACAAGCGCATTCGCAACGTGTTTACCTGCTTCAAGGTCAGAACGATATTGTTCAACCATTGCATCAGCAGCAGCGCGGTCAAGCACACCTTGCTGTACTAGCTGATCAGCATACAGCGTACGGGTTGTCGGCTTTTTGTTGATGATTTGGTACATCATTGGCTGAGTTGCAGCCGGCTCGTCCGCTTCGTTGTGACCGCGGCGGCGGTAGCAGAACATATCAATCACAACATCTTTACGGAATGTGTGACGGAAGTCATGTGCCAATTGAGAAACAAATAACACCGCTTCTGGATCATCACCGTTCACATGGAAAATCGGCGCTTGGATCATTTTCGCGATGTCAGTACAGTATTCTGTAGAACGTGCATCACGTGGATCAGAAGTTGTGAAGCCCACTTGGTTGTTTACAACGATATGAACTGTACCACCCACGGTGTAACCACGCGTTTGTGACATTTGGAAGGTTTCTTGGTTTACACCTTGACCTGCAAATGCAGCATCACCGTGAACAATAATTGGCAATACGTCATCACCGCCAATGTCTTTACGGCGTACTTGGCGAGCACGTACAGAACCTTCAACTACAGGTCCAACGATTTCCAAGTGAGATGGGTTAAACGCTAATGCCAAGTGAACTTCGCCGCCTGGAGTCATTACGTTTGAAGAGAAACCTTGGTGGTATTTAACGTCACCTGAACCTTTTTTGTTCAGTGATTTACCTTCGAACTCACCAAATAGGTCAGCTGGGTTTTTACCCATGATGTTCACAAGAAGGTTTAAACGGCCGCGGTGAGGCATACCGATAACCACTTCTTTACAGCCAACAGAACCTGCACGCTGAATCAGTTCATTCACCATAGGAATAAATGATTCGCCGCCTTCGACACCAAAACGTTTTGCGCCAACAAATTTGTTGCCAAGATATTTTTCAAGGCCTTCAGCAGCAGTCAAACGCTCAAGTACGTGTTTTTTCTGTTCAGCGGTATAGCCGAATTGACCGCGTGTACCTTCAAGGCGCTGTTGAATCCAGCGTTTTTCTTTGGTATCGACAATGTGCATGTATTCTGCACCGATTGAAGCGGTATAAGTTGCTTCCATCGCCTGAACCATTTCGCCCAGTGTTGCTTCTGCTTTGCCGATGGCCAAGTTGCCAGTATTAAATGGAGTGTCTAAATCAGATTGAGTTAAACCGTGCGCAGCAAGATCCAAGTCAGGCACGATTTCACGTTTAGCCAAACCTAATGGATCAAGTTTTGCTTTTTGATGACCGCGGTTACGGTACGCAGCGATGAGCTGTAATACACCGATTTGACGGCGTTCATGCTCAGAGCTCACTGCACTTTGTGCGACTGGCTGAACACGGTTTGAATTACGTCCTAATAATAGGAATTGCTCACGCACATTGCTGTGCGGCTGATCACCTTTAGGGAATTTATCGAAGTATTCGCGCCAGTCAGCTTCCACTGAGTCCGGAGCCGTCAAATACTGTTCATAAAGTTCTTCAATATACGCTGCACTGTCAGCGGAGAGTTCAGTGTCAAGACGCAGTGCGTCAGCAACTTCTTGCATTTGTGGACCCATTTCCTATTGCAAAAACATTTCAGGATGCTTTTTAAGCGAACCCATGATTAGTAATGTCAAATTGGTAACATGACATTAGTCCCCATAGGCATTTGCCTTGAGGCGCGTTATCACTACATTAGGCATACCCAATGTGATTAATGAACAATAACGCCCCTCAGCGGCATCATTACTCATGGTTATACCCGACCAAAACCGGGCAATTTTTTGCAAATCGTCTTAGAAAAAATAATTCTGGCGCTTTACCTTTTCTAAATCGACTTTCAGCCGCTGCGTAAACCTTATTTATATAACGACTGCAGCATCTAAATTGTTGAAAAAATGTACGTATTTGAAGTTCATTTTTTGCAAATAACGGTGTTTTAAATGCTAACACGTTCTCGCTTTTTCAATTGATTTTTTTGACATATACCTCCCATAAAACTGCTAAATACAATAGCACTATTATCAACTAAGCTATGGTGCTTTATAAAAAATGATCTTTCAATTTAGACAAAAGTCTACATTGCAAAAATCAGCTTAACAAAAAGGAGCGTGATACTGTCATCTACGCCCCTCTGTTCGTTATATGATAACATTTTAAACCGCCTTTTAAAGGCCAAAAGCGTTTTTGCATCAATAATTGTTCATCCGCCAGCCGTCCTTTCGGCATTTTGCAGCTGTCATATTGCATTTTTATGGCAATTCATCAATTTCAGCCATCATTTGATACCCTCAAGCTATTATCAGCACCCCACCCTTCATTTGATCAGCATTATTTTAAAGACAAAAAAAAGCGCACCGTTCGGTGCGCTTTCTCACTGCTGAATCTACTAACCTAGATCTAAAAGCATGTTACGGATGTGACCGATTGCTTTAGTTGGGTTAAGACCCTTAGGACATACAGATACACAGTTCATGATGCCTTTACAGCGGAATAGCGAGAATGGGTCGTCAAGACGAGCCAAACGCTCTTGAGTTGCTGTATCACGAGAGTCAATGATGAAACGGTATGCGTTCAACAATGCTGAAGGGCCCAAGAATTTATCCGGGTTCCACCAGAATGATGGGCATGAAGTTGAACAGCATGCACAAAGAATACATTCGTACAAACCATCAAGGTGTTCACGCTCTTCAGGAGACTGTAAACGCTCTTTAGGAGGCGCAGGCTGATTGTTGATCAAGAACGGATGGATCTTGTCATACTGATCATAGAACTGATTCATATCTACAACCAAGTCTTTAATTACAGGAAGACCTGGAAGCGGACGAATAGTAATCGTCTCAGGTAAGTCGTTTAGGTTCCAAAGACACGCTAAACCGTTTTTACCATTGATGTTTACACCATCAGAACCACAAATACCTTCACGGCATGAACGACGGAACGTTAAAGATTCGTCTTGCACTTTCAATGCTAGAAGCGCATCAAGCAACATACGGTGCTTATCAGTCAGCTCTAGTTTAAAAGTTTGCATGTACGGTGCTTTATCCTTATCAGGATCGTAGCGGTAGATATTAAATGTACGAGTACCTCTACTCATCTTACTTCTCCCAATTAGAATGTACGTGGTTTAGGTGGAATAGCGTCTACAGATAAAGGCTTGTAACGTACAGGCTTGTACTCAAGACGGTTATCTACAGAGAACCATAATGTGTGTTTCATCCACTCATCATCACGACGGCCATATGGGTAGTCAGCATGATCAGGCGGCAATTCGAAATCTACCACTGTATGCGCACCACGGCATTCTTTACGTGCAGCTGCAGAAATAAGTGTCGCTTTAGCAACTTCATACAAGTTTTCAACTTCTAGAGCTTCAACACGCGCAGTGTTAAATACTTTAGATTTGTCTTTCAAATGAATATTGCGCACACGAGGCTCAATCGCAAGAATTTGTTTTACACCTTCTTCAAGAAGTGCAGATGTACGGAATACACCAGCGTGATCTTGAACGATGTCACGAATTGCGTCAGCAACTTCTTGAGCATTTTCACCTGAAGTTGATTCATCAAGATGACGAACACGTTTCAGTGTATTTTCAAGCACAGTTGTTGGAAGTGGAGCGTACTCATCACCATGGTGTTTAGTGACGTAGTCAACAATGTGTTCACCCGCTGCTTTACCAAATACAACCAAGTCAAGAAGTGAGTTTGTACCTAAACGGTTTGCACCGTGTACAGATACACATGAACATTCACCAATTGCATAGAAACCTTTTACAGGTTTAGTGAAATCACGATCGCCCGCATTGGTAGAATATACATCAGTGTCTTTGTTGTAGTTCGCAACCAAAGCTTCTGTTTCACGAGCAACTGGAACAACCACTTGACCATGAATGTTTGTAGGAATACCACCCATTTGGTAATGGATTGTAGGCACTACAGGAATTGGCTCTTTAGTAATGTCCACGTTCGCGAATTTCTTACCAATCTCAAATACAGATGGAAGACGTTTCATGATTGTGTCAGCACCCAAGTGCGTCATATCAAGCAAGATGTAGTCTTTCTTAGGACCACAGCCACGACCTTCTTTAATTTCTTGGTCCATAGAACGTGATACGAAGTCACGCGGCGCCAAGTCTTTAAGTGTCGGTGCATAGCGTTCCATGAACGGCTCACCCGCATCGTTACGAAGGATCGCACCTTCACCGCGGCAGCCTTCTGTCAACAATACGCCTGCGCCCGCAACACCTGTAGGGTGGAATTGCCAGAATTCCATATCTTGCAATGGAATGCCTGCACGAGCTGCCATACCAAGACCGTCACCAGTGTTGATATATGCGTTAGTTGATGCACGGTAAACACGGCCAGCACCGCCAGTAGCGAACAACGTTGCTTTACCTTGGAATACTGCGATTTTACCTGTTTCTTGGTCAATTGCAGTTACACCAAGCACATCGCCTGCTTCGTTACGAATAAGATCAAGCGCGATCCATTCAACGAAGAATTGAGTACCCATTTTCACGTTGCTTTGATAAAGCGTATGAAGAAGCGCGTGACCTGTACGGTCAGCAGCAGCGCATGCACGTGGAACTGGTTTTTCACCATAGTTTGCAGCGTGACCGCCGAACGGACGTTGGTAAATTGTACCGTCAGCGTTACGGTCAAACGGCATACCCAAGTGTTCAAGCTCATATACAACTTGAGGCGCTTCACGAGTCATGAACTCGATTGCGTCTTGGTCGCCTAACCAGTCAGAACCTTTAACAGTGTCGTAGAAGTGATAGTGCCAGTTATCTTCTTGCATGTTGCCAAGAGATGCACCGATACCACCCTGCGCTGCTACAGTGTGTGAACGAGTTGGGAATACTTTAGTCAGTACCGCAACTTTCAAACCAGCTTGAGCAAGTTGGTAAGAAGCACGCATACCTGAACCGCCACCGCCAACGATGACAGCATCGAAAGTTTGGTGTGGAATATTTGTGTAATCTTCTTTAGGGGTTATAGCGCCCATGATATCTTCCTATCAATTTGCCCAAAAAATCTGGATCGCCCAGATCGCGTATGCAAATACTGCAATGATTACTGCAGAAGTCAGCACCAAACGCAGACCGTTTGCTGAAGGACCCATTTGACGAGTAGTCACATAGTCAGTGAATACTTGCCACATACCGATCCAAGCATGCGCAACAAGAGATAAGACAGACAATAAAGATAAAATCTTCATTGGTGTTGTCATCATAAAGCCATACCATTGCTCAAAGTTGAAACCGCCGTGGCAAAGAATCCAACCCAGCACAACAATAGTATAAACAGCCAATACAACGGCACTTACGCGCTGGATAAACCAATCGCGTGAACCTGATCCTGTTAAACCTGTAGCACTTTTCATTAGAGAACAATCCATACAAATGCTGCAACAATACCGATTGCAGACAAGATCAATGAAATAGTAGCTGCGACACGACCACTTTGAAGTTCTTCAGCAACGCCAAGATCTGCAAGTAGATGCTTAATACCGCCAATAAGGTGATAGATTAAGCCGGCTACAAATACCCATACGACAAAACGTACAATGAAACCGCTAAAGATTTCTTGAACTTGCGCAAAACCTTCAGGCGAAGACAATGATTTGTCGAGAATCCAAAGAAGGACCGGTACGAGTAAAAATACGATAACACCTGATAGACGGTGTAAAATTGATGCAATAGCCACAGGGGATTTTAAGTTTACGTCTAAAACTTGACCCATGGACAAATTGACAGGTCTGTTGCTTTTCACAGCGGGCATCCTGTAAGTAAAAACTCCATCCGGAGTTTGTTGGAAT
>JASLHF010000064.1 GCA_030152275.1 Acinetobacter sp. | reverse complement strand
ACAGCCAGCTTAGCGCCAAAAATATAAGCCAAAATCGGCAGCAAAATAATAGAGGATCCTGTCCCGACAACCCCGCTGATCATGCCGGAAATAATGCCAATAATTGCCAGCGCGATATATATCATCAAGGTTCCGCCGCTCCTTTTCGCTCCATCAGCGCATAAAAATGCTGCTTATAAAAATTCTTCCAGTACAGAGTTTAAAAACATATGCCCCTGTTCTGTACAAGCCAAGCGCGCTGGATCATGCTGCATCAGCTTGCGCTGGCGCAGCGACTGCAGCTGCAATTCCATGGACTGCAAAGGCAGCCCCGTCCTTTGTGCATACAGCTGCGCGTCCACGCCTTCATTTAAGCGCAGCGCATTCATCATAAATTCAAACGGCAGCTCTTCACGCTCAATACGGCGGTACTGCACATGCTCTGCCGGGACTTTAGCCAAATAATCCTTTGGTAAGCGGGTTTTTTGGAAACGGTATACTCCATCCGGCCGGGTAATTTTACCGTGCGCGCCGGCGCCAATGGCCAGATAGTCGCCAAACTGCCAGTAATTCAGATTATGCGCAGACGGCTGCTCTTTACGCCAAGCTGACACTTCATAATTGATAAAGCCGCTGGCTGTTAAATAAGCTTCGCCCTGCGCTTGAATCTCCTCCAGCACCTCATCTTGCGGCAAAACCGGCTGTGTACGGAAAAACACCGTATTCGGCTCAATGGTCAGCTGATACCAAGACACATGCGTTGCGCCATTTTCCACCGCCAGTTTCAAATCCAGCAAGGCCTGTTCCAGGGTCTGCTGCGGCAAGCCGTGCATCAAGTCTACATTTACCCGTTCAAAACCAGCTTCACGGGCATGCTGTATTGCTAAAACCGCATCTTCATTGGAATGAATGCGGCCCAGCTTTTGCAGCTGGCTGCTGTTAAAGCTTTGTACGCCAATGGACAGCCGGTTAATGCCTGCTTCTAAATAGCCTGTAAACGGATCATGCTCGACTGTGCCGGGATTGGCTTCCAGCGTAATCTCGCAGTGTTCTTCAAAAGGCAGCAATGCTTTCAGTTGCCTAAACAGCCACTGGTAGCCTAGCGCAGAAATAAGCGATGGCGTGCCGCCGCCGATAAATACGCTGTGAATAGCGCGGCCCTGAGCAAATTCCAGCTGGGTTTTAAAATCCTCCACCAGCGCCTGTAAGTACTCCTGCTCTAAATCTAAGGACAATTTGCCATCCGGTACGGCATGCGAGTTAAAGTCGCAGTAAGGGCATTTACGCACGCACCACGGCATGTGAATGTATAAAGACAGAGGAACAAGTGCAGGATTTAATTCAGCCAAGGAGCGCGCTCAAAATCAGACAGAGAAGATGCGCCATTTTAACATGACTGCATCACAGCGCTTATGAAAACTCATGCGCAATACAGTAGACTGTTAAAACTCAACAAGAATTAGAAGATAAAAATGAAATTCAGCAGCCAATTGCTCATGCTGATGCCGCTGGCGCTTGGTATCGGCATTGCCATGACCGTTCAAACCGCCATTAACAGCCAGCTGCGTGAATATTTATATTCGCCGCTGCAAGCTGCCCTTTTATCCTTTTTGATTGGTACAATAGCGCTGACTGTCTTGGTGTTTTTTCAGTCTGCAGAGAAACCGACCGCTGAAACCTTGCGCCATATTCCATGGTTTCTCTGGCTCGGCGGCTGTCTTGGCGTCTACGCCATCAGCGCGAGTATTTATACTGCGCCCAAGCTGGGTTTTTTAACCCTGTCCGGACTGATTATTTTTGGCCAAATCGCCATGTCTATGATGATTGATCAATTTGGCTGGCTCGGTACCGAAAAAACACCCATTAACTGGCAGCGCCTGTTAGGCGGCGTGGTGATTTTTACTGGTGTGCTTCTCACTCTGCAACGCTAAGCCCTCTTTTCTAAGCACCTGTATTGAAATGAGTATTTTTTGTGCCGAATGCTGCATCTGCAACAACAAACCGTTATGAAATAAAAAAACTGTTTCACCTAATGCTCCCGATTTTAGTGACTCAGTTCGCCCAAGCCGGTTTTGGACTTATTGACACAATTATGGCGGGTCACCTTTCTGCAAACGATTTAGCCGCCATTGCGGTTGGCGTCGGGCTATGGATTCCCATTATGCTGCTGTTCAGCGGGATCATGATCGCGACAACGCCGCTGGTGGCAGAGGCCAACGGCGCGCGCACGCCTGAAAAAATTGCGGTCATTGCGCGCCAATCGCTATGGGTCGCGCTGATTTTAGGCATCATTGCCTGCCTAATTTTGCAGCTTTCACCATTTTTGCTGGCTGTGCTGGGCGTGCCTGAAGCGCTGCTGCCCAAAGCCAGCCTATTCCTGCATGCTATCGGCTTCGGCATGCCTGCTGTGACCATGTATGCGGCGCTGCGCGGTTATTCTGAAGCGCTGGGTTATCCGCGTCCCGTGACCGCGATCAGCCTGCTGGCGCTGCTGGTTTTAATTCCGCTGAACTTTATTTTTATGTATGGCTTAGGGCCAATCCCAGAATTAGGCTCTGCCGGCTGCGGCTTTGCCACTGCGATTTTGCAATGGCTGATGTTCTTTGCATTGGCTGCCTATATTTTAAAAAGTCCGGCCTATAACGCCACACAGCCCTTTGCGGTATTTGAAGCCTTAGACCATTTTTGGCTCAAGCGCATTTTAAAGCTGGGCCTGCCAATCGGGCTAGCCATTTTCTTTGAAGTCAGCATTTTCAGCACCGCGGCCATCATTTTAAGCCCGCTAGGTGAAATCACCGTCGCTGCGCATCAAATTGCGATTTCCATCACTTCACAGCTGTTTATGATCCCGATGTCGCTGGCAATTGCGCTGACCATCCGCGTAGGCACATATTACGGCGAACGAAACCTGCAGGCCATGCGCAAAGTGCAGTTTTTAGGCCTGCTGACAGGGACTGTGCTGGCATTGATTTCAATGGCCCTGCTGTGGCTGCTGCGCTATGACATCGTTTCGCTGTATACCAGCGATTATGATGTCGCCAAGGTAGCGGTATATTTGGTGCTGTTTGCCATTGGCTATCAGCTTATGGACGCATGGCAGGTCAGCGCGGCCGGCTGCCTGCGCGGCATGCAGGACACCAAAGGCCCAATGTGGATTACTATGGTGGCCTATTGGATCATCGCCTTTCCGGTCGGCATTTATTTAGCGCGCTTTACCGACATGGGCGCCGCCGGCGTTTGGACCGGACTGATTGTCGGCCTAAGCGTGGCCTGTGTTTTACTGCTGACGCGTTTGTATATGAATAACAAGCGCTTAAGCTTAGACGCAGCTTGATCCAATCTGAATAGGCGATGTTCAGCTATGGCGCTGGTGCAGGTCTGCTCCAGCGCTTAAAACCTCTGATCGAAATAATTCCTATGTTCAGAACAGTCGCCAGTAAGCCTGCATTAAAGTCAAAACAGCATCAGCAGCTGACATAATGCATGTGCTGGTCAA